>CADBKF010000001.1 GCA_902795195.1 Oscillospiraceae bacterium
ACGATTGAATCGTTTTATTGCCTGCGGCGAACGCCGCAGATGCCAAGCCAAGTGGGCTTGGCATGTTCAGCTATTGTACGTACGAATGCCTCCGCATTTTATGCGGAGCGTCGAACGCGTTCCGTGTTCGACGAATAAAACCATTATAAATGGTTTTATTGCATTCGAGTATAAGAAATCCTGAGAAATCACAGGTTTTACTTGAAAAAACAAGGGCAATACGTTATAATATGTAGAACACTTTTTTGATTTCCTGCGCAGGAAAAGGAAATAGATCGAATGTACCTGAAATCACTTGAAATCCAGGGCTTTAAGTCCTTTCCCGACAAGACCATACTGAATTTTGACGACGATATCACCGCGATCGTCGGACCGAACGGCTCGGGCAAGTCGAACATTTCCGACGCCATCCGCTGGGTCATGGGCGAGCAGAGCACCAGAGCCCTGCGCGGCGGCAAGATGGAGGACGTCATCTTTGGCGGCACCCAGAAGCGCGCGCAGGTGGGCTTTGCAGAGGCGTCTTTGACGCTTGACAACGCTGACGGCAAGCTCGGTGAAACGCCCGAGATCATGGTGACCCGCCGCTACTACCGCTCCGGCGAGAGTGAATACTATATCAACCGGCAGAGCGCCAGGCTGCGCGACATCAACGAGCTGTTCATGGACACGGGCCTCGGCCGCGAGGGCTACTCCAACATCAGCCAGGGCCGCATCGACGAGATTTTGTCCGCCCGCAGCGTGGACCGGCGCGAGATCTTCGAGGAGGCCGCGGGCATCTCAAAGTACCGCCACCGCAAGGAGGAGACCGAGCGGCGCCTCGAGCGCACGGAGGAAAACCTGCTGCGCATCGGCGACAAGATCTCCGAGCTTGAGCTGCAGGTCACGCCGCTCAAGGAGCAGGCCGAGAAGGCAAGGCGCTACCTCGATTACCGCGAGGAGCTCAAGGGCCTGGAGATCGCGGTCTGGCTGGATTCTCTCTCCCGCCTGGCCGCCGTGGCGAAGAAGGCCGAGGAGGACTTCAACTCCGCCGCCTTCATCCTGCAGCAGGAGCATGAGGCCGTCGACGGACTCTATGAGCTGGCGGCGAAGCTCGCCGAGCAGCTGCACACCCACGACGAGGCGATCGATAAGATCCGTTCCGACATCTCCGCCCAGGAGGCCGAGCGCGAGCGCATGGCCGGGCAGATCGCCGTGCTGCGGGGCGAGCGGCGAAACGCCGAAGACAACCGCAGCCGCGTGCTCGAGGAGATCGAGGCGCAGAAGAGCCGCTCCGGCAGCCTGCTCGAGCAGATCGCCGCCGGCGAGCGCCGGATTGCGGAGATCGACAGCTCCGCTGCGGCGCTGGAGGCCCAGCTGAGCCAGGCGCTGGAAGAGGCAAAGCGCCTTTCCGAGAGCGCCGACGATATGACCCGCAGCTTTTTGGAGCTGCGCAACCGGCAGGCGTCGACCGCCGCCGAGATCGCCGGCAAGCGGGCGGACCTGTCCGCCCTGGACGAATCCATCAGCCGCCAGGCCGCCCACCGGGCGGAACTGAGCGCAGACTATACAGCCGCCCAGGGCCGCCTGGACGAGACCAAAACCAATTTAGAGAACTGCCGGCGCGAGCTCAAGGCCATGCGCGAGGACGTGCAGGCGCTCAAAAATACCCTGAGCGGCTACGAAATGCGCAAAAAAGCCCGGCAGGACCGCACGAGCGCGGCGCAGCAGAGCGTCAACTCGCTCAAGGTCTCTTTGGACACCGTGAGCTCCCGGCTGCGGATGCTGCGGGAGATGGAGCGCGAATACGAGGGCTACTCCAAGGCCGTCAAATTCGTCATGCAGGAGGCCGAGCACGGCGCGCTGCGTGGCATCCACGGGCCGGTTTCCCGGCTGATCGCCACCGACGAGCAGTACGCCGTTGCCATCGAAATCGCCCTCGGCAGCGCCATGCAGCACATCGTGGTCACGAGCGAGCAGGACGGCAAATACGCCATCAACCAGCTCAAGCGGCGCGACGTGGGCCGCGCGACGTTCCTGCCGCTGTCCGCCATCGAGGGCCGGACGCTGCAGGAGCGGGGCCTGAGCGGCTGCGCAGGCTACCTGGGCGTGGCGTCCGAGCTCGTGCGCTTTGACCCGCAATACAAGGCCGTTGTGGACAACCTGCTGGGCAGGACCGTGATCTGCCGGACGATGGACGACGCGATCGAAATGTCCCAGCGCTACAACCGGCGCTTTCGCATCGTGACGCTCGACGGCCAGGTCATGAACCCCGGCGGCTCGATGACCGGCGGCAGCGTGTCAAAGAATTCCGGCGTGCTCTCCCGGGCCGGGCAGATCGCCCAGCTGGGCGAGCAGCAGACGTCTTTGCAGGCAAAGCTCACCGAGGCCGAACGGCAGCTGACCGAGGCGGTCCGCACTGCCGAGCAGGCGAATTTTGAATCCATCACCGTGCAGGGCCAGTTGCGCGAGGCCGAGGACGGCGTTCTCAAGCGGGAGGGCGACGAACGGCAGTACGCCGCGCTCTATGCCGCCATCCGGGACGCGGCCCAGTCCGGCCAGCGGGAGCTGGCGGCCCTGGACGAGAGCGGCAAGGCCGATGAGAAGCGCAAGGCCGGGCTGGAAGCCCAGCTCGAGCTGTTAGATCGGCAGAACAGCGAGCTGCTGCGGCAAATCGAGGACCTGTCCGCCGGGCAGAGCGCGGCCAACGAGCAGTCAAACCAGCTCAGCGAGCGCCTGACCGCCCTTCGCATGGAGGCGGCCGCGCTGAGCTCCGAAAAGACCGCCGCGCAGGAGAACATCCGCCAGCTCGAGGCGCTCTCCCGGGCCATGCAGGGCGACAGCGCCCAGAAGCAGGCCCTGGCGGAGGAATACGAGCGCCAGATGCAGAAGCTGGACGCCTCGATCCTGGAGGCCGAGCAGGCCCACCAGGCCCAGGCCGACCGGGCAGAGGCCGAAAAGACCCGCCTGCAGGAGGCCATCCTCACCCGCATGGGCGTCGAGGCGCAGAAGACCTCCGCGGAAAAGGACGCCCAGCAGAAAAACAAGGACATCATCGACATGGAGCGCGAAAAGGCGCGTCTGGAGGCCAGACGCGACAACGCGCACCTCGAGGAAAAGCAGATCATCGACAAGCTCTGGGACAGCTACGAGCTGACGCCCTCCATGGCGCCGGTCATGGCCGCCAAGATCGACTCGGTCAACGCCGCCAACCGCCGGGCCGGGGAGCTGCGCCGGAAGATCTCCCAGCTGGGCACGCCGAACCTCGGCGCGATCGACGAATACGCCCGCGTGAGCGAGCGCTACGAGTACCTCACCGGCCAGCGGGACGACGTGCTGCAGTCGAAGAAGGAGCTCGAGGGCATCATCCGCGAGATCACCGGCCGCATGACCGAGATCTTCACCGAGGAATTCGGCAAGATCAACCGCTACTTCGGCGAGACCTTTGTGGAGATGTTCGGCGGCGGCAAGGCGTCGCTGACGCTGGAGGACCCCGCCCAGCCGCTCTCGTGCGGCATCGAGATCAACGTGCAGCCGCCCGGCAAGCAGCTGAAAACCATCACGCTGCTCTCCGGCGGCGAGAAAGCCTTTGTGGCCATCGCCCTGTACTTTGCCATTTTGAAGGTCCGGCCGACGCCCTTCTGCATGCTCGACGAGATCGACGCTGCACTCGACGACCGGAACGTGGAGCGCTTTGCCAGCTATCTGCGCAGCCTCTGCGAAAAAACACAGTTCATCGTCATCACCCACCGCCGCGGCACGATGGAGGAGGCCGACGCCCTCTTCGGCGTTACCATGCAGGAGCAGGGCATCTCCAAGATCCTGCACCTGGATCTCAACCAGATCGAGCAGCAGCTTGGGATTGTAGAATAATCATACTGAAACGGAGACCAAATCATGAAAAAAAGCATCGCAATCGTTCTGACACTCTGCCTGCTGCTCTCTTTGGGCGCCTGCGCCACGAAGAAGGTCGTGGAGGTCGACCCCGCCGTGCTGCACGGCAATGTGAGCGGCAACACCTATACGAATGAATTCCTGAAGCTGCAGTGCACGCTGCCCGACGGCTGGAGCTTCTATGACGAGGCGCAGATCGCCGAGCTCAACCAGATGACCCAGCAGGTCATGGAGGGCAGCGAGATCGCCGAGGCCATTGAGAAGTCCGGCCAGTACATGGACATGTTCTTCAGCAGTGCGGACGGCCGCTGCAACGCCAACCTTAACTTCCAGCTCAACGACCACAAGGCGGATCTCTTCAGCGACGAAAAGCTCTTTGAGGCCATGGAGAGCACCGTGACCAAGCAACTGAGCGACGCCGGCATGACCGTCAACAGCTACAACGTCGAAACGCTGAATTTCTGCGGCGAGGAGAAGACCTGCATCCGTCTGGAGCAGACCGTCAACGGCCTGGATCTGACGCAGTACATCCTCTACTTCCGCAACGAAACCAATTATTATGGCGCTCTGACACTCAGCTGCATGGGCGATACGGATGTCCAGACGCTGCTCGACTGCTTCAGCAAGCTGCCGTAACCGACGCATAAGGAGACACCATGGGTTTTTTTGAAAAGATCAAAAAGGGCCTGACGAAAACCAGACAGGCCATGGAAAACACGCTGCTCAGCATTTTCAGTGATTTTGCCGTAGCAGACGAGGAATTCTTTGACGAGCTTGAGGAGAGCCTGATCCTGGCAGACCTCGGCGTGGAGACCGCTGGCAAGGCGGTCGAGGCGCTGCGCGAGCAGGTGGACTTCAAGCACCTGACCACCACCGATCAGATCCGCAACGAGCTGCGCCAGATCCTGGTGGGCATGCTCGAGGTCGGCGACGCAGCGCTCAACATCGGCACCCGGCCCTCTGTGGTGCTGGTGATCGGCGTCAACGGCGTGGGCAAGACCACGACCATCGGCAAGCTGGCCAATCAGCTCAAGGGCGAGGGCAAAAACGTACTGCTCTGCGCTGGCGACACCTTCCGCGCGGCGGCGGCCGATCAGCTGGAAATCTGGGCGGGCCGCTCCGGCGTGGACATCGTGCGGCAGCACGAGGGCGCTGACCCGGCCTCCGTGGTCTTTGACGGCATCAGCGCCGCCAAGGCCCGCGGCACCGACGTCATCCTGGTGGACACCGCCGGCCGTCTGCACAACAAGGCCAACCTCATGAACGAGCTGGCGAAGATCAGCCGCGTCATCGACCGCGAGCTGCCCGAGAGCGACAAGGAGGTCCTGCTGGTGCTCGACGGCACCACCGGCCAGAACGGTCTGCTGCAGGCCAAGCAGTTCAAGGAGATCGCCGGCGTGACCGGCATCGTACTGACCAAGCTCGACGGCACAGCCAAGGGCGGCATCGTGATCGCGATCGCCGACGCCTTGCAGGTGCCGGTCAAGTACATCGGCGTGGGCGAGGGCATCGACGATCTCATGCCGTTTGAGGCGCGCTCCTTCGTCGAGGCGCTGATCTGACAGCCCTGTCATTCTGAGCGAAGCGAAGAATCTTTGCGGAAGGCAACAGGGATCAGGCAATAGGCAACAGGCAATAGGCAATAGGAGACGTAGGGGACGGCGTCCTCGACGTCCCGCGCCGGCAGGAGACAACGTAGGGGACGGCGTCCTCGACGTCCCGCGCCGGCAGGCAACAAAGTAGGGGACGGCGTCCTCGACGTCCCGCGCCGGCAGGAGACAACGTAGGGGACGGCGTCTCGACGTCCCGCGCCGGCAGGAGACAACGTAGGGGACGGCGTCCTCGACGTCCCGCGAACAGGAGACGCGAAATATGCGGAAAGACGGAAGAAAGAACGACGAGCTGCGGCCGGTGAAGATCACCACGGGCTTTTCAAAATTTGCCGAGGGCAGCTGCCTCATCGAAATGGGAAACACCATGGTGCTGTGCAACGCCTCGGTGGAAAACAAGGTGCCGCTCCACGTGAAAAGCGGCGGCTGGGTCACGGCGGAGTACTCGATGCTCCCCCGGGCCAACCGCAGCCGCAGCGTGCGGGACGTGACCAAGCTGAAGCTGGCCCCGCGAAGCGCCGAGATCCAGCGCCTGATCGGCAGAAGCCTGCGCGGCGCGGTGGACCTGCAGCGCCTGGGCGAGCGGACCATCACGATCGACTGCGACGTTCTGCAGGGCGACGGCGGCACCCGCACCGCCTCGGTCACGGGCGGATTCATCGCCCTGGCGCTGGCCCTGCGAAAGCTGCGCGAGCAGGGTGAGCTGGACGAAATGCCGCTCAAAACCTACGTGTCCGGCATATCTGCCGGCATCGTGAACGACGAGCCCATGCTGGACCTCTGCTATGAGGAGGACAGCCGCGCCATGGTGGACCTCAACTGCATCATGACGGCCGACGGCCGCATCATCGAGCTGCAGGGCACCGGCGAGGGCAGGCCCTTCAGCTTTGAGGAGCAGGCGCAGCTGCTCTCGCTGTGCAAAACGGGCAACGCAGCACTCTGCGAAATTCAGAAGAGCATCATCGGAGAACTGGGATGAAAGTTGTTTTAGCAAGCAAAAACCCCCATAAACTGATTGAAATTCAGGAAATTTTGGAACAATATGATATGGAGCTCGTCCTCCAGAGCGAGCTGGGCGTGGACATCGACGTGGACGAGACCGGGACCAGCTTTGAGGAGAACTCGCTGCTCAAGGCCGAGGCCGTGGTCAAGGCCACCGGCCTGCCGGCACTGGCGGACGATTCCGGCCTGTGTGTGGACGCGCTGGGCGGTGTGCCGGGCATTTACTCGGCCCGCTACGGGGCACCCGCCTGCGTGACGGACCGCGACCGGCTCAACCACCTGCTGGAAAACCTGCGCACCATCCGCAGCGAGGAGCGCACGGCACGATTCGTCTGTGTGATGACGCTGCTCTATCCGGACGGAAAGAAGCTCGTCGCGGCGGGCAGCTGCGAGGGCTATATCGCCTCCGAGCCCCACGGCGCAGCCGGCTTCGGCTACGACCCGGTGTTCTACATCCCCCGCGAAGGCCGTACCTTCGCCGAGATGGGGGAGGAGAAAAAGAATCAAATCAGCCACAGAGCGAACGCCCTGAAGCGGCTCTGCGCGCTGTTGGATATGGAGAAAAAACAATGACAAGCAAAGAAAGAGCTGAATTGCGCTCGAAGGCCAATGAACTGGACACCACGCTGATCGTGGGCAAGGAGGGCGTGAGCGCCACGCTTCTGGAGGAGGCCGGCCGCCAGCTGGACGCCAGAGAGCTCATCAAGGGCAAGGTGCTCGAGACCGCGCTGCTCACCGCGCGGGAGGCCTGCGACGCGCTGTGTGAGGCCTTAGGCGCCGAGGGCATCCAGGTGGTCGGCAACAAGTTCGTGATCTACCGCTACTCCGAGAAGAAGGCGCAGCAGGCGGCGCAGCAGAAGGCCGCCCTCAAGGCCAAGGCCAAGAAAAAGGTCAACCCCGTGCGCGCCGGCGTGCAGAAACGGCACAAGGCCGCCAAGGCTGCGCGCGAGCAGCGCAACGAATACTTCAAGCAGGCCGCCATTGAGCAGGCCAAGGCCCGCCGCAGAGCGATGGAGGAAGGCGAGGAATGAGCCGCATCGGCATCTATGGGGGCAGCTTCAACCCGCCCCATGCCGGCCATGTGCTGGCCGCCGCGCAGAGCGTGCAGCGCCTGCAGCTGGACCGGCTTCTGGTGATCCCGGCCTACGATCCGCCCCACAAGCAGCAGGCCGAGGGCACGCCCGACGCCGAGACCCGCCTGGCGCTGACCCGGCTGGCCTTCGCCGACATCCCGGAGGCGGAGGTCTCCGACATCGAGATCCGGCGCGAGGGCGTGAGCTACACCGTCGACACGCTCAGAAGCCTGCGCAGCCTCTACCCAAACGACGAGCTGATCCTGCTCATGGGGACGGACATGCTGCTGAGCTTTCTCACCTGGCGCGCGCCGCAGCAGATCGCCTCGATGGCAAAGCTGGCCGTGATGCACCGGCAGAACGAGAGCGAGCAGCTCCGCGCCGAGGTGCAGGCGGCAGCCCAGCAGATCGAGCAGAGCTGTCAGACGCAGGTGCTCTTTGCCGAAAACGAGAGCATCGAGGTCTCCTCGACCGAGATCCGCAGAATGCTGGCCTTCGGCGTGCCGGAGTACCGGCTGCCGCAGGCGGTGGGCGAGCGCATCCGCGAAAAGCAGCTCTACGGCTGCGGCGTGGACCGCAGGGGCCTGCCCTTTGAGGCGCTCAAAACCCTGTCTCTGCGCCTGCACGACGAAAAGCGCCGCGCCCACGTCATCGGCTGCTGCGAGACGGCGGTGGAGCTTGCTGAGCGCTGGGGCGCCGATCCTGTGGCTGCCCGCCGCGCCGGCATCCTGCACGACATCACCAAGGCGCTCAGCCCCGCGGCGCAGCTGGCCGTGTGCGACCACTACGCGGCGCCGCTGTCCGAGTTTGAGCGGGCCCATCCCAAGCTGCTGCACGCCAAGAGCGGCGCGGTGGTGGCCGGGGCGGTCTTCGGGGAATCCGAAGCAGTCTGCCAGGCGATCTGGTGGCACACCACCGGCAAGGCCGACATGGCCCTGCTGGACAAAATCATCTATCTTGCCGATTACATGGAACCGAACCGGGATTTTCCGGGCGTGGAGCAGCTGCGCGCGCTCTGCCGGGTGGATCTCGACGCCGCCCTCCGCACAGGGCTCGAGATGTCCCTCGAGAGCCTGCGCCGGCGCGGTCAGCCCATCGACGAAAACTCCATGGCGGCATGGCAATATCTATCAACGAGAGGAGAATAAACCATGACCACGGAAGAACTTCGCGAACTGGACAGAGCAAATACATTCGACGCAACCAAAAAGGTCGACCCGGCGGATCTGGCGCTGGACGAGGAGGATGAATTCCTCAAGGAGCTGCGGCAGCTGGCCGGCATGGACGAGGCCAAGCCCGCCAGCCCCATCGGCGCAGCCGGGGCCGGCAAGGCAACCAGCATGCCCGATCCTGCCTCCTACCGGCAGCCGGCGCCGCAGCGGCCCATCCGCCGGGACGAGAAGCCGCTGGACTACCATCCCCAGCCCTATGAGACCGAGGACGAGGTGGAGGAGGATTACTTCTTCGCCGGCTGGCAGAAGGGCCTGATGCTGCTGGTCGCCTCCGCCGCGGTGCTGATCATGACAGTGGTCGGCGTGATGAACGGCCTGAATCTGTAATTTTGAGGTAAGCTTATGACGACAAAGGAAATCGCACTGACCGCCGCCACTGCCCTGAGCGACAAGAAGGGCATCGGCATCCGTCTGCTGGAGGTCACCGACGTCACCACCCTGGCGGAGTATTTTCTCATCTGCACCGGCACCTCCAACACGCACATCAACACCCTGTGCGACGCCGTGGAGGAGGCCGTGACAGAGGCAGGGGAGCCCCTGCTCCATCGGGAGGGCCACCGCAGCGGCACCTGGGTGCTGCTGGACTTCGGCGCACTGGTGGTGCACGTCTTCACCGACGAGACCCGCGCCTTCTATGATCTGGAGCGGCTCTGGAACGACGCGACCCCGGTGGCGCTGGAAGACTGAGCGTTCTGTAGGGGCGAGCATTGCTCGCCCGAGACCCGGTTCAGCGTCGGCGGGCGCGCAATGCTCGCCCCTACAAGTTATATGAAAGAGGCAACGACATGAAATACGATTTTACCGCCATTGAGGCGAAATGGCAGAAATACTGGCTGGACAACCAGCTCTACAAGGCGGAGACCGGCGGCGAGAAGGAAAAATTCTACGGCCTGATCGAGTTCCCGTACCCCTCCGGCGTGGGCCTGCACGTGGGCCACGCCAGACCCTACACCGCGATGGACGTGATCGCGCGCAAAAAGCGCATGGAGGGCTACAACGTCCTCTTCCCCATGGGCTATGACGCGTTCGGCCTTCCCACCGAGAACTACGCCATCAAGAATCACATCCATCCCCGGATCGTGACCGAGAACAATATCAAGACCTTCCGCGGCCAGCTGCAGGCCCTGGGCTACAGCTTCGACTGGGACCGCGAGATCAACACCACCGATCCCAAGTATTTCAAGTGGACCCAGTGGATCTTCCTGCAGATGTACAAGAAGGGCCTGGCCTACAAGGCCAAGATGCCCGTCAACTGGTGCACCTCCTGCAAGTGCGTGCTGGCCAACGAGGAGGTCGTCGAGGGCGTCTGCGAGCGCTGCGGCAGCCCTGTGGTCCGCAAGGAGAAGAGCCAGTGGATGCTGCGCATCACCAAGTACGCCGACCGCCTGATCGACGATCTCGAGGGCCTGGACTTCATCGACCGGGTCAAGACCCAGCAGATCAACTGGATCGGCCGCAGCCACGGCGCCGAGGTCAACTTCGGCACCACCCTGGGCGACACGATCACGGTCTACACCACCCGCCCCGACACGCTCTTCGGCGCGACCTACATGGTCCTCTCCCCGGAGCACGAGCTGATCGGCAAGTGGATGGACCGGCTGGAAAACGCCGACGAGGTCAAGGCCTATCAGGCCGCCGCCGCGGCAAAGTCCGACCTTGAGCGCACCGAGCTCAACAAGGAGAAGACCGGCGTGTGCCTCGCTGGCGTGCGAGGCATCAACCCGGTCAACGGCAAGGAAATTCCGATCTTCATCTCCGACTACGTCCTGGCCTCCTACGGCACCGGCGCGATCATGGCCGTGCCCGCGCACGACACGCGCGACTGGGAGTTTGCCAAGAAGTTCGGCCTGCCCATCATCGAGGTCATCGCCGGCGGCAACGTGGACGAGGCAGCCTTCACCGACGTGGAAACCGGCACCCTGGTCAACTCCGACTTCCTCAACGGCCTGAGCGTGGCCGAGGCCAAGAAGGCCATCATCGCCTGGCTCACCGAGCAGGGCATCGGCGAGGCCAAGACCAACTTCAAGCTGCGCGACTGGGTCTTCTCCCGTCAGCGCTACTGGGGCGAGCCGATCCCCATCATCCACTGCGAGAAGTGCGGCACCGTCCCGATGGACGAAAAGGAGCTGCCGCTGCTGCTGCCCAACGTGGAGAGCTACGAGCCCACCGACGACGGCGAGAGCCCGCTGGCTGCCATGACCGACTGGGTCAACACGACCTGTCCCTGCTGCGGCGGCCCGGCCAAGCGCGAGACCGACACCATGCCCCAGTGGGCCGGCTCGAGCTGGTACTACCTGCGCTATATGGACCCGCACAACGATGAGGTCCTGGCCTCCAGGGAGGCGCTGGAATACTGGTCTCCCGTGGACTGGTACAACGGCGGCATGGAGCACACCACGCTCCACCTGCTCTACTCCCGCTTCTGGCACAAGTTCCTCTATGACATCGGCGTGGTGCCCACCAAGGAGCCCTATGCCAAGCGCACGAGCCACGGCATGATCCTGGGCGAGGGCGGCATCAAGATGTCCAAGTCCCGCGGCAACGTCATCAACCCCAACGACGTCATCGACGAGTTCGGCGCCGACACCATGCGCACCTACATCATGTTCATCGGCGACTTCGAGAAGCCGGCCTCCTGGTCCTCCAACGCGGTCAAGGGCTGCAAGCGCTTCCTCGACAAGGTGTGGAGCGTGGCCGAGTCCGTCACGGACGACGCGGCCGAGTACAGCAAGGCCAACGAAAACGCCATGCACAAGACGATCCGCAAGGTGACGAGCGACATCGATCAGCTCAAGGCCAACACCGCGATCGCCCAGCTCATGACCCTGCTCAACCAGCTCTCCGACAAGGGCTGCAACCGGGCCGAGCTCAAGACCTTCCTGCAGCTTCTGAGCCCCTTTGCCCCGCACATTGCCGACGAGCTCTGGGAGCAGAAGGGATTCGAGGGCGTCTGCTCGGTGAGCGCATGGCCGAAGTACGACGAGGAGAAGTGCAAGGACGCCGAAATCGACGTGGCCGTGCAGATCAACGGCAAGTTCCGCGGCACCGTGCATGTGGAGGCAGGCCTCGACAACGACAGCCTGGCCCAGGCCGCCAAGGACGACGAGAAGATCGCCAAGGCCATCGAAAAGGCCGGCGGCAAGCTCTTCAAAACCATTGTCGTGCCCAATAAGCTGGTCAATTTCATCGTAAAATAAGTTTTTTCAAAAATATTCAGAAAAAACTTGACAATTTGAGACGAGGCCTGTATAATAAGCTCGCCTTTTAGAAAAGGCCCTGAAAGCGTCAAGGATTGAGCCGGGCGCATCGGAGGGAGGGAAATCAATGTCTGAAATTCGCGTCAAGGAGAACGAATCTCTGGAAAATGCACTTAAGCGCTTCAAGCGGAGCTGCCAGAAGGCCGGCATCCAGCAGGAGGTCCGCAAGAGAGAGCATTACGTGAGTCCCAGCCTGAAGCGGAAGCAGAAGTCCGAGGCTGCCCGCAAGAACAAGAGAAGAGGCTATTGATCTCCCGTAAATGAACAATCAACGCCCGTTGTCATCTGACAACGGGCGTTTTTACATCCGTTTTTCCGTAGTGGCCGATGCCCACATCGGCCATGATGGTTCATTGCGAATCGCAGCTTTATGGCCGATGTGGGCATCGACCACTACGAGCGGTTCGGCAGCAGAGACGGGCCGCTTCAGGAAAACGCCGCCAGGCGGTAGCCCCAGGCGTCGAGCTGCTTTAACAGCCGCGGCAGAATGCCGGCCTGCTCATCGTACTGCAGCCGCAGATCTTCTCCCTCAATCACGATGCTCTGGGCCGGCGCATCCAGGATCGGGTGGAAGAAAAAGCTCATCAGCTTGCCGGTCTCATAGCACATGGTCAGCCGCTCCAGGATGCCGTTAAAGTCGTCTGCATGGTAGACATAATCTGCCGGCGTCGGGACCCAGAGGCAGCTGTGGCTGCCGCTGTCGCGCCGCTCGATGTTGCCGGGGACGCGGCTGAAGGGGCACTGCTGATAGATCGCAGAGAAGTGGCGCTCCGCCACCTCCGCCTGCTGAGCGGTGACCGCCTCATGGGGGAACTCAAAGAATTTCGGGGTGTAGCCCAGCGCGCCCGCAATCGCCTCGGCGGCCGCAAAGCGTTCCAGCAGCTGGGCATCCGTGTAGCTGTGGGCGCTGCCGAACTCGGTGCCGTCGGCGGAAATTTCGTTTCCGGACTGGTGCGTCAGGCCGTGCAGACCCAGCTGCCCGCCAAGGGCGAGCATCCAGTCCAGCGTGAAGACAAAGTCGGTGTTATAATAGCTCCAGTCCTTGGAGATGTCGTTGGTCACTCTGGCTCCGGGGTTGACATAAAGTGGAATCCACGCCAGGTAAACGGCAGTGCCGTGACCGTGCAGGTACTCCGCCAGCAGCCGCAGCTTGCTCAGATTCTCGTGGGTAAAGCGGCCGCTCAGGCCGTTGTCCGCCGTCAGATCCTCCAGGCGGAGATACGCGGGCACCGCATTGGACTTGGCAGGGAAGGCCTCCCAGGTGCGGCCCGAGAGCCGATAGAGATGCACGCTCTTCTCGGCGTCAAAGAAGACCGGGAAGAGCCCGCAGCGCAGGGCCTCGTCGATCAGGGAGAGGTAAAGCCCATCGGGCTTGGTGTACATCGGCCAGCGCAGGTTGTTTTCCGAAACCGCAGGAAGATTGAAAAGAGAGAGCGCGGGCTCGACGATGGAGGCGTTCACATAGGGCCGGTTGCCCACGCAGACCAGCTCCGTGTCGAGCTTGGACTGGCCGAAATACAGCGTGTAGTGCTGCGTGAAGCTCACGTCGGAATACGAAGGCCCCGGGGCCTCCGTGGTCGGGACGGGGGCAGGCTCGGTGGGTGCTTCGGTGGGCGCTTCCGTTGGCGCTTCGGTCGGAGGCTCGGTTGGGGCCTCGGTCGGCGGCTCCGTCGTCGGTTCTGTGGGCGCTTCTGTCGGTGCTTCGGTGGGCGGTTCTGTGGGGGCCTCTGTGGGATGCGTGGGTTCGGGCGATTTCCGGCCCGGATGGGCAGGGCGCTCATCCATGGAGATCCCGGGGAGCATGGGCTCGTTTCCGGCGTCCGCCGGCCTGGATCTCGGATAGGCGCAGCCTGCAAGCAGCAGCAGCGCCAGCAGCATGCAGAGCAGCTTCTTCACCTGCGATCCCTCCTTTCCCATTCTGCTCCAGTTTACCATGCTTTTCCGCTTCTGTCAATTTCCGACTGGTACCGCAGACGAAAAAGAATACTTCGGTAAGAAACCGGGCAACCTAATCCAAAACGCAGACAGGAGGCAGGCATGGAACAGAACGAACAGATGGAGCTGCTGGGCGGCGGGCTGACGAAGGGACGCGGCGGGGCGATCTTTACGCTCACGATCATCGGGCAGATCGAGGGCCACCAGCTGCTGCCCGAGACCGTGAAAACGACAAAATACGAGCACGTGATGCCGCTTCTGGCCGAGCTCGAGGCCAGGGAGGACGTGGACGGGCTGCTGCTGCTTCTCAACACCGTGGGCGGCGATATCGAGGCCGGGCTTGCCATCGCCGAGCTGATCGCCGGGATGCAGAAGCCCACGGTCTCGCTGGTGCTGGGCGGCGGGCACTCGATCGGTGTGCCGCTGGCGGTGTCTGCCAAGCGCTCGCTGATCGCGCCGACCGCCGGCATGACGATCCATCCGGTGCGCATGAACGGCACGATCGTCGGCGCGCCGGCGACTTTCCAGTATTTCCAGCGCGTGCAGGAGCAGATCGTGACCTTTGTGGCGGCCAATTCCAAGATCTCCCGGGCAAAGTTTCTGCGCTATATGATGGCGACCGGGGAGCTTGCCACCGACGTGGGCACCGTGATCTACGGCAAGGAGGCCGTGGATTGCGGCCTCATCGACCGCCTGGGCAGCCTGCACGACGCCTTTTCCGAGCTCGAGGCCATGATTTCCGCCAAAAAGCGCACGGACGAAAAGAAAAGTGTGGAAATTTCAGATCGGTTGTGATATAATATCATGAACATCCATTTGTATGGAGGCCGATATGACGATCCTGTTTGTCATCCTCCTCGCCGTGATCGAGGGGGCTGCGGGCATGCTGCTGCTCTCCGGCGACGGACATCTGCTGCTCTTTGAGAAGCTGTTCGGCGTGGCGGAGCTGCCATATAATTTTCAATATTTCGCCGTGGTGCTGCACCTGGGCAACCTGATTGCCGTGCTGGTCTGCTACCGGAAGGAGGCCTGGCAGCTGCTGCAGGAGCTGCTGCGCGCGCTGCACATTCTTAAAACGCCGGCAGGCGAGCGGCGGCACCCCTCGGTCTGGCGCAGAGAGCAGCTGTTCTATGTGCTGGGCTCGCTGCCCATGCTGCTGAGCCTGCTGCTGCTCGGCCCGGTGCGCTGGGTCTACGGGCTCGACAGCAGCCTGCTCCTTGTGGCGCTGGCGCTGGGGCTGTCCGGGCTTGCGCTGTTTCTCAGCGAGCGCTTCTACCGCGGCAGCAAGGACGAGAAGAACGTCACGCCGCTCGACGCAGTTCTCATCGGCCTGAGCCAGGTGCCCACGGTGTTCCCGGGGCTCTCCCGCGGTGCGCTCACCACCTCGGTGGGCGTGCTCTGCGGGCTCAAGCGGGAGTATGCGGTGCGCTTTTCCTGCCTGCTCTCGGTGCCGGCGATCCTGGCGGCGCTGATCTGCGAGGCGATCGGCGCCCGCGGCAGCGAGCTTCTGATGCCGCCCTTCTGGATGTGCCTGGCGGGCGTGGCGGTCTCGGCGCTGGTGAGCTTTCTGGCCCTCAAGCTGCTCGAGCGGATCGCCAGATACGGCAGGCTGGACAATCTGGCTTATTGGTGCTGGGGTGCGGGCATCTTGTCCGCGGTCCTGGTTTTGATTACCTGAGGAGTTACATAAATGGCTGCAAAAAAATCCACAAAAAAGAACAATTCGGGGAAAAGCAAGGCAAAAGCCGCCCCGCAGGAGAGCATTTTCCACAAATTCCGCAAGGAGATGTGGGGCGTGGTCTGCCTGCTGCTGGCCCTTGTGATCCTGCTCTCCAACTTTGACCGGACCAGCATCATCGGCAGCATCTTCTCCGGCCTGTTCGGACAGGCCGGTCTGGTCGCGCTGCCGATCGGGCTGATTCTCTGCTTCATTACGCTGATGTTCCACGGCAACCGGCCGACCACAATGCGGCTGGTGTGCTCGCTTTCGTTTGTGCTGGTGATCTGCGCGATCTCCCACCTGGCGCGCAACGCCTCCGAGGCCGCCTGGGGCCTGCCGATGCTGGGCAAGCTCTACCAGGAGGGCAAGGACGGCGCCTCCGGCGGCGTGTTCGGCGGCCTTCTCGCCATGACCTTCAGCCTGCTGGGCGGCCGCTTTGTGGCGTGGGCGCTGTGCATCGTGCTGCTGGTCATCACGCTGCCGTCGTCACTCAACCTGACGCTGACGGGCTTGCTGCGGGCCATCAACAACCGCCGCGAGCAGAAGGCCAAGGAGCGGCCTGCCGATTACGAGGACACGTATGTCGAGCCCGCCGAGCGCCTGGTCGAGCACGTCTCCCAGCGCCACGAGGAATTCACCCAATGGCGGCAGGAGCGCAAGAGCCGCAGCCACTTTGACTATGACCTGCCGGTGGACGATCCCCCGGAGGCCGAGGCCGAGCCGCCCAAGAAGCAGAAGCGCCGCCGCAAGGCCGAGCCTGTACCCGAGCCGGAGCAGCTTCCGATCCCGGAGCCGCAACCCGAGCAGCCCAAGGTCCAGCAGGCGCCCAAGCCCACGATCCGCCCGCAGCAGTTCGTCTTTGACGAGAGCGACTACGATCAGCCGCTGCCCGAGCCGGTCCTGCCCGACGAGCCGCCGATCCAGCGGCCGGCCAGGGAGCCTGTTCCGGAGACGCCGCCGGCTGCCAGGCCTGCGGCAGTAGAGCAGACCCCGCCGGCACCCCCGGTGCAGCCGATGGAGAAGGAGACTGTCAAGGCCAAGGACGCGGCCATCGCCGCCGCGGAAATCAGCGCCGAGATCGAGGAAGCAGCCGAAACGCCGCTGCCGGTCTACGAGTTCCCGCCGGTGGAGCTGCTCGAGGAAAACCGCAGCGGCTCGGTGAACGCGCAGGCTGAAATGCGCGAAAATTCCCGCCGCCTGACTGAGAAGCTCGCCTGCTTTAACGTCGACGCGCAGATCGTCAACGTCACGCGCGGCCCGTCCGTCACCATGTACGAGCTGCAGCTGGCCCAGGGCGTGCGCCTCAACCGCATCACCGGCCTGGCAGACGACATTGCGCTGGAGCTCGGCGCCGCGGGCGTGCGCATCTCCGCGATCCCGGACCGCAACTCGGTGGTCGGCATCGAGGTGCCCAACAAGAACGTCAGCACGGTCAAGATCCGCGAGGTCGTGGACTCGCCCGCCTTCCGCAATGCCAGCTCGCCCATCTCCTTTGCCGTGGGCAAGGACATCGCCGGCAGCTGCATCATCGGCGACATCGCCAAAATGCCCCACGTGCTCGTGGCCGGCACGACCGGCTCGGGCAAGTCCGTGTGCATGAACAGCCTGATCATCTCGCTGCTCTATAAGTCCACGCCCGAGGACGTCAAGCTCATCATGATCGACCCGAAAATGGTCGAATTCGGCATCTACAACGGCATCCCCCAACTGCTGGTCCCCGTCGTGACCGACCCGAAGAAGGCCGCCGGCGCCCTGCAGTGGACGGTGTCCGAGATGATGCGCCGCTATGCTGCCCTCAACGGCGCGGGCACGCGCGAGATCGACTCCTACAACAAGCTCGCCGCGAGCGACCCGGACCTCAAGCACATGCCGCAGATCGTGGTGCTGATCGACGAGCTGGCGGACCTTATGCTCGTGGCCGGCAAGGAGGTCGAGGAGTCCATCTGCCGCATCGCCCAGATGGGCCGTGCCGCAGGCATCCACCTGGTCATCGCCACGCAGCGTCCGTCCGCGGACGTCATCACCGGCCTCATGAAGGCCAATATCCCGTCTCGCATCGCCTTCGCGGTCTCGAGCGCCATGGAGTCTCGCATCATCCTCGACACGGTCGGCGCCGAAAAGCTGATCGGCAAGGGCGACATGCTCTTTGCCCCGCTCGGCAAGGGCAAGCCCCGCCGCGTGCAGGGCTGCTTCATCACCGACGAGGAGGTGGAGCAGGTGGTCACCTTCGTCAAGGAGCACTCCACGCCCAACTACAACGACGATGTGCAGCAGCAGATCGACCTCAAGGCCGCGCAGACCGGCAAGGGCGACAAGAACGCGCCCGCCTCGGCCGGTGTGGAAACGCCCCAGGATGAGGGCGGCGACGAGCTTCTCCCGGCCGCCGTGGAGGTCATTCTCGAGACCAAGCAGGCCTCCGTCTCCATGCTGCAAAGACGCCTCAAGCTCGGCTACGCCAGAGCGGCGCGCATTGTCGACGAGATGGAGGAGCGCGGCATCGTCGGGCCCTATGAGGGCTCCAAGCCGCGGCAGCTGCTCATCACGAAGGAGCAGTGGGACCAGATGCAGGCCGGCGGCCTGAGCAGCCCCGCCCAGCAGAGCCTCTTTGCCGACAACCCGCCGGTGGAGGAGGAGATCCCCTGACACCGTCATGCCGTGACGGAGTGAACAGCACAGCCAAGCGCCTGCTGCAAAATGCTCTGTCATTTCGAGCGAAGCGAGAAATCCGTTCCTATTTCACACTTTTTCACGTGAAAAGTACGGATTTCTCGGTCGCAAGCTCCCTCGCGCAGCGCCGGGCCTTCCGTGAAAAAACACCGAATTTCCGCCGGAATGGGATTGCATTTTTGCCGTTTTTTGGTATACTTTATTTCAGAAGAATCTCTGTTTTCACCCGTACCGCCATCCGCACGAAAAATAATAAGGAGGTCTGCCCGATGAAACCCGGAACCCGCCGGACCCGGCGCATCATCTGCCTGCTTCTGGCAGTCGCGCTCGTCCTGTCCGTCTTCGCCGGCTTGGCGCTGACGATTTTTGCAGCGCCGAATCTGCCCGCGGCCAACAGCAAGGTTCGGCATATTATCTGTACCGCGCTTTCCGGTGCCGCAGAGGCATACTACAGCGGCGAGTATACCTATGACAATCTTTCCCTGCTGCCCGGCGTGGACAATGCCGAGGACTGCTGGGCAACGACACAGAACAATCAGCTCTACAACAAGCTGCAATATCTGATGTCGAAAACCCAAACCTTTACAACCAGCTATTCCGGCACCAGCGCCGGCTCGCTGGCCTATTACTGGAATCGCACCGATGCCCAGAGCAGCAGCTCGAAATTCTACTGCTTCTATACAGACCTCCTTTACGACGGAAGCAGCTATTTTACCAGCACCGATCCGGTGAAGAACAAGACCGACATGCAGCGTGAGCACATCTGGCCGCAGAGCCGCGCTTCCTACGGCACAAAAAACGGCGGAGCGGATCTGCACCATCTGCGCCCCTCGACCGGCTATGTGAACAACACAAAATCCAACAAGTATTTCGGCACGATTACAGACCACCCCAGCAGCAACACCTATTACCAGATCCCAGGGGATGCGAGCACCATCTTCTGGTCCAACAGCGACGTGATCGAGCCGAAGGATGACATCAAGGGCGACGTTGCGCGTATTCTGCTCTACGTCTACTGCCGCTGGGGGCAGCCGAATCTCTATTCAGATGTGGATTCCGCCAAGCTGCCGGTCCCCGAATCTGACAGCAACGGCGACAGCGGCGGGCGTGCAATCGCCAGCCGCAGCCTGCTGCTGCAGTGGATGCAGAACGACCCGGTCGACACCTGGGAGATGGAGCGAAACGACCTCGTGCAGCAGGTCCAGGGCAACCGGAACGTGTTCATCGACTACCCGGAATACGCTTGGCTGGTGTTCGGCCTCACGCCGCCGAGCGACATGACCACGCCCTCCGGCGAGGCTTCCAGCAATGTCAGCGCTTACACGATCACGGCGCTCTCCAACAACGAGAACTGGGGCACGGTCGTGCTCAGCGGCAGAACCATCACCGCCATCCCGGCAGACGGCTGCTATGCCGCAGGCTATCAGGTGACGGCGGGCACGGCAGAGGTGACGCAGGACGGCAACCGCTTCACGGTCAGCGCAAGCTCTGACTGCACGGTGACGATCATCTTTGCCCCGAAGGCGACGGTCAATCTCCACTACTCCGCCAACGGCACCGCCATCAATCCCGGCGGCGAGTACACGCTGGCCTATACCGGCGAGCCTATGAATCTGCCGGCCACGGCCCCGGAGGTCGAGGGCTGGACCTTCGCCGGCTGGTCTGCCTCCACCTTCGCCGACACCACGGAGCGCCCAGAATTCTATGCGCCCGGTGCAGCCTTCACGCCGAATGAGGAAACGACCTTCTATGCGGTCTATACCAGAAGCGACGGTACCGGCAGCGGCACGGCCTATGTCCTGGCCGGCACAGCCGCCGACGTGACAGAGGGCGTCTATGTCATCACCTGGGACAACAGCCTGTATTTGCCCAACAATAAAACAGGTCCCACACCATCTGCCGGTACAGGGATTACGGTGGTCAATAATGAGCTGACCAACCCGGTGACAGAAGCAATGCTGTGGACGTTCAGCGGCGATAACGAGAGCGGGTTTGCTATCTACAGCGGCAGCAACCGGCTGTCTGCAACGGACAGCTCAACCGGTATCTCTATAACGAACGCCGGAACGAATGTAAAGTGGACCGCGGTAGATAATGCCAATCGAGGCTTGATGCTGCACGGCAACGAGGGTGGTGATCGCTACCTTTGCGTTTATAACACCAACAATACTTGGAGATATTATAAAGACAGCACGAGTTATGCTGGCACGCTGCGGCTTTACAAGGAAACTGCGGTTGGCAGCACCACCTACAGCATCCTGCCGGCGGGCCAGGCCCACGTGCATGAACTGACGCATACGGCAGCTCTGGCGGCGAGCTGCGGGACGGACGGCAATGTGGAATACTGGTACTGTGACGGCTGCGGGAAGTACTTCGCAGACGAGGCGGCAGCAAATGAAATCAGCCTGGCCGACACCGTGATCCTGGCCACCGGCGAGCATGTCTGGGGCGAATACCGCTATGACGCTGCCGGCCACAGCCAGACCTGCACGGTCTGCGGCGAGGGCAAGGACGAGGCGCACACCCTGACTGAGACCGTCCTGCAGGAGGCGACCTACTACGAGGAAGGCTCGAAGAAGCTTGAATGCGTCTGCGGCTACAGCCGCATTGAGACGATCCCGATGCTGAGCTATGAAACCGGCAGCGAGCCCACGGTCCGCGGCGTCAGTCTGACGCTCAACGGCACGATCAACGCCAACGCCTACATCACCATCCCGGATGCGCTGGTGGAGGCGGGCCTCTGGGCAGAGCTGGACGGCAGCGCTGCGAAGATCGAGCTGAGCGACAAGCTGAGCAGCGGCGCCTATCGCTTCACCGTGGAGCGGGCAGCCAAGAACATGAACACGCAGACCGCGATCCGCCTGCTGGACGAAGCCGGCAGCCCGATCCGGCTGGTGAATGAAAGCGGCGCGGAATACGAAGCCGATACCTTCCGCTTCTGCGTGGAGGACTATCTGCAGACCGTAATCCGGAACCCGGGTCGCTTTGACGCCAAGCTCGTGGCCCTCTGTAAGGCGATGAGCGACTACGGGCACTACGCCCAGATCGCGCTGAAATTTGAGAACGAGAGTGGCAAGATCTGGCCCGAGGTCTACCACACGGCCGAGGACTTTGCCGCGGTGCATCCGACGGATGCGTCCTCCACCGAGGTGAAGGGCACCGGCGTCAGCTACTACGGCGCGAGCGTCATTCTCAAAAGCGAGACCCGCATCCGCGCCTACTTCCGCATCGAGGGTGACGCCACCGGCGCAACAGCGACCGTCGACGGCAGCCCGGCGGAGCTCCGGCACTATGGCAGTGGCAGCTACTACTATGTGGATGTTGCGGACATCCACGCCAAGGACCTGGACCAGATCCATACGATCTGCGTGAAGCTCGGCGACAACAGCGCGACTTTG
The DNA here is from genome assembly GCA_902795195.1 of Oscillospiraceae bacterium. Taxonomy (GTDB): domain Bacteria; phylum Bacillota; class Clostridia; order Oscillospirales; family Oscillospiraceae; genus JAFRPC01. The sequence continues at coordinate 21,765 of CADBKF010000001.1, forward strand.
TCCAACTACAGCGCCTACAGCTACGCGGCCAAAGTTCTGAATCGGGCGGCAGCGGATCAGGCAGATGCGGATCTCGCGAACGCGGTCAAGGCGCTCTGGCGCTACGGCCAGGCCGCCGAGGCCTATTTCCCGGACTGAAGGGCGAATCACAAGAACCATTTCAGATTTTTAAGATAGGAAGGTAAAAATTCATGGCAGAAACCAAGAAAATCCCGGAACGCAGCGAACTGAACGTGAAGGACACCTGGGCGGTCGAGGACCTCTATGCCTCCGACGAGCTCTGGTACAAGGACCTGGAGCTGCTCAAGGAGAAGACCCGGGAGCTGGCCGGCTTCTCCGGCCGCCTGAGCGAGAGCGCCCAGACGCTGCTGGCCTTCGGACAGAAGACCGAGGACGTCATTGACCTCATGGGCCGGCTCTTTGAGTACGCCAGCCGCAGAAACGACGAGGACACCCGCGTGGGCAAATACCAGGAGATGGCCGGCATGGCGATGTCCGCCTATGTCGCGCTGAACGCCGCCACCGCCTTTGAGACGCCCGAGATCATGGCGATCGACGACGAGACGCTCGACCGCTTCTACAAAGAGGCGCCCGAGCTCGAGCACTATCGCCGCTATCTGTTCAACATCCGCCGCCACGCGGCCCATGTGCTCTCCCCGGCGGAGGAGCGGCTGCTGGCCATGTCCGGCGAGGTGGGCCAGTGCCCGGACGATATCTACTCCAAGTTTGCCGACGCCGACCTCAAGTTCCCCGACGCGATCGACAAGGACGGCAACGCCCATCCGCTCTCCCAGGGCACCTATATCAGCTACATGGAGAGCGAGGACCGGGTGCTGCGCAAGTCCGCGTTTGAAAACATGTACAACACCTGGGCGGCCTACAAGAACACCGTTGCGGCCACGCTCAACTCCCAGGTCAAGAACCTGCAGTTCCACGCCGACGCGAGAAGGTACGATTCTCCGCTGGCAGCGTCTTTGGACAACACGAACGTACCCACCGAGGTCTATCACAACCTAATCGAGGCCGTGCACCAGAATCTGGACAAGCTGCACCGCTACGTGGCCCTGCGCAAGAAGCTGCTGGGCGTGGACGAGCTGCACTATTACGACCTGTATACCCAGCTCGTGCCCGGCGCAGACGAGAAGATCCCGTTTGAGCAGGCCAAGGAAACCGTCTATAACGCCCTGGCGCCCATGGGCGAGGACTACCGCGCCATCCTCAGGGAGGGCTTTGAAAACCGCTGGATCGACGTCTATCAGAACGTCGGCAAGCGCAGCGGCGCCTATTCCGCCGGCGCGAAGGTGCACCCCTTTGTGCTGCTCAACTACAGCGGCACGCTCGACAGCCAGTTCACCCTGGCGCACGAGATGGGCCACGCGATCCACTCCTATCTGTCCAACAAGACCCAGCGCACGATCGACGCCGACTATGTGATCTTCGTGGCCGAGGTGGCCTCCACCTGCAACGAGGCGCTGCTGATGGAGCATCTGCTCGCCAAGACCACCGAAAAGAAGGCCAGAGCCTACCTCATCAACCACTTCCTCGAGCAGTTCCGCGGTACGCTCTACCGGCAGACCATGTTTGCCGAGTTCGAGCTGCTGCTGGGCACCCTCAACCAGCAGGGCGTGGCCCTCACAGCCGAGCGCATGTGCGAGGAGTACAAGAAGCTCAACACCCTCTACTTCGGCGACGGCATCGTGCCGGACGACGAGATCGCCTACGAGTGGGAGCGCATCCCGCACTTCTACTACAACTACTATGTCTTCCAGTACGCCACCGGCTACAGCGCGGCCATCGCCCTGTCCCGCCGGATTTTGAAGGAAGGCGAGCCGGCGGTCAAGGACTACCTGGGCTTCTTGTGCGGCGGCTGCTCGAAGGACCCCATCGACCTGCTCAAGGGCGCCGGTGTGGACATGTCCACGCCCGAACCCGTCAACCAGGCGCTGAGCCTGTTCGGCGAGCTGCTCGACGAAATGGAAGCGCTGATGGCCGATGAATAAGGAAATCTGGCTGCCGGTGCTGCACCACTTTGAGAACGGCAACATCTTCACCGGCAGCTGCGGCGAATTCCGCTACCGCATCTGCCCGAACGTGGTGATGGCCAATCCCAAGGAGGTGGACATGGCCGCCAGCTCCATCAAGGCCGAGTACTGGCACGGGCCGCTGCGCTATGAGCTCAGTGACATCGAGAGCGAGCGCACCTTCCCCATGTCGCCCGAGGGCAGGGAAGAGATGCAGCGCTGGCTCACGGAGGCCGTATGATCTGGCTGCTGCAGGCCCGGGATATCCCGGAGGCGGCGCTGCTGCCGTATCTGCCGCGGCTGGATGCGGCGCGGCAGCAGCGGATCGCCCGTTTCCGGGTGCCGCACAGCCGCGTGGAGTCCTGCCTGGCGGGCCTGCTGCTGCGCTATGCCTACGGACAGGAATACGGCGGCCCGCTGCCGGCGCTGGCGACGGCGCAGCACGGAAAGCCTGTGTTTGCAGATCCCGCCGCGCCGGCGTTCAACCTCAGCCACTGGTCCCGGGACGGGCAGTATGCCGTTGCCTGCGCCCTCAGCCGGGCGGCTGTGGGCGTGGACGTGCAGGGGCTGCACCGCTATGAAGAAAAATTCCGGCGCATTCTGTCGGATGCGGAGCGGGCCTGGGTGGAGGAATCGGACAGCGACGCGCGCTTCACGGCCATCTGGACCCGGAAGGAGGCCTACGGCAAGGCCCTGGGCTGCGGCATCGGCTACGAGATGCAGAAAACGGACCTGTCCGGCAGCTTTGAGACGCCGACGGCTTTTGAGGGCTGGCTGCTGTGGTCGACCTTTGCCGATGGCTGCTTTGTGAGCGTCTGCGCCCGGGAAGCGCTCGAATGCAGGACGGTCCGCCTGCAGACGCTTTTGACTGCACTATCAGGAGGAGAAGCATGAAACACTTTTTGATCGTTGTGGATCTGCAGAATGACTTTGTAGACGGTGCGCTCGGCACGAAGGAGGCTGAGGCGATCGTGGAGCGGGCGGCGGAGAAGATCGAACGCTTTGACGGCGAGATCATCGCCACGCTGGACACCCACAGCGCGGACTATCTGCAAAGCGCCGAAGGCGCACACCTGCCGGTGGTCCACTGCGTGCGCGAGACCGCGGGCTGGCAGCTCAATGCCCGCATCCTGGCCGCGCTCGAGCAGCGCGGCTACACCGCCATCGAGAAGCCCACCTTCGGCTCGACCGAGCTGCCCAGCCTCATCGAAGAGCTGGCGGCAGGGGAGGACTTTACGCTCGAGCTCATCGGCCTTTGCACCGACATCTGCGTGGTGTCCAACGCGCTGCTGCTCAAGGCGTTCTTCCACGAGACGCCCATCGCGGTGGACGCCGCCTGCTGCGCCGGCGTCACGCCGGAGAGCCACGCAGCCGCACTCAAAACCATGGCCATGTGCCAGATCGAAATTGAAAACGGGGAGAATTGATATGTTTGATGCACTGAAAATGAAGGACGCCTGCGTCCAGTGGATTCGCGATTTCTTTGAAGAAAACGGGCCAGGCTGCAACGCGGTGCTGGGCATTTCCGGCGGCAAGGACAGCTCGGTTGCCGCGGCGCTCTGCGTCGAGGCCCTGGGCAAGGACCGGGTCGTCGGTGTGCTGATGCCGAACGGCGTGCAGCACGACATCGACATGGCCTACCTGCTGTGCGACCACCTGGGCATCCGCCGCTATGAGGTGAACATCCACGACGCGGTGGAGGGCGTGAAGAACGCGATCCCGGCGGAGCTCGAGCTCAGCACACAGAGCCTGACCAACCTGCCACCGCGCATCCGCATGAGCACGCTTTACGCGGTCTCGCAGAGCCTGAACGGCCGCGTGGTCAACACCTGCAACCTCTCGGAGGACTGGGTGGGCTACTCCACCCGCTACGGCGACGCCGCCGGCGATTTCAGCCCCATGTGCCATCTCACGGTGCAGGAGGTCAAGGAGATCGGCCGCCTGCTGGGCCTGCCCGACGTGCTGGTGGACAAGGTCCCCATCGACGGCCTGTGCGGCAAGACCGATGAGGACAACCTGGGCTTCACCTATGCGGTGCTCGACCGCTACATCCGCACCGGCGAGATCGACGATCCGGCCACCAAGGCCCGCATCGACCGCCTGCATAAGATGAACCTGTTCAAGCTGCGCCTGATGCCCAGCTTTGCAACCAATCTGCCCGAGCTGGCGGATTGACGAAAAAAGGGCCTGTTGCAAAATGCTCTGTCATTTCGAGCGAAGCGAGAAATCCGTTTCTATTTCACACTTTTTCACGTGAAAAGTACGGATTTCTCGGTCGCAATCAGATACAGTCCCACGGCCAGCAGGGGCAGGAGCTTGTCGTCCTCCTCGGACAAGAGCAGATACAGGATGGCGAGCATCAACAGGTCGCCCTTTTGCAGGCGGCCCGGCAGCAGCCCTGCCAGCGCGTTGGGTCGGCCCGGCGGGCGGGGCATGGGTCGTGGCGGCGGCGAAGGTCGGTGCGGGCCGGGCGGCGGCGCGGGCGGTCGCTGCGGGGGCATCGGCGGACGATGCGGTCCGGGCGGTGGTTCCGGCGGTCTGGGCGGACCGAAGGGCGGACCCGGCAGCGGGTCCGGTCTGTGCGGCGGGCGCTCCGGCCCTGGATGCTCCGGCGGACGATTTGGCGGAGGTCCCGGCGGCGTCGGACGCGGCGGGACAGGCGGCGGGACCGGATGGCGGTCATGGCCGCCGCTGGCGTTTGGCGTGTAGCGGCTGTACATCACAGAAGCTCTCCCGGCCCGCCGCGCCCCAGCTCCGTCATGGCGAGCCTTGCCAGGCGTGAGAGCTTCGCCGCCCGCAGCGCCCGGTCCACCCGCTGCTGATCCGCCCGGTCCAGATGGGGCCGCAGGGCGGAGAGCACCTGCGCCTCCTTCCCGTTGGCCTGGGCCAGCAGCGGCAGCAGGCGGGAAAGCACCTCTGAATCAAAACCGCCCTCCGCCTCAGATGCGGCCTTCGGTGCAGCCTCCGGGGCCTCCGGCGCAGCGCCCAGGCCCAGGGAGCTTGCCAGCTGCGAGATCTGCGCCATCTGCTCCGGGTCCGAGAGGATCCGTCCCAGCTGAGCGCTCAGCTCATCCATTTCCCATCCGCCGCAGCAGCGCGGCCGCCTCCTTGTCTGAGAGCAGCTGCTCCATGGCCTGCTTTGCGCCCGCTGCGTCGCCCTGCCGCGCCGCCGAGAGCGCAGACTGCAGCGCCGTGCCGCCGTTTTTCTGCAGCAGCGCCAGCAGCGCCCGCCCCTCCGGGCGCTCCAGCACCTGCCGGATCTGCTCGCCGGTCACAGAAATTCCTGCGAAATTTGTATTTTCCGCTTGCATTTCCATTGCCTCCCATCCGATTCTGTGGTATACTATCCTATGAAGAACCCAATGGAAAGGTGAACAGATGAAGATCATTGTTTTCTCAGATTCCCACCGGGATCTGGACCATATGCGGCAGGCGGTCGAGCGGGAGCAGCCCGACACCGTCATCCACCTGGGCGACCACGACACCGATGCAGAGCAGCTTGGCAGAGAGTATCCGCAGCTGCCCCTCATCTGCGTACGCGGCAACTGCGACGGCTGGTCCGACACGCCCCTGACGCTGACAATCGTGCTGGACGGCGTGCGCTTTTTCCTCTGCCACGGGCATACCTACGGCGTCAAGGCCAGCCCCCTGCGGGCCATTTACGCCGCCCGGGAGAACAAGGCCGACATCCTCTGCTTCGGCCACACGCACGAGGCGCTGCTCGATCAGACGATGGACAGCCCCGTGGTGCTCAACCCCGGCAGCTGCGGCTACAGCTACCGGCCGAGCTACGCCGTCGTGGAGACGCTGCCCGGCGGCCGTTTTGACGTATTTTTAAGAGACTGCGATGGGGAGGCACTTTTATGATACTTGCAATCGACGTTGGCAACAGCAACATTGTCCTCGGCTGCATTGAGGACGACCGGATTTTGTTCGAGGCGCGCATGGCCTCGGATCAGCTCAAGACCTCGGACCAGTACGCCGTGGAGCTGAGCAACATGCTCACGATGTTCCGCGTGGACCCGCTGGCGCTGGAGGGGACGATCGTGTCCTCCGTGGTGCCGCCGATCACGAACTCCGTCAAGACCGCGGTGCGCAAGCTCACGGGCAAGAGCTGCAAGGTTGTGGGCCCCGGCCTCAAGACCGGGCTCAACATCCGCATCGACAACCCCGCCCAGGCCGGCAGCGACCTGGTCGTGGCGGCGGTGGCGGCGATCCACGACTACGGCGCGCCGCTGATCGTCATTGACCTCGGCACCGCCACCACGATCACCGTGGTGGACAAGGACAAGAGCTTTGTCGGCGGCAGCATCAGCCCCGGCATGAAGATCTCCATGAACGCCCTGACCAGCCGCACCGCGCAGCTGCCCGGCGTGAGCATGGAGGCGCCGCCGCGCGCCATCGGCAAGAACACGGTCGACTGCATGCAAAGCGGCATCATGTTCGGCACCGCCGCCATGCTCGACGGCATGGTTGAGCGCATGGAGCAGGAGCTGGGCTACAAGACGACCGTGGTTGCCACCGGCGGCCTGGCCCGCTATGTGGCCCCGCTGTGCAAGCATGAGATGCAGATCGACAAGGACCTGCTGCTCAAGGGCCTGAATCTCATCTATAAGCTCAACGCCGGCTGACCGCACCGGGCGTGCCGCAGATCCATGTCATCCTGAGCGAACACTGATCGCGCCGTGGGCCCGTCCCTGTCATCCTGCGCGCAGCGAAGGATCTAAGCCCTACAGCGCAATCACCAGCGAAATGACCAGGCCCATCACAAAGCACAGGCCGATGCCCACGGTGACAAGGCTCTCAACGAGCGCGGAAATGTAGGGCAGGGCCTCCTTTGCGCGGTACACCACGCGCTCGGGCAGGACCTCGGCAGGCGCAGCAGCCTGCACAGGCAGATAGGGCGTAAGCTCAATCACATTATTTTTCATGGCATTTTCCCTCCGTTTTTGTTTTCTGGCGATATCCTAACAAATCATATGTCCAAAAATCTGGACAGAAAGGGGTTCACATGAAAGAGTTTTTCATTCCCTCGAAGGGCAAGGGCAATCTCCACTGCTGCAAGTGGGACGACGTCGCCGAGATCAAGGGCGTCGTGCAGATCGTCCATGGCATCGCAGAGCACATCACGCGCTATGACCACGTGGCAAAGCTGCTCAACGAAAACGGCTTCGTCGTGGTGGGCGAGGACCACATGGGCCATGGCGGCTCCATCGAAGGCGGCAGCACCCAGGGCTATTTTGACGGCGGCTGGCTGAACGCGGTCGACGACAGCTACGCCCTGTGCGAAAAGACCAAGGCCGAATACCCCGGCGTGCCGTACTTCATCTACGGCCACTCGATGGGCTCCTTCCTCAGCCGCACGATCCTCTACCGCTATCCCGACGCAGGCTTTGCCGGCGCGATCCTCAGCGGCACCGGCTGGATGCCGGTCCCGGTGCTGAAGGTCGGCCAGGCTGTCTGCAAGCTCGAGGCCAGAAAGGTCGGCGACGCCGGCACCAGCCCCACGGTGGACAAGCTGATGTTCGGCAGCTACACCAAATCCTATTCCGATGTGCGCACGCCGCTCGACTGGCTCAGCCGCGATCCGGCGGTGGTGGACGCCTACATCGCCGATCCGCTCTCGGGCTTCTCCGCCAGCGTGGGCCTTTCGCGCTCGATGCTCCAGGGCATGGAGATGAACCAGAAGATGAGCAACCTCACGAAGATGCCCAAGAAGCTGCCGGTGCTCTTCATCGCCGGCGACGCCGATCCCGTGGGCAGCATGGGCAAGGGTGTGCAGCAGACCGCCGAGGCCTTCCGCAAGGCCGGCCTGCTCAATGTGAGCGTGCGGCTCTATCCCGGCGCCCGCCATGAGGTGCACAACGAGACGAACAAGGAAGAGGTCCTCGGCGACGTGCTGAAGTTCCTGAACAAGCACGTATAATTTGACGTAATCTGTCGAAACAGTCCGGATTATTGGACAGCATTTGCGGTATCCTTTGGACAGAAAACCAAAGGAGATGCGCATATGTACGACATTATTTCCGTTCGGGGCCATTACGAGGTCTATGACGCAGCCGGGAGCTTCCTGTTCTCGGCGGACACCAAATCCGAGGCGCTGCGCGAGCTGGAAGGCTGAGCAGCGCCCTGAGGGAGATTCATTTGCGAACATTCAAGCTGATCCTGCAATACGACGGCAGCCGCTACCGGGGCTGGCAGCGGCTGCCGGACTGCGACCGCACGATCCAGGGCAGGCTGGAGCAGACGCTCACGAAGCTGCTGGGCGAGCCGGTCGAGCTCTCCGGCAGCGGCCGGACCGACGCCGGCGTGCACGCCATGGGCCAGGCCGCGTCCTTTCGCAGCCGGACCGCGCTGTCTGCAAGCGAGATATTACAAGGCCTCCGACAGCATCTGCCGGAGGATATCGGCGTTTTGTCGGTCACGGAGATGCCCGAGCGCTTCCACGCCCGGCTGCACGCCGTGGGCAAGGTCTACCGCTACCGGATCTGGAACAGCGAGGCGCCCTGCGTGTTCGAGCGTAAGTATGTTTACCAGCTGCCGCAGCCGCTGGATCTGGCAGCCATGGAAAAAGCAGCCGGTTTTCTCACCGGAACGCACGATTTTCGCAGCTTCTGCGCCAAAAAGAGCGACAAAAAATCCACCGTTCGCACGGTGGAGGAGATCCGGATCGAGCGGGCAGGGGAGGAAGTGCGCCTGAGCTTCCGCGGCAACGGCTTTCTCTATCAGATGGTCCGCATCCTGACGGGCACGCTGATCGAGGTGGGCCTGCATCGGCGCCGGCCCGAAGAGATGCCGGCCCTGCTGGAGGCTGAAGACCGGGCGCTCGCAGGCTGGACGGTTCCGGCCAAGGGCCTGTGCCTGATGGAGGTGTTGTACGAGTGAACATTCAGATCTACGGAACGAACAAGAGCTTTGACACAAAGAAGGCCGAGCGCTGGTTCTCCGAGCGGCGCATCAAATTCCAGCGCATCGACATGAAGCGCGACGGGCTCTCCGGCCGGGAGTTTGACAGCGTGCTCAATGCAGTGGGCGGCGTGGACAAGCTGGTGGACTGGGACGGCAAGAGCCCGGAGCTGGACCTTCTGCGCTATCTGGCCGACGAGCGGGACAAGGAGGACAAGGTATACGAGCACCAGGCGCTGATCCGGCTGCCGGTGGTGCGCAACGGCAGACAGGCCACCGTGGGCTATTGCCCCGAGGTCTGGAGCACATGGGAATAGGAGGCAACCGGAATGATCAATCCGATGACAGTGTTGAGATTCAAAAAGGAATGGGAGCTGTTCACCCAGCGGCACCCGAAGTTCATCCGCTTTCTGGGTGTGGTGAAGGACCAGTATATCCGCGAGGGCTCGATCATCGAGATCACCGTGACCGACCCCGACGGCAAGGCCGTGCGTGCCAACCTGAAGGCCGTCCCGGAGGACATCGCGGTGTTTGAGGAAATCAAGCAACTATTGGGATGAAAAAAAGCCGCAATCGCGGCTTTTTTCTTTTTTCCTGCGGCAAAATCGGGAACGTTATGGGCGGCCGGCACGTCCAAATACCGGGAGGTGTATTTATGATGGCAAACAAGAACCAAATCCGCTGCGCGGCGGTTCTGCTGCTGCTTGCGCTGCTTCTGAGCGCATGTCAAAAAGGGCCGGAGCAGACAGCGGTGTCGGAGCATGTGCATGTGCTGGAAACCCACGGAAAGACGTATTATGTGATGGACGAGCCATATGACGGCGAATACAGCGTGCAGCTTGTGTCCTTCTGCCCGGAGCTGCCCCAGTGGAGGGCAGACGACACGGTCTATGTTGCCGTGGAGGAGGAAGGCCTCGTCCCGGAGGACTTTGCCCGGCAGACCGTGATGTCCGCGGCGGAGTACGCCGACTATTGCAGCGCCTGGGGCATGGAGCCTGCCTATACAGATCCAAACCTTGCCTATGCGGTCATTGCCGGCGGGGAGAACTATCTGGCTGCGGTCGGCGTGGAGCTGGCAGACGTGCAGACGGAGGACAGCCTCGTCAAGGTCTATCTGCGCGATCGCTTTCACAATCCGAATCCGCAGTCGTCCGGCTTTGTCGTGACCGTCCCGGTCGACCCGGCGATGCAGGCGGCAGAGCTGGTGCCCGTCTGTAACGCGGAGGAGGCGAAGAACCTGCAGAAATACGGGACACCATATGATCCGAATGAGACTGCAGCGCCGGAAAAGCCCGTGATCTATCTCTATCCGGAGACTGAGACAGAGGTCAGGGTCCTCCTGGACTACGACGGAGAGCTGACCTGCACCTACCCGGCGTATCGGGACGGCTGGAGCGTGACCGCGCAGCCGGATGGAACCCTGACCGACAAGGACGGCATGGTTTACAGCTATCTCTACTGGGAGGGCCAGGGCGCGGCGGACTATGATTTTTCAACGGGCTTCTGTGTCCGGGGCGAAGACACGGCGGCGTTCCTGGAGCAGGCTCTGGCGCAGCTGGGCCTGAGCCGGCGGGAGGCCAATGAGTTCATCGTCTACTGGCTGACGCGGATGGAGGCAAATCCCTGGAACCTGATTTCCTTCCAGACGAGCGCCTATACCGACCACGCGCCCCTGGAAATCACACCGGCGCCGGACACCGTGATCCGGGTCTTTATGGCCTGGAAGCCGCTTCCGTCCTGCGTGCAGATCGAAGCGCAGACCCTGCAGACGCCCGAGCGCAGCGGCTTCACCGTCGTGGAATGGGGCGGCGCCGAGATCAAAGATGAATAAAGGAAAAATCCCGGCCGCCAAACGGCCGGGATTCGTTTTTTCGATTACGAGACGTCCGGGGTGTAGTTTACAATGACGCCGTTGGCTTCGAGCACGCCGCCGTCGTGGATGTAGGTGCCGAAGACGTTCACCTGCGTCAGGTTCGGGCAGCTGGCCAGAACCGAGATGTCGGTGATGTTGTTGTAGTCGGCGTTCACGTAGTTGAGCGACGGCAGATCGGCAAAGCCGGAGAGGTCGTCGAGGAAGTTGTGCGCGGCGCTGAAGGTCACGAGCTTGCAGTCGGAGGCGAATGCGGGCACCGCGACTACGTCGTTGTAGTCGATGTTGACGTTCTCGATCGCCTTGATCCCGCTCAAAAAGTCGACGGAGGTCAGCAGATTGTCCGTCATCGTGAACTGGCGCAGCTTCCGGCAGCCGGCAAGCTGCGAGGCGTCGGTGACCTGGTTTTTGGAGGCGTCGAGGATCTCAAGCTCTGCCATGAATTCCAAACCGGCGAGGCTGGTCAGCTCGTTGTTGGAGACGTTGAGCTCCCGCATGGCCGTGCACTGGGCCAGGTGGGTCAGGCTCTTGATCACATTGTGGGACAGATCCAGCACCCGGAGATTTGCGAGCTTGTTGAGCGCATTGACCGAGGTGACGGCGTTGGAGCTCAGTAGCAGCGTTTCCAGCGACGTGAGGTTCGAGATCGGACTGAGGTTGTTGATGCTGTTGTCCGACAGGTCCAGGACGCGGAGCTTTTCCAGGCCCTCAAGCGGGGTGATGTTGCTCAGACCGCAGCCGGAGAGGCGCAGCTCCTCCAGATTGCGGCAGCTGCCGACGGCGGTGAGCTGCTCGGAGGTCAGCTCGCATCCGGACAGCGTCAGCTTTTTCAGCCCCGTCAGCGTGGGCAGGATGCTCAGATCGCCGTCGCCCAGAGAGTGGAGCGTCAGCTCGCTCAGACCGGTGAAGTAGCGCAGATCCTGGAGCGTCTGCACCTCTGCCGGCAGATCCAGCGACGCGACCGACCACAGATCGTTGGTCTTCATACTGCGGTTGCCGCGGTTGAGCAGCTCCTGCACGTAGTGCTCAAAGCTCTCGTCGACAAATTCCGCCTGCTCGATGACGCCGGCGATCGTGTAGCCCACGTAGACCGCGGGGCTGACCAGGCCCTCGGAGCTGACGGCCACGGCGCAGACCGTGGTCTCGCCAAGCGGCAGCTCAACGGGGCCGCTGTAGTACTCGTCCGAGGAGGGGAAGCCGCCGCCCACGGAGAGATAGCAGCTGGCGTTGCTGCCGGATTCGACCTCGACGCTGATGCGGTCGCTGTAGAAGCCGCCCTCCGGCGTGACGACCGGCGCGGCGGGACGCAGCTTGGTCAGCTGCTCGAGCACCGCCTCGTTGCGGATCTGGTCGAGCATGATCTGCGCGTCCATCATTTTGTCCTGCTCCACATAGACGCGCGAGAGCGTCATGTAGAGGTCGGCGTTGTCGGGCGAGGCGTAGATCGCGTTGACCAGAACGTATTCGGTCTTGGTGTAGTTGCCGGAATTCCGGTAGGCCTCGGCCAGCTTGATCGCGGTCTCGACGTTCGTGGGCTCGAGCCGGTTGGCGTAGTCGTACCAGGTGACGGCGTCGGCGTACTTTTTGGCCTGCACCCGGCCGTCGCCGAGCTGGACGAAGACGCCGGCGGTGATGTCTCTGCGGTACTGGAAGAAGAACCAGTAGGCGGTGATCAGCAGCACCAGCACCAGCACCAGCGGAAGAATGATTTTCAAGGCTTTTCTCATGCGCAGGACTCCTTTTGCGGCAGCGGCAAAGGCCCGCCCGCCGTGCAGTTTGTCAAAGAAATTCAATATATTATACAATGCTTCGACCAAACTGTCAAGTGTTGAGCGCCCTTCCGGCTTCGCTGCCGGCCAAAAGCAACGCCAGCTTCCGGGAGAGCTGCGCGCTGCAGGGCGTGAGCGGCAGGCGGCAGATGCCGCAGTCGAAGCCCAGCAGGCGTAGGGCCTCCTTGACCGGGATCGGGTTGACCTCGGCAAAGAGCGCCTCGATCAAGGGCTGATGCTGCAGCTGCAGCGCGGCGGCCTCGCCAAACCGGCCGGCGCTGCAGAGCGCACACAGCCGGACCGCAGCTTCGGGACAGACGTTGCTCCACACCGAGACAATGCCCCTTGCCCCCAGAGAGCAGAAGGGGACAATGGCCTCGTCGCAGCCGCAATAGATGGGAAAGTCCGCGCCGCACAGCGTGCGCAGCTTCCCCAGGCGGCCCATGTCGGCCTCCGCCTCCTTGAGCCCGGCGATCAAGGGATGGCGGGCCAGAGCAGCGCAGGTCTCCGGCAGGAGCCGGACCGCCGTGCGTGAGGGCACGTTGTAGAGGATCACCGGCAGCTGCGCGGTCTCGGCGATCGTGAGATAGTGCTGCCGCAGTCCCTCCTGCGTGCATTTGTTGTAATACGGCGTGACGCACAGCAGCCCGTCGACCCCGCAGGCGCGGGCATCCCGGCTGAGCGCGGCGGCGCGGGCTGTGTCGTTGCTGCCGGTGCCGGCGATGATTTTCAGTCGGCCGCCGGAAGTCTTCACGGCCCGCGCAAAGAGCGCCAGCTTTTCCTCCCGGGTCAGCGTCGCAGCTTCGCCTGTGGTCCCTGCGACCACGACCGCCGGGACCCCGGCGGCGATCTGCCGCTCGAGCAGCCGGTCAAAGCGTTCAAAATTGATGCTTCCATCCGCGCCGAACGGCGTCACCAGTGCCGTACACGCGCCCTCAAACAGGATCTGCTTCATCCGAATTCCTCCTTTTGTCCATGCTATGCCGCATGGATGCGACGGTGCGAAAAAACGGAGTAGTTCAAAAAGATTTCCCGTGACCGGGCGGCAAAATGATTTTACAGTTGACAAATCGCGTTTCTTGTGCTAACATAATCAAGCAAAATTCGGAGAGATGTCCGAGCGGTTTAAGGAGCCGGTCTTGAAAACCGGTGACCCGGCAACGGGCCGTGGGTTCGAATCCCACTCTCTCCGCCATGCTTTCCGCCATACTTGCTTGACATTCGGAGTGGTACCCAAGAGGCCGAAGGGGCTCCCCTGCTAAGGGAGTAGGCGTCTAAAAAGCGCGCGAGGGTTCAAATCCCTCCCACTCCGCCAACAAAAAAGCGTCTTTTGTCTGCCGACAAAAGACGCTTTTTTGAATGATGTTTGCCCTGTCGGACAAATGATGTGTGCTTTGCACATGATGTCGCTGCGCTAATGATGTGTGCCTGCGGGCACATAGGGCAAACATCGCATCATTGCGGCACAAAGTGACGCAGCATCATTTCGGCGCCAGCCGATACATCATCAGCCGCCGGAGGCGGCGACATCATTGACATTTATTCGTCCCGGATTTATAATTGCTTCAGACAACAGAAAGGATTTTGGTTTATGAAAGAAAACAAGCTTGCAGAGTTATCCATGGTTTTCTCCGTACAAATCATAAATCTTGTCAAGGAGTTGAAATCAAAGCATGAATCCGTGATCTCCAACCAGATCGGGCGGTCCGGTACGTCCATCGGAGCAAATATCTACGAAGCGAATTACGCGCAGGGAAAGAAAGACTTTATCTCCAAGCTTGAAATCGCGCTCAAGGAAGCGAGCGAAACCGGCTACTGGCTCGAGCTGCTGCATCGGACAGGATATATTGACGATGCTGCCTTCAAATCCTTGCGGGATCAATGCACAACCATCCGTGTGATGCTGATATCGTCCTGCAGAACAGCAAAGCAGAACATGAAAACAAGTTGATAAATCGGCGTTTATAAGACAGTTAGGAGAAGTGGGATGCATATTGTCAAAGCAGAAGCAAAACAGATAGAGAAAATCGTAAATATGTCTATCAGAGCTTTTGAAACTGATGTAAATGTCGGCGGAATAGAAGGAGCGTATCCGCCTGAGTTTGATTCGATAGAATGGCATAAACAGATGGCCTATGAGGGGCATTTGTATCAAGCAATGATCGGAAAAGACTTGGTAGGGGCTGCCATTGTATTCCCGGATGAAGCAGAAAAAAGCGTATACATCGGCAGGATCTTTATTGATAGCGTCTATCATAGAAAAGGTTACGGAATCCGCTTGATGGATTGCATAGAAAAGAATTTCCCGTGGGCTGCTGAGTTTCATCTGGATACCCCATGTTGGAATGAGCGGACAAATGCTTTTTACAAAAGATTAGGCTATCGGATCACAAAGGTTGAGGATGGGTTCATCTTCTACCACAAAAGAAAAAGCGAACCCAATACCATCCGGAATGTCACATAAAGCAATCTTCCGGTTTGTGGGGTTCTGCTCTGATACGCTATTATGCTTTCTTTCTATGTCTTAGCGCACTTTTACGCGTTTTTTTGAATGATGTGATCCGCTGCACGGAACGTGATCGTTGGCTTCGCCAGGTGATGTGTCCTTCGGGCGTGATGTTTGCCTTCGGCAAGTGAAAAGGAACACATCATATCACTTTATCCAACCAAAACAGACAGGAGACAGCAAAGTGAACAACAAGAAAAAGAAGAATTACCTCGGCATGGGGGTCGTGCTGCTGATCTATGTGCTCGTCGGCGCGCTCTGTGGCAGAAGCATGGGCAAATACATGGCCTCTGCCGGGTGGTGGGATCTGCCCGTGGGCGGCGCTCTGATTGCGAGCGCTCTGTTTTTATTGATTTTTTATGCTTCCGTTCTGATCCAGGTGATCATCCACGAGGCCGGGCATCTGGTGTTCGGCCTGGCGACGGGATACCGCTTCAGCTCCTTCCGCATTTTTCAGTGGATGCTGATGCAGAAGGACGGAAAGCTGTGCTGGAAGCGCTTTTCTCTTCCCGGGACCGCCGGCCAGTGCCTGATGGCGCCGCCGCCGCTTGAAAACGGAAACATGCCGGTGCTGCTCTACAATTTCGGCGGCGCAATTATGAATCTGATCGCCTCAGCCCTGTTTTTCGGGATCTCCTGCCTTCTGCCGGAGGCGTCGCTGCCGGCCGTGGCCCTGCAGATCCTGGCGCTGGTGGGCGTGGGGTTCGCCCTCACCAACGGCATACCGCTCCGCACGGGGACCGTGGACAACGACGGCCGCAACGCGCTGAGCATGCTGCGCAGCCGCGAGGCCGTCCGCGCCTTCTGGATTCAGCTCGAAGTCAATGAGCAGACCAAGGAGGGACGCCGCCTGCGCGACATGCCGGAGGAATGGTTCCAGGTGCCCACGGATGACGCCATGGAAAACAACCTCATCGCCACGGTGGGCGTGCTGGCCTGCAACCGGCGGATGGACCAGCTGCGCTTTGCCGAAGCCGAGGCGCTCATGGCGCATCTTCTGTCCATTGAGAGCGGGATCCCGGGGCTGTACCGCAGCCTTCTGACCTGCGACCGCATCTACGTGGAGCTGATCGGCGAAAACCGCCCGCAGGTGCTCGAGACGCTTCTGACAAAGGAGCAGAAGAAGGCGATGAAGTCCATGCGGCAGCTGCCCTCCGTGCTGCGCACGGAATACGCCATTGCGCTGCTTTCCGGGCGCGACGCGCAGCAGGCGCAGAAGATTTTGCAGCGCTTTGAGCGCATGGCCGCCGCCTATCCCAATCCCGGCGAGATCGCCGAAGAGCAGGAGCTGATCGGCATCGCGCAGGCGGCTGCAGCGGACTTGAAATAAAAAACGATAAAATGAACGACCGCGTTTTTGTCAAACGACAAAAACGCGGTCGTTCATGCTTTTTTGGCATCAGAACGTCTGCGGCTTGCTGTTGGTGTACTCCACGAAGCGGTAGGGGACACGGCCCTCGACGACGGTGGGCTGGATGTCGGTGACGATCCAGTTTTCGTTGCGGTTGAGGTTCGGGAAGAATTTGTCCGCCTTCTTGTCGGTGTAGCTGAAGGTCACGAAGGCCTTTTCGCAGTAAGGGACGAGCAGCTTGTACACGCTCTCGCCGCCGCAGACCCAGAGCTGCTCGGAGTAGCGGTCCTTGAGGACGTTTTTGAGCTCCTCCAGGCTCCGGCAAACAGTGGCGCCCTCCACGGCAAAGCCCTTGTTTTTCGACAGGATGATGTTTTCCCGGTCGGGCAGCGGCTTGCCGTCGGGGAAGGTGGCGAGGGTCTTGCGGCCGTAGATGATGGTCTGGTGCACGGTCAGGTCGTGGAAGCGGCGCAGATCGGCAGGGACATGGACCAGCAGCTTCCCGCCGGCGCCGATGCCCCAGTTGGGGTTGACATTGACAATTGCGTTCATTGGTTTCTCCTATGTAGTCATTCTGAGCGCTGCGAAGCATCTGCGCGGGCTGCTTCAAAACGACATGACTCGATCAGATTGCGATGGGGATCTTGTCCTCAAAGGGATGGTATTGGTAATTGCTCACGGTGAAGCTGTTCTTCGTGAAGGCATAGAAGTCGGTCACGGATTTGTCGATCGAGAACGTGGGCGCGTCGTAGGGCTCGAGCTGAAGCATCTTTTCCACCAGCGGCACGTGGCGGTCGTAGATGTGGCAGTCTGCGATCACGTGGACCAGCTCGCCGGCCTCGAAGCCCGAGACCTGCGCCATCATGTGCACCAGAACCGCGTACTGCACCACGTTCCAGTTGTTGGCGGTCAGCATGTCCTGGCTGCGCTGGTTGAGGATCGCGTTGAGTTTGTTGCCAGAGACGTTGAAGGTCATGCTGTAGGCGCAGGGGTAGAGATGCATCTCATGCAGGTCGGCGAAGTTGAAGATGTTGGTCAGGATGCGGCGGCTGGCGGGGTTGTGCTTGAGGTCATAGAGCACGCGGTCCACCTGGTCAAACTCGCCTTCGGCGTACTGGTGCTTGATGCCCAGCTGGTAGCCGTAGGCCTTGCCGATGGAGCCGGTCTCGTCGGCCCACTGGTCCCAGATCTTGCTGCCCAGCTCGTGGATGTTGTTGGACTTCTTCTGCCAGATCCACAACAGCTCATCCACTGCGGACTTCCAGTAGGTGCGCCGCAGCGTCATGAGCGGGAATTCCTTGGTCAGATCATAGCGGTTGACGATGCCGAAGCACTTGACCGTGTGCGCAGGCGTGCCATCCTCCCAGCGGGGACGGACCTCCAGATCCGTGTCCCAGACGCCCTCGGACAGGATCTTGCGGCAGGTTTCGATGTAAACTCGATCAGCGTAGCTCATGGGAACCTCCGTGTGATCGGAATTTGATTTAGAATCAATTTCCAAAATTGATTCTAAAATTATACCACAATTTGCAGGCATGTGCAAGGCGAAGTTTCATTTTGCCGCAAAAAACTGCTGCAACAGGTCCAAAAGCTTGAATTTCAGCTCGATTTCGATGCTGCTGCCGGTGAGCAGATCGGTCTGCGCGTCGCTGAAGCCGGCGGCTGCGGCGGCGCAGGCCAAGTCCTCCGTGGTGGCGGGCAGGCACAGGGCAGGGAAGGCCACGCACCACCAGTTGTGGCCCTGCCCCTCGCCGATGACGGCGCGCAGGGCCTCATAGCGGCCGGCCGGCAGGGAAAAGGTGGGGTAGTCACGGCGCGGGAAGGCCTCCGGCTGCAGGCTCAGCCGGACCGGATCGCTGCAGCCGTCCGATTGCAGCAGCGCCTCGGCGGCCCGCTGCAGCTGCGGCAGGCCGCGCTGCAGGGCAAGCAGCGCCTCGTCCCGGGTCTCGCAGCCGGCGGTGAGGGCCGCGACCTCTGGCAGCAGCGCGTCACGCAGGGCGAGCTTCTGGGCCTGGTCGGCCTCCGAGTCGGAATTTGCCACCACGTGAAAGCGGATCAGCCGATCTGCGACGGCGATCTGCTCGGCCTGCACCAGAACAGCAAGGCTCCAAAGCGAGAGCAGCGCGGTCAGCAGGCACAGGATAACGATCTTTCTTCTCATAAACAAGCTCCTTTTCGATCTTTGCAGGGAGAATTGACAAAATCGCTGCGCTTTATACCGTTTCCGTATTTTTCATACGTCGATGCTGCCGATTTTAAGGTTGAAAAGAAAGCAGAGGCATGGTATACTATAAAGTAATCGTGTTGTTTGTCACCTTGGAGGGCCGCTTTGCGTCTTATGAAATGAGGCCCTCGATGAAATAATCCGGCGCCTGCCGGAATACGAATGGAGTCATCCCATGAAAACAAGCAGAAAAGCATGGCTCGCCCTGCTGCTGGCCCTGGCGCTGCTGCTGCCGATGCTGCCGGTCCGCGCGGACGAGGCACAGCCGGCGGACGCAGCCCTGCAGACAGAGACCGCGCCGGAGCAGAGCGGCGAAGCAGCCGTCCGGCTGCCGGATGAGGCGCATGCGCGCTACATCAACGGCGACCAGAACGGCGCCTTCCGCCCGAAGGACAGCCTGACGCGGGCGGAGCTTGCCACCATCATCTACAATCTGGGGAGCTACCCCAAGGGCAGCACCGCCTTCACGGACGTCAAGCCCACCGCCTGGTATGCAGAGGCCATCTACGCCCTCGCGGCGCAGGGCATCCTGCAGGGCTTTTCCGACGGCAGCTTCCGGCCGCAGAGCGCCGTGACCCGCGCGCAGGTGGTCACGATCCTGCAGCGGCTGAGCGGCGAGGCCGCACCGGAGGAGGTCACGACCTTCCCCGATGTGGCCGATACCTTCTGGGCCTACGGCGCGATCTGCCTGGCGCAGAGCAAGGGCTGGGTCAAGGGCTATGAGGACGGCAGCTTCCGACCCAACCGGGCCGTCACCCGCGCGGAGATTGTCACGATCCTAAACCGCTATCTCGGCCGCGTGCCCGACCGGGCGGCCATCGACGCCGATCCGAATCTGCGCTTTTTCCCGGACGTGGCGAAAACCAGCTGGTACTACTACGACGTCATGGAGGCCTCCGTCACCCACCGCGCCCACTATGACGAGACCGAGCACTGGGTGAGCGCAGAGACCTATGTTTCCGAGCACCCCGACGGCTTCTACTGCATCAACAACCGAGTCTATCTGCAGAAAAACGGCGCGTTTTTGCACACGGCCGTCTCCGGAGAATTTGACGGCGTGCCCTATGCCGTGGCGGCCGATACCGGCATCTGCACGATCTGGTCGCAGGTGATCCGCCTGGCAAACGGCGAGCTCGTCTTTCTCAAGGGCTCGCGCCCCGAGGCGCTGCCCGGCAAGTACGAGACCGGCTTCTACGTGCGAAACGGCCAGCTCTATGTGGTCCAGAGCGGCAAGATCCTGCACACCAAGCAGAGCGGCACCCTGAGCGGCGTGAGCTACACCTGCACCGGCGAGAGCGGCGTGTGCACCAGCCCCGACTGGACGAAGCTGCCGCTCAAGGGCGTGGATCTGAGCGTGTTTACCGGCAAGGTCCCGGCAAAGCCCAGCTGCAGCTTCACCGACGTGGAGAAGAGCGCCTGGTACTATTCCGCCGTGGCGATCGTCGAGCAGCTGGGCCTCATGGGCGCCGCGAGCGGCAGCAGCTTCCAGCCCAAGACGAACGTGACCTACCGGCAGCTGCTCGAGGCGGCGATCGCCGTCTACGAGAGCTACTTCCGGGTCAGCGACCAGCCGGCCCGAAGCGGCGACGCTGCGCTGCTGCAGCTGGCGCGGCGCTACGAGATCGTCCAGAGCGAGAGCCTCAGCCTGGATGCCGCAGTCACCCGGGGCGACGTGGTGCTCTATCTCTACCGCGCGCTGCGGGGCAGGGAGCTGACCGCGAAGAACGAGGTCGACGCGATCCCGGATGTGCCGACGAGCAACAAATACTACGCCTGCACCATGGCCTTTTACCGGGCGGGTATCCTGCAGGGCATGGACGATGCCGGCAGCGCCAAGCTCAGCCGGAACGTCACCCGCGCGGAGCTGGCCGCCATGCTGACCCGGCTCGTGCTGCCCTCGGAGCGCTTGAGCTTCTGGATGGGCGCCAAGACGATCAAGACCCTGACCTACGGCGTCAGCGGCTCGGGCAAGTACCAGCTCAACGCCTATCAATTCGGCACCGGCCCCAACGTGATGGTGCTGACCTACGTGATGCACGGCTGGGAGGACAACTGGGACAGAGACGGCCAGGAGCTGATGTATCTGGCCGACCAGATGCGCACCTTCCTGGAGAAGAACTATGAGACGATCAAAAACGGCGACTGGACGGTCTACGTGCTGCGCTGCTGCAACCCGGACGGCATGCTGCTGGGCACCACAAACAACGGCCCTGGCCGCTGCACGACGACCTATTACGACGCCGGCGGCAATCTCTCCACAGCGCACGGCATCGACATGAACCGCTGCTTCCCCTACAACTTCGTGGTCCGGACCAACGACCGGAACTTCAACGGCACAGAGCCCCTGGGCTGCCGCGAGGCGCAGGCGCTGGCGGATTTCGTGCAGCAGGTCAAGGGCAGCGGGCGGAACATCTGCATCGACACCCACGGCTGGCTGAGCCAGATCATCACGAGCTCCGGCCAGGGCGGCGCGATCTACAAGGCCTTCTACCGGCGCTTCCCGAACAACAGCTTCAACAGCCTGCTGGGCGGCAGCGGCTACTTCACCTCGTGGACCGCCTACCGCGTGGGCTACGACAGCTGCCTGTTCGAGATGCCGTCCGACGTTATGAGCCACAATGATTTTGTAAACAGCGGCTACATCGAGCGCTACCAGGCGGCCATCCTGGAGCTGCTCACGAGCTACCGCGATCTGCCCCAGCAGACTCTGCCGGAGACAGACGAAAGCGCCCCGGTCGAGGACCTCGGCGGCAACTGATGTATAAGAAAAAAGCGTGTTCGCTTCGGCGAACACGCTTTTTTCATATGCAAATGGATTACAGCTCCGCTTCGGCCAGCTCGCGGTTTTTCTCGCTCACGGCCTGGAAGGACTGCTCGGCCTCGGCGTAGGAGCTGCGGATCGTGCTCAGCAGCTGCAGCAGCTGATTGACGTCCAGCTGCAGGGTGCGGGTGAGCTGATCGAGGTCGGACTTGCCGGTCTCGATGCGGGCAGAGGCGTTGCTGAACACCGCGCGGACCTGGCGGTAGACCTCCGCCGAGCGCTCTCTTGCCAGGCGCTCTGTGACCTCGGCGCGGCGATAGGCGGCGAGCTCGAGCTCGGAATAGTCCTTCTGCTCGCGCTGGGTGGGCATCACGTCCGCCACCGGGGGGATCGGGGCGCTCAGCGGCTGGGAGGCGGTGTGCTCGCGCAGCTGGGTGAGCTCGGCCTCGAGCGCGCGGTTTCTGGCGTTCAGGGTGTTGTTGTCGGCCTTGACCGCCTCGAGCTCCTCCTTGACCTGGAACAGCTCTGCCTTGACGGCCTCGAGCTCCTCCTGCGCGGCGGGATTCGACTTTGCCTCCTCCAGGGCGGCGTTGGCCTCGTCGAGCTGGGCAACCAGACGCAGATTGGCGTCCTGCAGGCTGCGGCGCTCCTTTTCCTGCTCCAGGGTCAGACCTTCGATATATTCCACCACGTCCTCCCGGTTGAAGCCGTGAAGCGCGGTCCGGAAATTCTTCCCGTTGAGATATTCAGCCATGACAATCCCTCTTTTTACAAAATCTTTACGACAGTATACCACAAAAAAATCGGAAAAACAACTAGCTTCCAGACATTTCTTCCGTTTTTTTCAGCTCTGTGACCAGAAGCCTGGCCCCGTCCACAGAAAAACGCAGGTCGAACGCGCCGAAGCGCATGCCGTAGCTGCGGCCCGGGTCGTTCTGATAGCGGGGGCGCGGGTCCTGGGCCAGCACCTCGATCAGCGCCTGCTGCCGGTCCGCCGGGATCTGCGCGAGCAGCTCGGGCGGGATCTCCACGGTCAGGGCGGGCGCAGGCCGTTCGGATGCAAAGCCGCCCGTGGCCTCGGGGACGCAGTCGGCGTAGGGAAGATAGGGCTTGATGTCATAGATGGGCGTGCCGTCCATCAGATCGGCCCCGGAAACAATGAGCACCGCGCCCTCGTCCTTTGTCTGCTCAATGCCCTCGAGCCGCACGCAGGACAGGCCGATCGGATTTGGCCGGAAGGGCGAGCGCGTGGCAAACACGCCCAGCCGGGCATTGCCGCCCAGCCGCGGCGGGCGCACGGTGGGCGACCAGGGATGGCCCACGGATTTGGAGAACTCCCAGAGAAGCCAGATATGAGAAAAGCCCTCCAGGCCCCGCAGCGCGTCGGGATTGCGGTATTCCGGCGCAAAGACCACCCGCGCCCGCAGCGACGGCACCAGCCCCGCCTGCCGCGGCACGCCGAATTTTTCGGGAAATTCCGTGCGGATGCATGCAATATGTTCCATGGCGCACCTCGAGCCTTCAAGATAGCATCATTCTACCATTTTCGCGGGAATTTTGCAAGCGGGAACAATCTTCGGTTGCCATTTGCCGAAAACTGTGGTATACTATGTTCAAATTTATACTAGAATGCAATAAAACCATTTATAATGGTTTTATTCGTCGAACACTGAAAGCGTTCGACGCTCCGCATGAAATGCGGAGGCATTCGTACGTAAATCGTTTTATTGCAGTTCAGTATTATGCGAATTTCTGATTTTGAGGTGAAACACCATGGATGAAAAGAAAATTATGCTCTCCGGCATCAAGCCCTCCGGCGATCTGACGCTCGGCAGCTACCTGGGCGCGATCAAGCACTGGAAGGAGAGAGCCGACGAATTTGACTGCTATTACTTCATGGCCGACCTGCACGCCATCACCGTGCGGCAGAACCCGGCGGATCTGCGGCGGCGCACGATGGAGCAGCTGGCGCAGTACATCGCCTGCGGCCTGGACCCGGAAAAGAACACGCTCTTCATCCAGAGCCATGTGCATCAGCACGCGGAGCTTGGCTGGGTGCTCAACTGCTACGCCATGTTCGGCGAGCTCTCGCGCATGACCCAGTTCAAGGACAAGAGCGCCAAGAACGCCGACAACATCAACGGCGGCCTGTTTACCTATCCGGCCCTGATGGCGGCGGACATCCTGCTCTATCAGCCCGACTACGTGCCCGTGGGCGAGGATCAGAAGCAGCACGTGGAGCTCACGCGCGACATCGCGACCCGCTTCAACCACCTCTACGGCGACACCTTCAAGATCCCCGAGCCCTATATCTCCAAGGTTGGCGCCCGGATCATGAGCCTGGCCGATCCCACCGCCAAGATGTCCAAGTCCGAGAACGACGATCCCGGCAGAGTCACGCTGATGGACGACCCGGCCTTCATCCTCAAGCAGTTCAAGCGCGCGGTCACCGACTGTGACGCCTGCGTGCGCTACGACCCCGAGAACAAAAAGGGCATCTCCAACCTGATGACGATCTACGCCGCCACCACCGGCAAGAGCTTTGCCGAGATCGAGCGGGAGTTTGACGGTCAGGGCTACGGCACGTTCAAGACCGCCGTGGGCGAGTCCGTTGTGGAGCTGCTGCGGCCCATCCGCGAGGAGGCCGGCCGGCTCATGAAGGACAAGGCCTACCTTGAGAGCGTCTGCAAGCAGGGCGCGGAAAAGGCCGGCTATGTGGCCAACAAGACCCTGCGCAAGGTCTACAAGCGCGTCGGCTTTGTGGCCAAATGATCTCGCGGCCCGTGGCTGCGGGGAAGTGAGGGACTCCTATGGAGCTTGATTTCAAATTGATCGGGCCGGTGCTGCTGGCGATTTTGTGCGCCGGCGTGCTCGCGTTCGCGCTCACGCCGCCCGTCAAGATCCTGGCCGAGCGGGTGGGCGCCATCGACGTACCCCTCGACGATCGCCGCATGCACAAAACGCCCATTCCCAGGATGGGCGGTCTGGCGATTTTTCTGGCGTTTTTCCTGACTTCGCTGCTGTTTCTCCATCCGCTCGACCGGGGGATGCAGTCGGTGCTGCTAGCGCTGGTGGTCATCGTGATCCTGGGCGTTCTGGACGATATCTACAACCTGCACCCGGGGCTGAAGCTCGCGGTGCAGATCGGCGCGGCCTGTATCGTGATCTTTTACGGCGGCATCCGCATCGACCACATCACAAACCCGTTCGGCGGTGTCAAATCCTTCTTTGCCCTGGGCGTGTTTGAGATTCCGGTGACGCTTCTGTGGATCGTCGCCATCACCAACGCGGTCAACTTCATCGACGGGCTCGACGGGCTGGCCTGCGGCGTGTCGTGCATCACCTCCATCAATATGCTGGTGATCGCGCTGCTCGTGGCGGAGCCCAAGGTCGCCCTGATCATGGCGGCGCTGGCGGGCGCCTGCCTGGGCTTTTTGCCCTACAACTTCAACCCGGCCAAGATCTTCATGGGCGACACCGGCTCGACATTTCTGGGCTTTCTGCTGGCCTCGGTGTCGATCCAGGGCCTGTTCAAGGCCTACGCCGTGGTTTCGGTGGCGGTGCCGTTTTTGCTGCTGGGACTGCCGATTTTCGACATTGTCTCCTCCGTGATTCGCCGCCTGGCCCACGGGAAAAACCCGATGCAGGGCGACCGCGGCCACTTCCATCACCGGCTGATCGATATGGGCCTGAGCCAGAAGCAGTCGGTCGCCGTGGCCTATCTGCTCACGGCGGTGATGGGCCTTGCCACGGTGCTTTTGACCTCCACGGGCGCCATGAAAACCGTGATGGTCGTGCTGGCCGTCGTGGTCGTGGGCGGCATCGGCTTTGAGATCTACTCCGGCGAGCGCATCAAAAAGCAGCAGGAGCAGCAGGGACAAAAGGAGGACGCGCATGGATCGGATTAGAGTCATGTCCGTCTTCGGCACCCGCCCGGAGGCGATCAAGATGGCGCCGCTCGTGCTGGAGCTGGCCAAGCGGCCGGAATTTGAGAGCATCTGCTGCCTGAGCGGCCAGCACCGCGAGATGCTGCAGTCGGTCATGGACATTTTTGGCCTCAAGGCCGACTACAACCTGGACATCATGCAGAAGCAGCAGACGCTGTCGTCCATCACGAGCCGGACGCTTTTGGGCATGGACGCGGTGATCGAGCAGGCGAAGCCGGACCTCATCCTGGTCCACGGCGACACCTCCACGACCTTTGCAGGCGCGCTTTCGGCCTTCTACCACAAGGTCCCGGTGGGCCATGTGGAGGCGGGCCTTCGCACCTACGACAAATACTCGCCCTACCCCGAGGAGATGAACCGGACGCTCACCGGCGATATCGCCGCGCTGCACTTTGCCCCGACGGCGGCCAACGCCGAAAATCTGCGCAGGGAGCGGGTGCAGGGCGAGATCTTCGTCACCGGCAACACCGTGATCGACGCGATGAGGTACACGGTGCAGCGGGATTACCGCTTCTCCACCGAGGCGCTGAACGCCCTGGATTTTGAGCATCGCCGGGTGATCGCCGTGACCTGCCACCGCAGGGAAAACTACGGCGCGCCGATGCGGAATATCTTTGAGGCCATCCGGCAGTTGGCAGAGATGCATCCCGAGGCGGAGTTCGTCTACCCGGTGCACCTGAGCCCGGTCGTGCGCGAGGCGGCCTTCGGCATGCTGGCGGATGTGCCGCAGGTGCATCTGATCGACCCGATCGACGTGCAGGAGATGCACAATCTGATGGCCCGCTGCTTTATGGTCATGACCGACTCCGGCGGCCTGCAGGAGGAGGCGCCGGCGCTGGGAAAGCCGGTGCTGGTGCTGCGCCGCGAGACCGAGCGCCCCGAGGCCGTCACCGCCGGCACGGTCAAGCTGGCCGGCGTGGAACAAGCGACCATCGTTCGCCTGGCAGACGAGCTGCTCTCCGATCCCGCGGCCTACCGGAAAATGGCAAAGGCCGTCAACCCCTACGGCGACGGCAGCGCCTGCCCGAGAATCGCCGAGGCGATCGAGTGGCATTTCGGCCTGTGCAAGGACCGTCCGGCAGATTTCTGCTGAAAAATACAAAAACGAGGGAAAAGCGTCGTGCTTTTCCCTCGTTTTGTTGATTGTCTTTAGTTTTGTTGATTGTCTTTAGTTGACCGCGGTTCTGGTTTCGAGCAGCTTCTGCTTGAGCTCGCCCTCGATGCGGCGCAGCTCGACCTCGGCGGCCTGGCGCTTGGCGCGGCCGTCGGCCTGGATCTGCAGGACCTCGTCGAGCGTGGTGATCAGCTGCTGGTTGGTGTGCTGCAGGGTCTCGATGTCCACCACGGAGCGCTCGGCCTCGCGGGCGGTCGCCACGGTGGCGAGCTTGAGCCGGTCGGCGTTCTTCTTGAGCAGCTCGTTGGTCATGTCGGTCACGGCCTGCTGTGCCTCCATGGCCTGCTGGCTGTGGCTGATGCCCAGGGCCAGCACCATCTGGCTCTTCCACAGGGGGATGGTGTTGACGAGCGAGGTCTGGATCTTCTCGCTCATGAGCGTGTCGTTGTTCTGCAGCAGGCGGATCTGCGGGGCCATCTGGATGGAGACCATGCGGGTCAGCTCCAGATCGTGCAGCTTCTTTTCAAAGCGCAGGCACATGGCGTCGTAGTCGTTGGCGCGCTGGGCATCCTCGGCAAGGCCGGTCTGCTGGGCGCGTTCGCGCAGCTCCACCAGGGTCGTGGCGCGCTCGTGCTCGAGCTTCTCCTTGCCGGCCAGGATGTACATGGTCAGCTGCTTGTAGTAGTCGAGGTTCTTGTCGTACATCTGGTCGAGCACGGCCACGTCCTTCATCAAGGTGATCTGGTGGCCCTGCAGCTGCTGGGCGATCTTGTCCACGTTGACGTTGGCCTTGTCATAGCGGGCCTTGAGGGTCTCGATGCTGCGGCCGGTCTTCTTGAACAGGCCCAAAAAGCCCTTCTGCTCCTCCTCGGCGTCGAAGCCCTTGAGCTCGACCACGAGGTTGCTGATCATGCCGCCGACCTCGCCCAGATCCTTGGCACGCACGGAGGCCAGCGCCGCGTCGGAGAAGTCCGCGATGTTCTTCTGCGCGCCTGCGCCGTACTGCAGCACCTGCGTGCTGTCGGAGATGTCGATTTTTGCCGCGAAGTCGTGGACGACCTTCTGCTCCTCGGGGGTGAGCATGCTGAGGTCCGGACCGGCGGACGGGGCTTCCTTCTTTTCGGTGTTGGCCAGGGTCAAATCGGGCGCGACCTCCAGCGTGGGGACGGAGGCGGCGGCCTCCTTGATCTCGGTCTGCGCCGCGTCGTTCAGGTTGGGGCTCAAGGTCAGCTCGGGAATGTTGTTGTCCATAGTCGTACCTCTTTCTTTTTTTCTTATATTTTATACCCATTTTTCGTCCAAGTCAATATCTCTTGTACAGTTTTACTATTGACGAACCGGGGGGAAGTTGATATAATTTTTCAAAATCAAAGGAAACAGGTGAATTTCATGAAACAATCCATGGATACCCTCTGCGTTCAGGCGGGCTACAATGCCGGCAACGGCGAGCCCCGGCAGCTGCCCATCGTGCAGAGCACGACCTTCCGCTACCTCACCGGCGAGGATATGGGCAAGCTCTTCGACCTCGAGGCCGAGGGCTATTTCTATACCAGACTCCAGAACCCCACCGTGGACCAGGTGGCCGCCAAGATCTGCGCTCTCGAGGGCGGCAGCGCGGCGATGCTGACCGCCTCGGGCATGGCCGCGACCTTCTATGCCGTGTTCAATCTGCTCTCCTGCGGCGATCACGCAATCTCCACCACGGCGATCTACGGCGGCACCTACAACCTCTTTGCCGTCACCATGAAGCGCATGGGCATCGAGTTCACGTTTGTGAGCCCAGACTGCACCGAGGAGGAGCTCAACGCCGCCTTCCGGCCCAACACCAAGCTGGTCTTCGGCGAGACGATCTCCAACCCCTCGCTGCGGGTGCTGGATTTTGACAAATTCTCCCGCGCGGCCCACGCCCACGGCGTGCCGCTGATCGTGGACAACACCTTTGCAACTCCCGTGGGCTGCCGGCCCTTCGAGTTTGGCGCCGACATCGTGACCCACTCGACCACCAAATACATGGACGGCCACGCCTGCGCTCTGGGCGGCGCGATCGTGGATTCCGGCAAGTTCGACTGGACCAAGTATCCCGAGAAGTTCGCGGGCCTGTGCACCCCGGATGAGAGCTACCACGGCGTGACCTACACCGAGCGCTTCGGCCTGGGCGGGGCCTTCATCACCAAGGCGACCGCGCAGCTGATGCGGGACTTCGGCGCCATGCCCAGCCCCAACAACGCCTTCCTTCTGAACCTCGGCCTGGAGTCGCTGCACCTGCGCATGCGCCAGCACTGCGCCAACGGCCTGGCTGTGGCAAAGTTCCTCGCGGACAACGAGAAGATCTCCTGGGTGACCTATCCGGATCTGCCGGGCAGCCGGGACTATGCGCTGTGTCAGAAATATCTGCCCAACGGCAGCTGCGGCGTGGTTTCCTTCGGCGTCAAGGGCGGACGGGCTGCTGCCGAGAGCTTCATGCGCAATCTGCAGATGGCCGCGATCGAGACCCACGTGGCCGACGCCAAGACCTGCTGCCTGCACCCGGCCAGCACGACCCACCGCCAGATGAACGACGAGGAGCTGCTCGCCGCCGGCGTGAGCCCCGACCTCATCCGCATGAGCTGCGGTCTGGAGGCTGCCGAGGACATCATCGCCGACATCGCCCAGGCGCTGGAAAAAGTGTAAACCGTACAAAAATTGGAAGTGACCCTATGCCGATTAAGATTCCCAACGAGCTGCCGGCGACGAAGACGCTGACGGATGAAAACATCTTCGTCATGACCGAACACCGGGCCATGACGCAGGACATCCGCCCGCTGCAGATCCTGCTGCTCAACCTGATGCCGACGAAAATCGACACGGAGACGCAGCTGGCCCGCCTGCTGGGCAACACGCCCCTGCAGGTGGAGCTCGAGTTCATCCACACCCGCTCCCACCAGTCGAAGAACACCCCGCAGGAGCACCTGTTTTCCTTCTACAAGACCTTTGACGAGGTTCAGCACAGAAAGTTCGACGGACTGATCATCACCGGCGCGCCGGTCGAGCAGCTGCCGTTTGAGGAGGTCGAATACTGGGACGAGCTCTGCACGATCATGGAGTGGAGCAAGACCCACGTGCACAGCACCTTCCATATCTGCTGGGGCGCGCAGGCGGCGCTGTATTACCACTTCGGCGTGCCGAAGATCCCCCTGCAGGAGAAGCTGTTCGGTGTGTTCGAGCACCATGTGGTGCGAAAGAGCTCCATCCTCTTCCGCGGCTTTGACGACAGCTTCTACGTGCCCCATTCGCGCCACACCACGGTGCTGCTCGAGGACCTCGAGAAGGTCCCGGGGCTCAAGATCCTGGCCTGCTCGCCGATCGCGGGGCTCTATGCCGCTGCGACCGAAAACGGCAAGCAGGTGTTCATCACCGGCCACAGCGAATACGACGCGGACACGCTGAAAAAGGAGTATTTCCGCGACAAGAACCTCGGCCTGCCGATCCACGTGCCGGACAATTATTTCCCCAACGACGATGACACCAAGGAGCCCATCGTCCGCTGGCGCTCGCACGCAAATCTGCTCTACGCCAACTGGCTGAACTACATGGTCTACCAGAGCACGCCCTACGAGCTCGAAACGCTGTAGGGCAGTGGTCAGTACTGGTTAAGAGGAGGGACGGCAAGCTGCCGTCTGTGGCCGGATTTGCACTTCACCCGTAGTGGCCGATGCCCACATCGGCCATGATGCCTCGTCGCGCACCGCACCTTTATGGCCGATGTGGGCATCGGCCACTACGAAAAAACCTGTTCTCTGCTTTGCAGCCGGTCGTATTCCGGCTGCAGGGCGATGCAGGGGGCTTGCGCCAGCGCAAGGCGCTGACGATAGGACTGCAGCGTGTCATAGAATTGAAAGGACGGCGTTCCGTCCTTGAGAACCGCGCGGTAATGGCAGCATAGGGCCTCGCTGAAATGGCCGGCTGCCGGGGGCACCTGCTTGCCCGGCAGGAAGGGCTGCAGATCCAGAACGATGCTGCCGTATCGGCGGCGCTGCTCTGCCAGCCATTCGAGAAACGGCTGCGCGGCCCGGTAGGGCGGCAGAAAGATCGCCCGGTGGGGCAGCGCCTCGTATGACGGCGGAACGATCAGCCGCTCCGGCGGCAGCTGTTCCAGAAGGCGGATCAGGCCATCCTGCGGCGGCCGCTCAAAGTCGCAGAGCAGCAGCCCCGGGACAGACGAAAAAAGCGCCGCAGCGTTCCGAAGCCCTTCCTCCGACGGCAGCGCCCGGTCGTCGAGCACCAGGATCTCGCCCTCCGGCGTCGGGGCGCGCAGCGCGCCCGATTCGGTGAAGCCATAGCCCAGCCGGGCAAACGCCGCGCAGCCGGGCGGCCGGTGCAGTCCGGCCAGATAAAACACAGATTCCATACCATACCTTACGAAGGAGCGCGCCGAGTTATGCACTTTCCTTTTTTGCCCAAGACCATGATCCCCAGGCTCATCGACATCCGCGCAGAGGATCTGATCGAGCAGGGCGTCCGGCTTCTGATGCTGGACTTTGACAACACCGTGCTGCCCTACACCTCCAACGAGCCGACCAAGCCGCTGCTCGACTGGGTCTCCGGGATCCGGACGGCGGGCATCGAGGTCTGCGTGGTCTCCAACAGCAAAAAGCCCCGGGCGATCCCGTTCTGCGAGCTGGCCGGCATCGGCCTGATCCGCGCGGCAAAGAAGCCCTTCTCCAAGGGCATCCGGGCCTGCCTCGACCGCTACGGCGTCCCGCCGGAGCAGGCCGCGCTCGTCGGCGATCAGATCTACACCGACGTGCTAGGCGCGAACCTCGCGGGCGTGCACTCCATCCTGGTCAAGCCCTTGCACCTGCACAACATCTGGCTCAAGGGCCGCCACGTGCTCGAGCAGCCCTTCATCCTGATCGCAAAGCACAAAAAAACAACGCAGAGACGATAAAATCTCGTCTCTGCGTTATTTTTTTCAATTAGCGCAGGCTTGCGTTGAGCTCGCTTGCCAGGGCTTTGAGGATTCTGCTGATGACCGGGTCGATGTCGGTGTCGGCCAGAGTGCGGTCGTCAGCCCGCAGACGCAGGGAGAAGGCCACGCTCTTGCAGCCGGGCAGGATGCCCACGCCGCGGTAGATGTCGAACAGCTTGATCTCGCGCAGCAGCTTGCCGCCGGCATTGCGGATGCAGTCCTCGAGCGCGCCGACGGTCACGTCCTCACGGCAGACAATGGCCAGATCGCGGCTCACGCCGGGGTACTTCGGCAGCGCCGTGAAGGTGGGCTCGGGGGCCAGGACGGTCATAAGGTCGGTGAAGTGCAGCTCGGCGGTGTAGACCTCGCAGTCCATGCCGTAGTTCTTCGCCACCTGGGGATGGACCTGGCCGAAGGTGCCGACGCACTTGCCGTCGACGATGAGCCTTGCGCAGCGGCCGGGATGGTAGCTGGGGTTCTGCTTGTCGGCCTCGAAGCGGGCCTCGCCGGCGCGGATGGCCTTGAGCAGGGCCTCCACGCGGCCCTTCATGGCAAAGAAGCTCTCGCCGGGGCCGTAGGCGCCGAAGACCAGCATCTTGGGCTCGTAGGGCAGGGCCTCGCCCTCCACGGGAAGGTAGATCTTCGCAAGCTCGTAGAGCTTGACGGCCTTGTTGTGGTAGGCGTAGTTTCTCGAGAGAATGTCCAGCATCGAGGGCAGGGCCGTGGTGCGCATGACAGAGGTGTCCTCGCCCAGGGGGTTGAGGATCTTGACCATGTTGCGCCGCACATCGTCCTCGGGCATCCGGATGAGGTCACAGACGGACGGGGAGACGAAGGAGTAGGTGATGATCTCGCTCATGCCCATGGCGCGGGCGGCGGCGCCGGCCTTGTTCTCCACCTTCTGCTGCTCGGAGTAGCCGCCGCGGGTCGTGGCGCCGCGCATCAGGGTCGTGGGGATCTCGTTGTAGCCGTAGAAGCGGGCGACCTCCTCGGCGATATCCGCCATCCGGCGAAGATCGGGGCGCCAGGAGGGGACCCGGATGATGCCGTTTTCGACCGGCACCTGCTCACGGGCCAGGTACTCGATCATGTCGGCCTCGGGGATGTTGGTGCCGAGCAGGGCGTTGATCTTGTCCGGCTCCAGGGGCAGGGTGAAGGGCTCGGGGACGTAGTTGAGAATATCAATGACGCCGCTCAGCACCTCGCCGGCGCCCAGCAGCTCCACGAGCTCGCAGGCGCGGTTGACCGCGGGCAGGGTCAGCATCGGGTCGATGTTCTTTTCAAACTTGGCCGAGGACTCGGTGCGCATGCCGAGGGCCAGCGCGGTCTTGCGGACGGAGGTGCCGTCAAAGTTGGCGGACTCGAACACCACGTCGGTGGTGTCGTCCACGATCTCGCTGTTTTCGCCGCCCATGATGCCCGCCAGGGCCACGGGGCGGTTGTCGTCGGCGATGACCAGCATATCCGGCTGGAGCTTGCGCACGACGCCGTCGAGCGTGGTGACCTCGGTGTCGCTGCCGGCTCTGCGCACCACGATCTTGCCGCTGGTGATGTATCGGTAGTCGAAGGCGTGCATCGGCTGGCCGTACTCGACCATGACATAGTTCGTGATGTCGACGATGTTGTTGATCGGCCGGATGCCGGCGGCGCGCAGGCGCTCGCGCATCCACTTGGGGGACGGGCCGATCTTGACGTTCCGCACCATTCTCGCGGAGTAGCGGTTGCACAGATCGTCCGCCGGGACCTCGACGCTGAGCAGCTCGCTGAGGTCGCCCTCGCCTTCGCCCTTGACCACCGGCTCGTGGAGCTTGAGGGGCTTGTTGAAGGCTGCCGCGGTCTCTCTTGCCAGGCCGATCAGGCTGTAGCAGTCGGGGCGGTTGTTGGTGATTTCAAACTCCACCACGGAGTCGTCGTTGCCGATGACCTCGTTGATGTCCTGGCCGACTCTGGCGCCCTCGTCGTTGAGGATCCAGATGCCGTCCTCACAGGCGTCGGGGAAGTCGTTCTTGGTCAGGCCCAGCTCCTGGATGGAGCAGAGCATGCCGTTGGAGGCCACGCCGCGCAGCTTGCCCTTGGTGATGTGCACGCCGCCAGCAAGATAGGAGTTGTGCAGCGCCGCGGGGACCAGGTCGCCCTCGTGCACGTTCTGCGCGCCGGTGACGATCTGCACGGGCTCGTCCTCGCCCACGTCGATCTGGCAGACCCACATATGGTCGGAGTTCTCGTGGCGGACGATGGAGAGCACCTTGCCCACCTTGACGTTCCGGATGGTCTCGTCGAGGCGGGTGACGGTCTCGACCTTCTGGCCGGCGATGGTCATGACCTCGTCGTATTCGCGGTCGGAGGCGTTGATCTCGACAAATTCATTCAGCCATTTTCTGGAAATATTCATCTTCTCTACCTCCTTAGAACTGCTGCAGGAAGCGGATGTCGTTCTCGAAGATCAGGCGCAGGTCGCTGATCTGGAAGCGGCGCATCGCCATGCGCTCGAGGCCGATGCCGAAGGCAAAGCCGGAGTAGACCTCGGGGTCGATGCCGCAGCCCTCGAGCACCTTCGGGTGCACCATGCCGGCGCCCAGCAGCTCGATCCAGCCCTCGCCCTTGCAGGTGGGGCAGCCGGCGCCGTGGCACTTGAAGCACTGCACGTCCACCTCGCAGCTCGGCTCGGTGAAGGGGAAGTGGTGGGGACGGAAGCGGACCACGCTGTCCTCGCCGTAGAGGGACTTGACCAGCGTTTCCAGGGTGCCCTTGAGGTCCGCCATCGTGATGCCCTTGTCAATGACAAGGCCCTCGATCTGGTGGAACATCGGGCTGTGGGTGGCGTCGACCTCGTCCTTGCGGTAGACGCGGCCGGGGGCCAGGATGCGGATGGGCGGCTCCTTGATGGCCTCCATCGCGCGGATCTGCATCGGGGAGGTCTGGGTGCGCAGCAGGACCGAGCTGTCCTCCTTCAGATAGAAGGTGTCGGACCAGTCGCGGGCCGGGTGGCCCTCCTCGGTGTTGAGCTTGGTGAAGTTGTAGTCGGCCAGCTCGACCTCGGGACCCTCCAGGATCTGGAAGCCCATGCCGATGAAGATTTCCTTCGCCTCGTCAAGGGCGGTGTTCATCGGGTGCTTGTGGCCCATGGCGATCTCCTCGCCGGGGATGGTGACGTCAACGGCCTCCTCGGCCAGCTTGCGCTCCATGGCGGCGGCGGCGATCTCCTGCCGGCGGTGCTCGAGCTCGGCCTCAATGGCGGCGCGGGTCTCGTTGGCCAGCTGGCCCATGACCGGCCGCTCCTCGGGACTGAGCTTGCCCATCATCTTCAGAACGGCGGTGAGCTCGCCCTTTTTGCCCAGGACCTTGACGCGAAGCGCCTCGAGATCCGTGGCTTCCCGTGCCAGGGCCAGCGCCTCCATGGCCGAGGCCCGGATTTTTTCCAGTTGCTCTTTCATGGTGTATCTCCTTAAATAATTTCATACTTCATGATACAGTATCACAAGAAGCGCCGATTTTCAAGTAAAAAATAATTATTTTTCGGATTGGCAGACTTGACAAGTTCGTGTATAATATATAGTCAGATCATTAAATTCGGGAGGAGTACCCAAAATGCGGAAAAGAGAACCGAGAAAGAGCGATCCGGGCGAGCCGAAGGGCTTTGCAGGATCGGTATATATGCTGTGCCACGATTTTTTGTACGTCCTTGCGATCATCACCGTGGTCTTTGTGTTTTTTGCGCGGCTGACCGGCGTGCACGGCAGCTCCATGTATCCCACCCTCGTGGGCAGCCGGGAGGATGAGGGCATGCAGGGCGATTTCCTGGTGCTCGAGAGCAATGTGCTCAACACCGAGTTCAAGCAGGGCGACATCGTTGTGGCGTCCCTTCCCACATTTGAGAACAACAAGCCCATCGTCAAGCGCGTGATCGCCACCCCGGGCCAGACCGTCAATATCCAGTATGACGAGTCCGTGGGCTATTACCGCGTGTTCATCGACGGCATGGCCCTGGAGGAGACCTACATCAACGGCAACATGGCCGAGACAATGTACCAGACCATCACCTTCCCGGCGCTGGTGCCGGCCAACTGCTACTTCCTGATGGGCGACAACCGCAACAACTCCAACGACAGCCGCAACCCCTCCATCGGCATGGTGGACCGGCAGTACATCGTGGGCAAGGCACAGCTGCTCGTCGTCCCCGGTGCGGACCAGAACAACGGCGGCAGGCGCGACTGGACCCGCTGGGGCCTTCTGTACAAGGACTGAGCATGGAAGAGAATCTGAACATCCAGTGGTATCCGGGGCACATGACCAAAACGCGCCGGATGATGGAGGACCAGCTCAAGCTGGTGGACGCGGTGTGCGAGATCCTCGACGCCCGCATCCCCGTCAGCTCGCGCAACCCCGACATCGACGCCATCTGCGGCAGCAAGCCGCGCATGGTGATCCTCAACCGCATCGACATGGCGGACCCCGCCCAGACCAAGGCCTGGGCGCAGCATTTCCGGGCGCAGGGCCTGGCCGTGGTGCAGACCGACTGCAAATCCCGGAAGGGGATCTCCGACTTTGTCCCGGCCCTGCGGAAGCTGCTGGCAGAGAAGCTCCGCCGCTACGCCGAAAAGGGCCAGGCGGGCAGACCGCTCAAGCTGATGATCGTGGGCATCCCGAACGTCGGAAAATCCACCTTCATCAACCAGGTTGCCGGGCGCAAGGGCGCAAAGGCCGAAAACCGACCCGGCGTGACCCGCGGAAAGCAGTGGGTCACGGTGGATCAGGGCCTGCTGCTGCTCGATACGCCCGGTATTCTCTGGCCGAAGTTCGACGACCCTGAGGTCGGCCTGCGGCTGGCCTGGACCGGCGCGGTCAAGGACGATATTCTGGACATCGAGACCCTGGCCATGAAGCTGATGGAGATGCTCTGGCAGCGCTATCCCGAGGCAGTCACCGCCCGCTACAAGGTGGAGGCGGCCCCGGACGAGGCCGGCTGGGCGCTGCTGCAGCAGGCCGGCAGGAAGCGCGGCTTCCTGCTCTCCGGCGGCGAGATCGACACCGAACGCATGGCCCGCGTGCTGCTCGAGGAATACCGCTCGTGCAAGCTCGGCAGGTTTACCCTGGAAACGCCGGAATCCAATTGACAATTGACAGTTTCGGTGTCGCTGCGCGACGGATTGAATTGTTTTTCAAATGGCAATTTGAAAAACACATCAACTTGTCAATTGTCCATTGTCACTTGTCAATTGAAAGGAGTCACGATGGGACCGCTTTGGGAAATTGAGAACGAGGCTTTCAACAGGGGATTTACGGCGGTTTGCGGCATCGACGAGGCCGGGCGCGGCCCGCTGGCCGGGCCGGTGTGCGCCGGCGCGTGCATTCTGCCCCGGGGCCTTGTGATCGAGGGACTCAACGACTCAAAGAAGCTCACGGAGAAAAAGCGCGAGGCCCTGTATGAGATCATCACCGCGCAGGCGCTTGCCTGGGCGGTCTGCATGGTGGACGAGAAGACCATCGACGAGATCAACATCCTGCAGGCCACCTATCGGGCCATGCGCGGCGCAGTGGCGCAGCTTGCGGTGCAGCCGGATTTCTGCCTGGTGGACGGCAATCGCGACCCCGGCCTGGGCATCGCCACCGAAACCGTGGTCAAGGGCGATGCAAGGTGTGCAAGCGTTGCGGCGGCCTCGATCCTCGCCAAGGTGACACGTGACCGCTTCATGTGCGCGCAGGATGCGCTTTATCCCCAATACGGCTTCGCCGTCCACAAGGGCTACGGCACGAAGGCACACTATGCCGCCCTGCGGGAGTTCGGCCCCTGTCCGATTCACCGGCGGAGCTTCCTGAAGAAAATGCATTAAAATATTTTGATGTTTTCTATTGAACATGGCTGACACAAAGCTCCAGGGCCGCTGGGGGGAAGACCTGGCGGCGGCCTATCTGAAAAAGAAAAAATATCAGCTGGTTGCCTGCAACTACAGCTGCCGCTTCGGCGAGATCGACCTGATCGTCCAAAACCGACAGTATCTGGTCTTCGTCGAGGTCAAGCTGCGCAAGTCCGCCGAATACGGACAGGCCATGGAGTTTGTCGACAGCCGGAAACAGGCCAGAATCCGCACCACCGCGGAATTCTGGCTTTCGCAGCACGAGACCGGCCTGCAGCCGCGCTTTGACGTGGTCGAGGTCTACGCCCCGCAGGGCATGGACACGAAGCACCCGGTCATCCATCATGTGGAGGATGCGTTTGAATGAATATGACCCTGCTGCAGAGCTTTCCCGACGGCCTGCCGGTGCTCGACCTGCACTGTGACACCGCGGTGGAGCTGTATCTGCGAAACAAATCGCTGGATCAAAACGATCTGCAAATCGATCTCCGGCGCGCGCCGCAGACCCCGAGGACCCTGCTCTACCAGCAGGTTTTCGGTTTTTGCTGCGTCTATGACCGGGAAGGAAAGCCCAGACCGCAGGCGGAGGCCGAGCGGCTGCTGCTGGATTCCCTGGCCTACTTCCGCGCAGAGCTCACACGATGCAGTGACCGCATCGTCCCGGCCGAGGCGCTGGCCGACGATGAAAACCGGAACAAGGCGGTCGCCCGCCTGTCGCTCGAGGGCCCCGAGGCCATCGGCTGCGACCCGGCCCGGCTGGAATGGCTGCGCGCGCAGGGCTTTGAAATGACGACGCTGACCTGGAATTTCCCCAACGCGCTGGCCGGCTCCTGCATGACCGGCGAGGGCCTGACGGACCGGGGCAGGGAATTTGTGAGGCAGGCCCAGCGCCTGGGCATCGCCATCGACGTGAGCCACCTGTCCGAGCGGGCGTTCTGGGACTTGGTTGACATAACTACAAAACCGATCCTTGCCAGCCACTCCAACAGCCATGCCTGCTGCGCGCATGCGCGCAATCTGACGGACGACCAGTTCCGCACCATCCGGGACCTCGGCGGCGTCGTGGGCATGAACCTCTACACGCCCTTCCTGCACGCATCGGGCCGCGCGGGCTTTGACGACATCCGGCGCCACCTCGACCACTGGCTGTCGCTGGACGGGGAGAAGACCGTCGCCCTAGGCGGCGATCTCGACGGCTGCGACACGTTGCCCGACGGCTTCACCGGCATCGAGAGCTATTTTGACCTCGGCAAATACCTGCACAAACGCGGCTATCCCGACGATCTGATCCTGGACCTGTTCCACAACAATGCCAGCGCGGCTTTGGGCAGAATTTAGATTTCCACAATCGGAAAGGAGGCGTCCATGTCCTTATATGCAATCGGCGATCTGCACCTGTCCTTCGGCGTGAACAAGCCCATGGACGTGTTCGGCAAGGCCTGGGTGGGCTATGTGGACAAGCTGCGCCGCGGCCTTTCCGTCATCGGCCCCGAGGATACCACCGTGCTGGTGGGAGACCTCAGCTGGGGCATGGACCTGAAGCAATCGGCCCCGGATTTTGCCTTCATCAACGCCATTCCGGGTCGGAAGCTCATCGTCAAGGGAAATCACGACTACTGGTGGACCACCGCGTCGAAGTTCAACAAATTCTGCGCCGAAAACGGCTATGAAAACATGGCAGTTCTGAACAACAACTGCTTTTTCTATGAGGACGTCGCCCTCTGCGGCACCCGCGGCTGGTTCTTTGAGGAGGATCAGCAGGGGACGCACGATGAGAAGGTCTTTCTGCGCGAGCTGGGCCGGCTCGAGACGTCCCTGAAGGCGGCAGGGGATGCAAGGCAGAAGCTCTGCTTCCTGCACTATCCGCCGCTCTACCGGGGCTATCGCTGCGAGCCGATCCTGGCGCTTCTGAAGCAGTACGGTGTGTCGGCCTGCATCTACGGCCACCTGCACTCCGAGAGCCACAAGCTGGCCGTGACCGGCCTGGTGGAGGGCATCGACTTCCGCCTCGCGGCTGCGGATTATACGAATTTCAAGCCAATTTTGTTAAAATAGTGTAAATATCCCGGAAAAAACAAAAATAATGCTTGGCTTTTGAGCCAAGTTCTGCTAAAATATACCAGATTAAAATGCGGCGGAATGCCGCTACACAGGAGGAAATATATCATGCAAGTCAAAAATGCCGTCAAAGAGGGCAACAATGTCAAGATCTCCGTCGTGATCGACGCCGAGGCGTTTGAAGCGGCCGTGCAGAAGGTCTACAACAAGAACAAGTCCCGCATCGCCATCCCCGGCTTCCGCAAGGGCAAGGCGCCCCGCAAGATGATCGAGGCCATGTATGGCAAGGAGATCTTCCACGAGGACGCGATCAATGAGATCTTCCCCGAGGTCTATCAGAAGACCGTCCTCGATGAGGGCTGGAAGGCTGTGGGTCAGCCCAGCGTGACCGCAGTCAATGTAAATGAAGATAAGTCCGTCGATCTGACGATCGAGACCGCCCTGTATCCCGAGGTCAAGCTCGGCAGCTACAAGGGCCTCGAGGTCGAGAAGGCCGAAGCCGTCGTGACCGACGAGGAGATCGAGCGCGAGCTCGACAAGAAGGCCGAGGAGGTCGCCCGCATCACCACCGTCGAGCGTCCGGCACAGGACGGCGACACCGTCGTCATCGACTTCGAGGGCTTCCTCAACGGCGAGCCGTTCGAGGGCGGCAAGGGCGAGGACTACGAGCTCCGCCTGGGCAGCCACAGCTTCGTTCCCGGCTTTGAAGAGCAGCTGATCGGCTGCGCCGCCGGCGACGAGAAGGACCTGGACATCACCTTCCCCGAGGACTACCACGAGGAGCTGGCCGGTAAGGCCGTCGTCTTCAAGGTCAAGGTCCACGAGGTCAAGCAGACCGTTCTGCCCGAGAAGGACGACGATCTGGCCAAGGACGTCTCCGAGTTCGACACGCTCGACGAGCTGCGCGCCGACATCAAGGCCAACCTGCTCAAGGACAAGCAGGCCGGCATCGACCGCGCCTTCGGCGATGCGGTCATCGAGAAGGCCGTCGAGGGCACCGAGATGGACGTTCCCGCTTGCATGATCGACGAAGAGCTTGAGCGCGACCTGCAGGACTTCGACTATCAGCTGCGCGGCCAGGGCATGAGCCTGGATCAGTACGTGAAGATGCTGGGCGGCAACAAGGAGCTCATGAAGAACAGCTTCCGGCCCGGCTCCGAGCGCAAGCTGAAGACCCGCATCATGCTCGACGCCATCGTGACCGAGGAGAAGCTCGAGGTTTCCGACGAGGAGCTCGAGGAAGAGTACAAGCGCCTGGCCGACAGCTATCAGATGGACGTGGACGCCGTCAAGAAGGCGATCCCGGCAGAGGACCTCAAGGGCGATCTGGCCGTCAAGAAGGCCCAGCAGCTGGTCATCGACAACGCCGTTGCCGTGGCCCCCAAGGCCGAGGAAGAAAAGACGGAAGAATAATTCTTCCGTCACTCGGTTACAATGCATTATCCGAGAAAGGAGAAGCACTATGAGTTTAGTTCCCTATGTTGTGGAGCAGACGAGCCGGGGCGAGCGCTCCTATGATATTTTTTCCCGCCTGCTCAACGACCGCATCATCATCCTGTCCGAGGAGGTCAACGACACCACGGCCTCTCTGATCGTGGCGCAGATGCTCTACCTCGAGGCGCAGGACCCCGACAAGGACATCCAGTTCTATATCAACAGCCCCGGCGGCGTCATCACCTCCGGCATGGCGATCTACGACACCATGCAGTACATCAAGTGCGACGTTGCCACCATCTGCATCGGCATGGCGGCCTCCATGGGCGCGTTCCTGCTCTCGGCCGGCGCCAAGGGCAAGCGCATGGCCCTGCCCAACGCCGAGATCATGATCCACCAGCCCTCCGGCGGCGCCCAGGGCCAGGCCACGGACATCCAGATCCAGGCCCGCCGCATCGAGCAGATGAAGAAAAAGCTCAACGAGATCCTGGCCGCCAACACCGGCAAGAGCTATGAGCAGATCGCTGCCGACACCGAGCGCGACAACTTCATGACTTCCTACGAGGCGATGGAGTACGGTCTGATCGATAAGGTGATCGAGCACAGATAAAGGAGTACCCCAATGGCTGAAAAATCCATCCGCTGCTCGTTCTGCGGCAAACGGCAGGAGCAGGTCAAGCGCATGCTGTCCGGCCCCAATGTCTATATCTGCAACGAATGCGTGGACCTGTGCAGCAGTCTGCTGCACGAGGATCTCTATGAGACGGCAGATTCCTTCTACCATGACCCCGAAAAGCTCCCGACCCCGAAAGAGATCAAGGAGTACATGGACAACTACATCATCGGCCAGGAGGATGCAAAAATCGCCCTTTCCGTTGCGGTGTACAACCACTACAAGCGCATCTACTTCCACGACGACGGCGATGTGGAGCTGCAGAAGAGCAACATCCTGCTGATCGGCCCCACGGGCTCGGGCAAGACGCTCTTTGCCCAGACGCTGGCAAAGATCCTGGACGTTCCCTTCGCCATTGCCGACGCCACGACCCTGACCGAGGCCGGCTATGTGGGCGAGGATGTGGAAAACATCCTGCTCCGGCTGCTGCAGGCGGCGGATTTCGATGTGGAGCTGGCCGAGCGCGGCATCATCTACATCGACGAGATGGATAAGATCGCCCGCAAGAGCGAGAATACCTCCATCACCCGCGACGTCTCCGGCGAGGGCGTGCAGCAGGCGCTTTTGAAGATCGTCGAGGGCACGGTGGCCAACGTGCCGCCCCAGGGCGGCCGCAAGCACCCGCAGCAGGAGTTCATCCAGATCGACACCTCGAAGATCCTGTTCATCTGCGGCGGCGCGTTCGACGGGCTCGACAAGATCATCGAGCGCCGCGTCGACCGCAGCTCTCTGGGCTTCGGCTCGGAGCTGCGCAGCAAGGAGGACAAGGACACCGGCAAGCTGTTCCAGCAGGTGCAGCCGCACGATCTGCTCAAGTTCGGCATCATTCCCGAACTTGTGGGCAGACTGCCGGTCATCACAAGCCTCAACAGCCTGACCGAAGACGACCTCATCCGCATCCTGACCGAGCCGAAGAACGCCCTGTGCAGGCAGTACAAGAAGCTGTTCTCCTTCGACCAGGTGGAGCTGGAGTTTACAGACGAGGCGCTGCACGCCATCGCGGATCTGGCCATCCAGCGCAAGATCGGCGCCCGCGGCCTGCGCGCCGTTATGGAGGGCGTGCTCACGGGCATCATGTACGAGATCCCGTCGGACAAGAGCATCACGTCGGTCCGCGTGACCGAGGACTGCGTGCGCAACCACAAGAGCCCGGAAATCGGACGGGCGGAAGGACAGAAGCGGATCGCTTCGAATCAATAACAATTATGGAAGAACTCATTGAATATGAACAGCTGCCGGTGATCCCGCTGCGCGGCATGGTGGCCTTTCCGGAGGCGACCATGCACTTTGACGTGGGGCGGGAGAAATCCGTGCGCGCGCTCGACCGGGCGGTCAGCACGAATCAGCGGCTGTTTCTGGCCCCGCAGAAGAGCCTGATGACCGACGATCCGGGCTTTGACGAGCTCTACAGCGTGGGCACCATCGCCAAGGTCAAGCAGGTCCTGCGCCTGCCGGGCGAGACGGTCCGCGTGCTGGTTGAGTGCCAGACCCGGGCCAGAATCGTCACGGCGCTCAAGACCGCGCCCTATCTCAGCGCCCGGGTGGAGCACCAGACCGAGATTTCGGTGCAGGCGCCCTCTGCCCGCGCCGAGGCGGCGGCGCGCATCGCCTACCAGCAGTTTGAGGAGTATATGGACCTCAGCGGCCGGCAGCTGAGCGAAGAGATGCTGCGCCTGCTTGCCACGCGCGACCCCGGCAAGATCGCCGATATCACCGCGCAGGCCTCCTCCATCCGCTTTGAGGACAAAGCGGCCCTGCTGCTCGAGCGCAACGGGCTCAAGCGCCTGCTGCTGTGCAACAAGCTGATGCAGCACGAGCTGGAGATCCTTCGCATCGAGGATGAGATGCAGGACAAGACGCAGGAGAGCATGAACCGCAACCAGCGGGACTACTATCTGCGCGAGCAGCTCAAGGTGATCCAGACCGAGCTCGGCGAGGACGACGAAGAGGAGTTCGACGAATACGAGCGCAAGGTCCTCGACCTGCACCTGCCGGAGGAATCCGAGCAGAAGGTGCTCAAGGAGGTCCAGCGCCTGCGCAAGCAGCCCTTCGGCTCGTCCGAGGCTTCGGTCATCCGCAATTACCTCGACCTGGTGCTGGAGCTGCCCTGGAACACCGCGACCAAGGAGCGGCTGAACCTCGAGCAGGCCAGACGCATGCTCGACCAGGACCACTACGGCCTGGAAAAGGTCAAGACCCGCGTGCTGGAATTTCTTGCCGTGCGCAAGCTCGCGCCCGACATGCACGGGCAGATCCTCTGCCTCGTGGGGCCTCCCGGTGTGGGCAAGACCTCGGTCGCCATGAGCATCGCCCGCTGCCTCAACCGGAAGCTGGCCCGCATCTCGCTCGGCGGCGTCCATGACGAGGCCGAGATCCGCGGCCACCGCAAGACCTATGTCGGCGCCATGCCCGGCCGGATCCTGTCCGGCCTGCTGCAGGCCAAGACCAACAACCCCCTGATGCTGCTCGACGAGATCGACAAGCTGGGCAGCGACTACCGGGGCGACCCGTCGGCGGCCCTGCTGGAGGTGCTCGACAGCGAGCAGAACAGCAGCTTCCGCGACAACTATCTGGAGCTGCCGTTTGACCTCAGCCGCTGCATGTTCATCACCACGGCCAACACCACCGACACCATCCCCAGACCGCTGCTCGACCGCATGGAGGTCATTGAGCTCGGCTCCTACACGGACGAAGAGAAGCTCATGATCGCCAAGCGGCACCTGCTGCCGAAGCAGCTGAAAA
This sequence comes from Oscillospiraceae bacterium, assembly GCA_902795195.1. GTDB lineage: Bacteria > Bacillota > Clostridia > Oscillospirales > Oscillospiraceae > JAFRPC01. The sequence continues at coordinate 65,944 of CADBKF010000001.1, forward strand.
AGCACGGCATCCAGAAGACGCAGCTGCGCCTGCCCGATAGCGCCCTGCGCGAGATCATCGCCTGCTACACCCGCGAATCCGGCGTGCGGCAGCTCGAGCGGGAGCTCGGCGCGGTCTGCCGCAAGGCGGCCATGCAGCTTGCAACCGACGAGAGCATCCAGAAAATCAGCGTCAGCGCCGATCAGCTCGAGCACTATCTCGGCGTGCGCCGCTTCCTGCCCGACCGCATGGCGGCAGAGGACCCCGTGGGCCTGGTCAACGGCCTGGCCTGGACCTCGGTCGGCGGCGAGGTGCTGCAGGTGGAGTGCAACGTCGTCGAGGGCAGCGGCAAGCTGGAGCTCACCGGCAACCTGGGCGAGGTGATGAAGGAATCCGTCCACGCTGCGCTGAGCTACATCCGCTCCCGGGCCAAGACCTTCGGCATCGCCGAGGATTTCTACAAGACCAAGGACATCCACGTGCATTTCCCCGAGGGCGCGGTCCCGAAGGACGGCCCGTCGGCCGGCATCACAGTCTGCACGGCCATCGTCTCGGCGCTCACCGGCGCCACGGTGCGCAGAGACCTCGCCATGACCGGCGAGATCTCGATCCGCGGCCGGGTGCTGCCGATCGGCGGCCTCAAGGAAAAGACCATGGCGGCCTACCGCATGAACCTCAAGACGGTCATTCTGCCGGAGGACAACGTCAAGGACCTCGAGGAGATCGACCCCGTCGTGCGCAAGGCCCTGAACTTCATCTCCGTCTCCACCGCTGACAGCGTCATCGAGCACGCGCTGCACTTCCCACAGCCGGAGGCCAGAGACGCGGTGCTCGAGGAGCCCTCCCAGCTCCCCCTGGGCGCCAAGCCGGTGAAGCAGAGAAAGCGGAAGCCGGATCTGCGGCAGTAGGGGATAGGCAATCGGGAAGAGGCAAAAGGCAATAGGCAACAGGAGACGCGGTCTCATCCATGCTGCGCTCCGTAGGGGACGGGTTCCCCGTCCCGCCCGAAACAGATTGAAACCAATGCTGAATTTACAAAAAGCTGAATTTTTAACGTCGATCGCGGATCTGAACAAGGTCCCGGGCGACGGGCTGCCGCAGATCGTGTTCTCGGGCAAGTCCAACGTGGGCAAATCCTCAGTCATCAACCGGGTGCTGCAGCGCAAAAACTTCGCCCGGGTGGGCGAGAGCCCCGGCAAAACCACGCACATCAACTTTTTCCGCATCGACGGCAAGGCGTATTTTGTCGATCTGCCGGGCTACGGCTACGCCAAGGTGCCCAAGTCCGAGAAGGAGCGCTGGGGCAAGCTCATGGAGGCCTATTTTGCCCGGCCGGAGTGGATCAGCCTCGGCATCCTGATCGTGGACGCCCGGCACAAGCCGACGGAAAACGACGTGACGATGGCAAAATACTTTCAGGCCTCCGAACGGCCCTTCCTCGTGGTGGCAAACAAGCTCGACAAGCTCAAAAAGAGCGAGCTTGCGCCCAACATGGCCCTGATCCGCCAGACCCTCGCCCTGGACGAGGCCACGAAGCTCATCCCCTTCTCCGCCGAAAAAGGCACCGGCCGCGACGAGCTCGTCAGAGAAATCTTCGCCGCCGCAGGGGAATAAAAAAGAGAAAAAACGATCTGATTTCCGACGAAATCAGATCGTTTTTTCTCTGAAATGCTCCACCAACAACAAAAAGAGATCGCTTTTGCGATCTCTTTTTGTTGTTGGTGGAGACGAATGGACTCGCGAGCCGCGGGCTAAAAACATGCCACCGGCATGTTTTTGCGGTCTTCGACCGCCGCCCTGTTCGAGTCCATTATTCTGAATACCATACCAAAGAAAAAGCTGCCCAATTGGGCAGCTTTTCTTTGGTGGAGACTAATGGACTCGAACCATCGACCTCCTGCGTGTGAAGCAGGCGCTCTAACCAGCTGAGCTAAGCCTCCGTGCGAAGGGTATTATATCATATTTTTCCGAAAAATCAAGTATTTTTTTTGAAATGCGTGAAAGACATTTTTCGAGATATGTGAAAGACTATTGAAACCGGTTTTCGACGAACCGGTATCTGCTCGGACACATTGTAGGGGCGGCGTCCTCTACACCCCGCAGCAGCCGCTCAGGACCAGGAAACGGGCTGTCGAGGACGTCGCCCCTACCGATATACAATGGTAAAGACTCTCATTTTGAAGAGCTTGCGATTAAATATTTGTGTAGCACTGGTTTATGTGTGGTATTGAAAGAATTAAAACGCGATTTATTTGGATAATTAGGAAACGATTTATTTGGATAATTAGGAAAAACGATTGAAAACATTTCCGCGGTATGTTATGATACTATTTGTCTACTATAGAAATACTATATGCGGAAAAAGGAGATAAAAAATGTTTGAGAAATCGCCGTATGAATATGAAAAAGAGCTTCGCCAGGAAGCAGATAAAAAGAGTGAAAAAAAGAAAAAAATGAAGAGAAAAGAAGATGGGGATGTATTACTTTGGTCACTAAGCATAACGGTAGGCGTTTTTGCTGGGTTTGTTGGATGCACTGTGAAGCTAATCAACCATCAAGGGAGCCCTAGCAAAGCAGTATTATCTTGGTTTACAACAATGCTAGTTGTGAGTCTAGTGACATTCTCTATTCAATTGATTATTCATTGGATTGTTTCAGTGCAGAATAAAAATGTGGATATGAAGAAGGAGGCTAACAACAGAGGTGCAGAACAGGAAGCAAGAATATACCAGCACGATTTTGAAAGAGCGGCAAAAATAGAAAGTATTAAATACGAGAAAAGCATATTCACACAAGAAATCGTTGATACTATCGCTCCGGCGATATTTTCATCGATAAAGATGGCGGATCGCAACAAGCATATCCAAACAGTCACAGATAAAACATGCATTTCCGTACTGAAAACCGAAGTGCGTTGGGGGACATGGATTAATAGTTTTTATAATTTTAACGAGCATCGAGTCGACTGCTTACCAAATATTTTATCACAAGCTGCCCTTGCTATGGCAGTAGCTACCTTACTTCAACAGAAAACTGAGCTAGAGTTTCTACATGATAGCAGTGGAACTACCCCGACTATTTCGTATTGTTTAAGATATGATACAGCAGTAAAGGACAGTAAAGGTGTTTATTCATTCCCTGTTTATATAGACTATTTATATTCCGCGCCAAACGGAGACTATGTTGAATCTCATACATGGGTATAATAGGAAAGATAAGTTTTACGAATATCGAATTCATGAAAGTTGAGATTACTAAATCTGTCCCTTTGACAATATGGTTTAGAGTGCACTTTAATATGATATTGTTGAATAATGGTCTATAAACTATACGAATCCCTTGAAATCCCTGAGATTTCAAGGGATTTTTCATTTATCACGAGTATTATTCCTCTGAGCCCTTTCGATAGATTTGAGGATGCAGGCTGGGCTGACCTATCGCTCAACCAGCAGTATAAATTGGTGTTGAACTAAATTGATGGAAAGGATTGTAGTTCGGGATGTGGTTTGGAACATAGTTTACAACATCTGTTATCAAACCATGCTGGTAATGCTGGCATACTGTCTAAACAGGGCGGTCCAGGTGGCGGGGTTGACGGCGCCGGTGCGGGGCAGGCCTGCATAGGCCTGGAAGGCAAAGACCGCGTCCCGGGTGTTGGGGCCGTAGACTGCATCCACCGTGAGCACCGGGATGCTCGGGATATACTCGCCCAGCACCGCCAGCATATACTGCAGCTGCGCCACGCGCTCGCCGGTGTCGCCGGGCTGCAGGCCGTCAAAGGGCCCGAGCAGGATGTCCTCAAAGCGCAGGCCTTCGGATTCCAGCTCCGCCAGCTGCAGCACCCCCACGTAGACCCGCTCGATGGCATACCAGGTGTTTCGGCCCACGACGCCGTCGGGCTCCAGGCCGAAGACCTGCTGGAATGCGCGCACAGAGGCCTCGGTCTGCGGCCCGAACACGCCGTCCGGCTGCGGCCGCGGGATCGCCGGAAAGCTCCGGCCGATCCGGTTGAGGTCCCGCTGCACGGCGTACACATCCCTGCCGCGGCTGCCGCGGCGCAGCGCCGCGCCGGGATAGGACTCCCGCAGGCTCTGCTGCGGCGCGTTGCGCACAAGCTCGATGTTCTCGCCGTAATAGTAGCGCAGGATGCGCATGGCGTCGTAGCCCTGCTGCGCCAGATACTGCGAGCCCCACTGACTGAGCCCGGCGCAGGTGACCGTGGTGCCGTTGCAGAACTTGGCCGCCAGCGGCTCGATGCGGCCCGGGCGGCGGATATAATCATCGTAGAGCTCGTCGACGAGCACCGAGATCGTGTCAAAGAAGTTGCGTCCCTGGACAAACTGCTGGTCGTAGGCGGTGCTCGAGGTGATGTCGAAGGGATAGCCCCGGCTGCGGTAGAACTCGGTGTAGACCCGGTTGAGCGCAAACGAGGTGATGGCCAGAATGTTGGCCCGCAGCGCAGACGGGTCCCAGGTGGGATAGACCTCGCTCGAGGCGACGTTTTTCACATAATCCTTGTAGGGCACCGTGACGTTTTCCGCCGGCCGGTCCGGCGGACCGAGGTGCACCGTGATGTAGGATGGCACAAAGGGGATCGTGGTTGGCATGATTTCCTCCTCCGGGTCAGATCGCTGCGCTCATAGCCCCTGCGGGGGAACATCAAAGCGCTCGGTTTCGTCAAATGCCCCGGGCGTTTCGCTGAGTGGGATCAGCCGCATTTTCTGAATTGTCGTGACGCCAGGGAAGATCTGCACGCCGCTGACGATGATGCCCTCGAAGCCCGGGTGCGTGACGCTCACCGTGACCTCGGTCCAGCCCTGCAGCTGGTCCGGCGAGAGGCTGTTCTGCAGCGCGGGCGTCGGAACGGAAACCGTTCGGGTAAAGCCGCTCTGATCGGTGCGCTGCGCGCTGAGCAGCACCCGGTCCGGGCCGGTGATCGTCACCTGAGCCCCGCGGATCGGGATCTCGACCCGGGACGTGACCGCCTGCACGCGGATATAGCCGGTTGATGGCATAAGCATTCCTCCATTTCCTCACCAGACTATGCAAAGACGGGCGCGACGGTGCGCGCCGGCGCAGTTCGACGCCTTCCGGCATAGACTGATGCGGGAGGGATGAATATGCGGGAATACTTTGTCAATTACCGCTCGATCACCAAGGCCCAGCGGGCCCTGCGCGCGCTGGAGCGCCAGGGCATTGCGGCGAGCCTGCAGCGCACGCCGCAGGCGGCCCGCCAGAATGGCTGCGGCTACTCGATCCGGCTTTCTGAGCGTGAGTTTTTGCGCGCCCGGCCGCTTCCGCCGGGCTATGACAGCGTGTTGGTCAAAACCGGCCAGCTCTGGGAGGCGGTACCGTGATCTATCTCGACAACGCCGCCACCACGCTGCAAAAGCCGGCGTCCGTGCCGCGGGCGATGGCGCAGGCCGTGCAGCGCTGCGCCAATCCCGGCCGCGGCGGCTATGCGGCCTCCATGCAGGCGGCCGACACGCTGCTGGAACTTAGGCAGGCTGCGGCGGACTGCTTTGACGCTGATCCGGAGCAGGTGGTTCTGACCATGAATGCCACCCACGGACTGAACCTGGCGATTCGGACCCTGGTCTCGCCCGGGGACCGGGTGGTGATCTCAGGCTATGAGCACAACGCGGTCGTGCGCCCGCTGCACGCGCTGGGCGCGGAGCTTTCGGTCGCGTCCCGGGCGCTGTTTGACCCGGCGCGGACGGCTGCGGACTTTGAAGCGGCCATTTCCCGGGACACGAAGGCGGTCATTGTGAACCACGCTTCCAATGTGTTCGGGTATGTGCAGCCGGTGGAGGAGATCGCAGCCCTGTGCCGGCAGCGCGGCGTGCCGCTGATCGTCGATGCGTCCCAGTCGGCTGGGATCCTGCCGATCTCGCTCCGGCATCTGGGCGCTGCGTTCATTGCCATGCCGGGCCACAAGGCGCTCTACGGGCCGCAGGGCACGGGCTTGCTGCTGTGCGGCAGGCTGCCCGACCCGCTGCTCTTCGGCGGCACCGGGAGCCAGTCGCGGCTGCCTGAAATGCCGGATTTCTTGCCGGACCGCGCCGAGGCGGGCACCCAGAACGTGCCCGGTGCGGCGGGGCTGCTGGCCGGGCTGGGATTCGTGCGCGGGCAGGGGAGCGCCCTTCGGGTGCGGGAGCGGCAGTGCAGGGCGCAGCTGTGCCGCGGCCTTGCGGCGATTTCCGGCGTGCAGGTTTTCTCCGGCGGGGCGGATCAGCTCGGGGTGGTCTCGTTCCGGGCGGCCGGCATGGACTGCGAGGACCTGGCCGCGCAGCTGGCAGAGCGCGGCATCGCCGTGCGGGCAGGGCTTCACTGCGCGCCCCTGGCGCACGAGAGCGCCGGCACACTGGGCAGCGGCACTGTCCGCGCCAGCCTCGGCGCGTTCAATCGCAGTGAGGAGATTGCCGCATTTCTGGACGCAGTTGAAGAAATTTTGAAAAAACAAGAAGGAACCCAGGAAAAGCCCTTGCCTTTTCACGGCTTTTCCTGTATAATTTAATAGATTAAGTGTAAATAGGTGAAATGGCGCTCATCGCGCCTCGCACACCCGGGAGTTTTGTTCCATGAAAGAAATTGAAAGCATGATCAACAGCATCGGCAACGCGCTGCCGACGATCTCGGTGACTGACATCATCGACATCGCGCTGGTGACGATCCTCGTGTACTACGTCATCATGAAGATCCGCAACACCAGCGCCAACCGCATCGTCAAGGCCATCATCCTTTTGCTGGCCGTGACCCTATTGACAGACATCTTCAAGCTGCACACGATGCACTTCTTGCTCAATCGCGTGCTGGAATTGGGCGTTGTGGCCCTGGTCATCGTGTTCCAGCCGGAGCTTAGAAAGCTGCTCGAGCGCGTCGGCGGGCAGAGCCTGCGGGATCTTGTCACCAAGCCGGTCACCTCCGACGAGTCGATGGTCACGATCCGCGAGACGGTGGAGGCCTGCGACAACATGTCCAAGGAGCGGGTCGGCGCCCTGATCGTGTTTGAGCGCATCAACTCCCTCGAGCAGATCGCGCATACCGGCACCAAGGTCAACGCCGAGGTCTCGCAGGAGCTGATCCGGAACATTTTCTTCCCCAAGGCGGCCCTGCATGACGGCGCTATGATCATTTCCAATAACCGCATCACCGCAGCCGGCTGCGTGCTGCCCCTGACGGAAAACCGGAATCTCAGCTCCGACCTGGGCACCCGGCACCGCGCCGGCATCGGCATGAGCGAGAATTCCGATGCACTGGTCATCATCGTCTCTGAGGAGACCGGCGCCATCTCGGTCGCCACCGAGGGCATGCTCAAGCGCGGCCTCACGGTGGAGACCCTGCGCAAGATGCTCGAGCAGGAGTTTACGAACAGCGAACAGAAGGAGTCGGTGTTCGACCGCATCAAAAAGATCGGCAGAAAGGAGAACGACAGCGATGCAGAAGCATAGAGTCCTTTTGTTCTTTGTCTCCCTTTTGGTTGCCATCATTGCCTGGATCTATGTGGTCACCACCGTGGCCCCTGACACCACCGGCACGGTCTCCGGCATCGGCGTCTCCGTGATCGGCGACACCACGCTTGAGGCCCGGGGCCTGATGATCACCGAAATGGACACCTCCGCGGTCCGCGTGGAGCTGCAGACCTCCCGCGCGACCCTCAGCAAGCTCAACTCCGGCAACATGGGCGCGACGGTGGACGTCTCGCGCATCACCGAGGCCGGCGAATACGATCTGAGCTATGCCGTCTCCTTCCCGGACACGGTCAACACCGGCGAAATCCAGCTGCTGCGCAAGAGCGTGGACAAGATCCACGTGACAGTCTGCAACCTGGTCACCAAGACGATCCCGATGGAGCTCAAATGGAGCGGCCAGGTGCCCGACGGCTACCTCTTCGACGAGGGCAAGGTGGAGTTCAGCCCCGAGACCCTGACGCTGCAGGGCCCGGATTTTGAGGTCAACAGCATCGCAAAGGCTGTGGCCACCTTCGACGTGTCCGAGCTGACCGAGACCGTCGTCCAGCAGCAGGTCCCGATCTTCCTCGATGAGCTGGGCAACGAGGTGGTCCTCTCCGAGGTCACCGCGGTCAGTGCCAACGAGGTCACCATGACCGTGCCGGTCATGCGCTACAAGGACATCCGGCTTGCGGTGGACCTGCTCTACGGCGCCGGCATCAACAGCGACAACGTCAAGGTCACGCTCGACCCCGAGAGCATCCGGGTCAGCGGCGACTCCGATATCATCGGTGCGCTGGGCGATTCGATCACCCTGGGCAGCATCGACCTGACGCAGGCGGAGAACAACGACACCTTCCCGTTCCAGCTGCAGATGTATCTGCCCAAGGGCGTGACCAATGTCAGTGGCGAGCCGCTCGTCACCGCGACGGTGGCGTTTACCGGCCTTGCCGTGCGCACCTTTACCGTGACGGACATCGAGCTGCTCAACGAGCCGGAGGACTATGAGGTCGTGCTCTCGACCCGGGCGGTGACCGTTCGCCTGCGCGGCAGCCAGGAGCTGCTGGACACGATCAGCGCCGAGCAGATCCACGTGCGCGCAGACCTGGCCGATATGGAGCAGGGCGGCACCTATACCGTGGTCGCCAGTGTGGAGATCGACGGCAATCCGGATGTGGGTGTGGTGCGCGACGTGGAGCTCATCATCACCTTGAGCTAGCCATGTTTGGCTATGTGCGCCCCCACAGGGACGAGCTGCGCATGCGCGAGTATGACCGCTATCACGCGGCATACTGCGGCGTATGCCGCACCCTGGGCAGGGAATACGGCTTTTTCCCACGCTTTCTGGTCAACTACGACATGACCTTTTTATACCTGCTCCTGGCCTCGGTCGAGGCAGCAAAGCCCAATGCGCGCTGCCGCTGCCCGGCAAAGCTCGGCTGCGTCAAGAAGGACTGTGTGGACGATGAAGCGCTGCTGGGCTATGTGGCGGCGGTGGACGTGATCCTCTGCCGGCACAAGCTCCTGGACAATATTCAGGATTCCGGCTTTTTCAAGGGCCTGGCCTACCGGCTCGCGGCGCTGCTGATCTCCGGCGGCTACCGGCGGGCAAAAAAGCGGCTGCCGGACTTTGACCGGATCACCGAACAGCGCCTTGCTGCGCTGCAGGCGCTCGAAGGCGAGCAGTCCTCCAGCATCGACCGGACCGCGGACGCCTTTGCCTCGATTTTGGAGCACTGCGCGGACCTCTATGACGATCCGGCGCTGCGTCGGCCCTTCGGGCAGCTGCTCTACCATGTGGGCAGGTTTATCTACCTTGTCGACGCGCTCGACGATCTGGCGGAGGACTGCAAAACCGGAAACTACAACCCGCTGCGCTTCCGCTTTACGCCCGAGGAGGGCAGGCTTCGCCCGGAGGACCAAACCTATCTGGGCGAGCTGCTGGAGGGCTCGATCAATTTGGCCGGCGCCGCGCTGGCCCTGCTGCCGCTGAAAACAGACAGCGATTTACTGGAAAACATCATCTACCTTGGCCTGCCGGCGGTGCGGAAGGCTGTGGAAGCCGGCAGCTTCCATCAGCAGGCGAAGATATAGAAAGGAGACGGCGATGCGAGACCCTTATGAAGTGCTGGGCGTCAAACGCTCGGATTCCGACAGCGAAATCAAAAGAGCATACCACGAGCTGGTCAAGAAGTATCACCCCGACAACTATGCCGACAACCCCCTGGCGGACCTGGCCTCCGAGAAAATGAAGGAGATCAACCAGGCCTACGACGACGTGGTCAAGGAGCGGCAGGCTTCGGCCTCGGCTTCCAACAGCAGCCAGTCGGCCAATGCCAACCCCGGCTACAACTACAGCTATCAGCCCGGCAGCGGCAGCAGTCATTACAGCTATTACACCAACGCCTCGAGTGGGCAATACCCGCAGATCCGGGCCTATATCAACAACGGGCAGCTCGACGCCGCGGCCTCGATGCTGGCCGGCATCAACGAGCGCAGCGCCGAGTGGTATTTCCTTGCCGGCGAGATCGCCTACCGCAGAGGCTGGCTCGACGAGGCCCGGCAGAACTACCAGACCGCCTGCAGCATGGCCCCTGGCAACATGGAATACCGCCGCGCCATGACCGTGGTGGGCGGCGGCTACACGCCCTACCGGCAGATCAACTACGGCGGCTCCAATGACCTGGACACCGCCTGCAACGTCTGCAACACGCTGCTTTGCCTCAACTGCCTCTGCAGCGGCGGAGGCTGCCGTTGAGCGCGGCAAAGCGGCTGAGCCTCTGCGCCGTCCTGGCTGCCCTGGGCGTGGTGATTCTGGTGCTGGCAGCCGTCTATCCGGCGCTGGCGCCGGCCTTTGCCGCGCTGGCAGGGCTCTTCGGCGCCGTCGCGGTCATCCACTGCGGGCCGCTCTGGGCCCTGGGCGTGTGGCTCGTCTGCGGCGGACTCGGGCTGCTGCTCTCGCCGGCCAAGGGCGCAGCGGTGCTGTATCTGCTGTTTTTCGGCTGGTACCCCGTTGCCAAGAGCGGGATCGAGCACATGCAGAGCCTGCCGCTATCCTGGGCGGTCAAGCTGCTGACGGCGGCAGCCTCCATCGTCTGCGCCTACCTGGTCTATTACCGGCTGTTCGTCTCGACGCAGCTGTATGCCTGGTATCTGTACCTGGCTGCGATGGCCGTGCTGCTCGTCGTGTTTGCCGCCTATGACATCGCATTTTCCGCGCTGATCTCCTTCTACCTCAGAAGGATCGCGCCGCATATCAAGTAAAGGGGAGAAATAACTTTGGTTCGCAGTATGACCGGCTATGGCCGGGCGATCGACACCTTTGAGGGGCGGCAGATCACGATCGAGGTCCGCTCCGTCAACAACCGCTATCTCGACTGCGCGGTCAAGCTGCCGCGCGGCTACACCTTCGCCGAGGACGCGCTCAAGCAGCAGGTCAAGCAGTTTGTCACCCGCGGCAAGGTGGATGTGTTTGTGACCATCAACACGCTGCAGAGCGAGGACGTCGTCGTCACGCTTAACAAGCCTGTTTTGGAGGGCTATCTTGCCGCCATGCAGGAGATTGCCGATCATTACGACGTGCGCAACGACATCTCCGTCAACAGCCTCAGCCGCCTGCCGGAGGTCTTCCTTCTGAGCAAGGCCGAGGAGGACGAGGACGCCCTGCTGCAGGTGCTTCTGGCGGTGGAGAAATCCGCACTCGAGTCCTACAACGCCATGCGCAGCACCGAGGGCGCGGCCCTGGCCCGGGATCTTCGCAGCAAGGCCGAGAACATCCTGGCTCTTGTGGCGCAGGTCGAGCAGCGCAGCCCCGTGACCGTAGCACTCTACCGCGAGCGGCTTGAGGCAAAAATGCGCGAGGTGCTCGAATCCACCACGATCGACGAGGGAAGAATCCTCACCGAGGCGGCGATTTTTGCCGACAAGGTGGCGGTCGACGAGGAGACCGTACGCCTGCGCAGCCACCTGGCGCAGCTGGAGACCATGCTGGAATCCGGCGAGCCCATCGGGCGCAAGCTGGACTTTTTGATGCAGGAGATGAACCGCGAGGCCAACACCATCGGCTCGAAGGGCAACGACCTCGAGCAGGCGCGCACCGTGGTCGAGATCAAGGCCGAGCTGGAAAAGATCCGCGAGCAGATGCAGAATATTGAATAGTACGATTGAATCATCATTATGAAACTGATCAACATCGGATTTGGAAATATGGTGGCGGGGGAACGGATTCTGAGCATCATCAGCCCGGATTCGGCGCCGGTCAAGCGCCTCATGCAGGAGGCCCGGGATCGCGGCATGCTCATTGACGCCAGCTTCGGCCGCAAGACCAAGGCGGTGCTCATCATGGACACCGACCATGTGATCCTCTCAGGCCTTTCCCCCGAGACCATTGCCGGAAGAGCAGAGGAAACCGAATAAAACAGGATAAAAACAGGCGTGAGTCCCGCAGCGGCCGACTGCGTGCCCTCTATGGGTATGCCCACATCGGCCATAGAGTGTTCAAAGCACTATGCTGTCGGATGGCCGATGTGGGCATCGGTCACTACGGGAAAGATTGAATGAAAACAGGAGAAATCTATGAAGACAGGAAAACTGATCGTGATTTCCGGGCCCTCCGGCGTCGGCAAGGGCACCGTCGTCAAGGAGCTGATGCGCCGCCATGACAAGGCGCGCTTCTCCGTCTCCGCCACCACGCGGGAGATCCGCCCCGGCGAGGTGGACGGCGTCAACTATTACTTCATCAGCCGCGAGCGCTTTGAGCAGCTGATCGCCGAGGACGCGCTGCTCGAGCACGCGGTCTACGTGGGCAACTACTACGGTACGCCCGAGGCCAAGGTCAACGAGCAGCTGGCGGCCGGCTACGACGTGATCCTGGAAATTGAGGTCCAGGGCGCCCTGCAGGTGAAAAAACGCCGCCCCGATGCGGTGCTGATCTTCATCACCGCGCCGTCCTTCGAGGAGCTGGCCCGCCGCCTGCGCGGCCGGGGCGACACCGCCGAGGACAAGGTCCTTGCCCGCCTGGAAACCGCCCGCTGGGAATGCCAGCTGGCCAAGGACTACGACTACATCGTGGTCAACGACACCGTGGATGCGGTGACCGAACGAATTTTGACGATTATCGCCGCGGAGGACTATCGCGCCGACCGCTGCGAGGAAGTTATCAAGGAGGCAGATTGATATGTTGTATCCCCCGATGGCAGAGCTCCTGGAGCACATCGACAGCCGTTATTTGCTGGTGAACGTGGTCGCGCGCCGCGCCCGGCAGATCGCGATTGAATCCGAAACCTTCCACGAGCCGCTCAGTGACAAGCCCGTGACCCTCGCCATCCGCGAGGTCGCCGACGGCAAGCTCGAGGCCGAGGTCAAGAAGGAATATCTTCGATAAGCAGCGAAGAGGCAAGAGACAATCGGAGAGAAGGGAGCCTGTGCATGGTCGCAAAGATTGCAGTTTCTTCGGCGGTCTACGCCATGGACAAGCCCTATGACTACCGTGTCAGCCCGGAGATGACGCTGCTGCCCGGTATGCGGGTGAAGGTGCCCTTCGGCAAGGGAAACCGCATGATCGAGGGCATGGTGCTCTCGGTGGAGGCGGGCAGCGAGGACGGCCTGAAGACCGTGGCCGAGCAGCTCGACGAGCAGCCGGTCATGAACGAGCGGATGCTGCGCCTGGCGGGCTTTCTGCGCGAGCGCTATTTCTGCACGCTCTATGACGCCGTCAAGGCGATTTTGCCCGCCGGCCTCTGGCTGCAGGTCAGGCAGCGCTATGCCCTGCAGGAGCTGCCGCCGGACTGGCAGCACGCTGCTGCCCGGCAGAAGGACGCAGCGCTTTTGGTGCAGGCCCTGCTGGACCTGGGCGGCGAGGCGGAGGAGCCGGCGCTCATCCGCGTGCTGCCGGACATGGAGCGGCGCAATGCCGCCATCCGCTATCTTCTGCGGAAGAACTGGCTGCGCACGGACGCAGAGCTGCTGCACAAGAACGCCGACCGCACCGAAAAGCTGGTGGAGCTGGCCGCCTCCCCGGAGGAGGCCCTTTCCTACGCCGCGCAGAAAAAGCGATCCGCACCCCTGCAGGCGTCGGCGCTGGAGCTGCTTGCGGCGGTGGGCGCGGTGAGCGCGAAGGAGCTCTGCTACTTCACCGGCGCAACGAACCAGACCCTCAGCCGCCTGGAAACGCTGGGCTTTGTTCGCATTTTCCGACAGGAGATCCTGCGAAGAAGCAAAATTGAGCCCTACACCGGCGACACGGCCTTTGACCTCACCGAGCAGCAGCAGGCGGCGTTTTCCGCGCTTTCTCAGAAGCTTGGGACAGACAGTCCCGGCGTCTCGCTGCTCTACGGCGTGACCGGCAGCGGCAAGACTGCCGTGTATATCCAGCTCATCCGCGCCTGCCTGGCCATGAGCCGGACGGCGATGCTCCTGGTGCCGGAAATCGCGCTCACCCCGCAGCTTCTGAGCCTCTTTTCCGCCTGCTTCGGCGATAAGATTGCCGTGCTGCACAGCAGCCTGCGGGTGGGCGAGCGCTACGACGAGTGGAAGCGCATCCGCCGCGGCGAGGCCACGGTGGTCATCGGTACGCGCTCTGCGGTCTTCGCCCCGGCCGAGCGGCTGGGCCTTCTGATCGTGGACGAGGAGCAGGAGCACACCTACAAATCCGAAAACAGTCCGCGCTACCACGCCAGGGAGGTCGCCATTTACCGCGGCGCCCGCGAACAGGCGCTGGTGGTGCTCGGCTCCGCCACGCCCAGCGTGGAGAGCATGTACCGGGCAAAGCAGGGGATCTACAGCCTCTGCACGCTGCCTTACCGCTACAACGGCAAGGATCTGCCCGCCGTGGGCATGATCGATATGAAGCAGGAGCTTCGAAACGGCAACCAGGGCGTCGTCTCCGGCGTGCTGGCCGACGCCATCCGGGACGCGATGTCCCGCAAGGAGAAGACGATCCTGCTGCTCAACCGCCGCGGCGCAAGCCGGCTCACGGTCTGCGTGGACTGTGGCTATGTGGCCGAGTGCCCGCGCTGCAGCGTCCATCTGACCTATCACGCGGCCAACCGGCGCCTGATGTGCCACTACTGCGGCTACTCCGAGCCCTATGCCGAGCGCTGCCCGAGCTGCGGCGGCCACATCAAGCAGATGGGCTTCGGCACCCAGCGGGTGCAGATGTGCCTGGAGGAGCTGTTCCCGGGCCGGGAGATCCTCCGCATGGACGCGGACACGATCACCCCGTCAAATCCGCACGAAAAGGTGCTCTCCCGCTTTGCAAACGAGGACATCCCGGTGCTCGTGGGCACGCAGATGGTGGCAAAGGGCCTCAATTTTGAGGACGTGACCCTGGTCGGCGTCATCGATGCGGACATGTCCCTGTATGTGGACAACTTCCGCGCCTCGGAGACGACCTTTTCCCTTATCACGCAGGTGGTGGGGCGCTCGGGCCGCGGCAGCAAGGCCGGGCGCGCGCTCATCCAGACCATGACGCCGCAGAACAGCGTCCTGCAGCTGGCCAGCCGCCAGGATTACGACGCCTTTTACGAGCAGGAGATCGGCCTGCGGCAGGCGCGCAGCTGCCCGCCGTTTTACGATCTCATTCAGATCGGCTTCACGGGCTGGCCCGAGCGGCAGGTGATCGCCGCAGCGGCCGCCTTCCGCGACCGCCTGAACGCACTTCTCAATTCCGAGCCCTATCGGCAGGTCAAAATGCTGGTGCTGGGCCCGGCGCCGGCGTCGGTTGCCAAGATCAACAACCGCTACCGCTACCGGCTGAGTCTCAGCTGCGAAAACAGCCGCAGCGTGCGCACGCTGCTGGCCTGGCTGCTGCGGGAGTTTTCCCGGGACAGCAAAAACCGGGACGTCACGATCTTCGCGGACGTCAACCCATATGAATGACGAGGAAGGTTTACCATGGCATTAAGAAAGATCATTGTCGAGGGACATCCCACACTCCGGAAGAAATCCAGACCGGTCGAGAAATTCGATGACCGGCTCGCAACGCTGATCGACGACATGAAGGAGACCCTGGTCGACGCCAACGGCGTGGGCCTGGCCGCCCCGCAGGTCGCCATCTTGCGGCGCATCTGCATCGTCGACAACGGCGAGGAGCTGCTGGAGCTGGTCAACCCCGAAATCATAGAGCAGTCCGGCGAGCAGGACGGCCTGGAGGGCTGTCTGAGCGTGCCGGATAAGTACGGCAGGGTCAAACGGCCGAACTATGTCAAAATCAAGGCCCAGGACCGCCACGGCGTGTGGCACGAATACGAGGGCACCGAGCTGGTGGCCCGCTGCTTCTGCCACGAGATCGAGCATCTCGACGGCCACCTCTACACCGAGAAGGCCTACCACATGCTGACCGACGAGGAGTACGAGGCACTCTTTACCGACGACGAGGAGGACGCATGAGAGTTGTGTTCATGGGCACGCCGGCCTTTGCAGCTACCTGCCTGAACAAGATCGCGGACCGCTGTGAGATCGTCGGCGTCTACACCAAGCCCGACACCCCGAAAAACCGCGGCATGAAGCTCATGGAGTCCGAGGTCAAGCAGGCGGCAAAGGTCCTGGGCCTGCCGGTCTATCAGCCGGTCAGCTTCATGGACGACGCGGTGGTCGAAGAGCTGCGCGATCTGCAGCCGGAGCTCATCGTGGTCGTGGCCTTTGGCAAGATCCTGCCCCAGCGGGTGCTGGACATCCCGGAAAAGGGCTGCATCAACATCCACGGCAGCATCCTGCCGGCCCTGCGCGGCGCTGCGCCGGTGCAGTGGGCGGTGCTGCAGGGCTTGCCTGAGACCGGCGTCACGGCGATGTATCTCTCCGCCGGCATGGACGAGGGCGATATCATCGACATTCGGAAAACCCCCGTGGACCCGAACGAGACCGCGGGGCAGCTGATGGACCGGCTGGCCGTCCTGGGCGCAGAGCTGCTGGCCGACACGCTGGTCTCCATCGAGAACGGCACCGCGACCCGCACGCCGCAGGATGCGGCGCTTGCCAGCTACGCGCCGATGCTGACGCGCGAGCTTTCGCCGATCGACTGGGAGAAGCCCGCCCGGCAGATCCTCAACCAAATCCACGGGCTCGATCCCTGGCCCACCGCCACGGCGGAGCTGGGCGGCACGAGCTTCAAGATTTTCAACGCTGAGCCCATCGAGGCGCCCTGCGCAGGCTGCCCGGGTACGCCGGTGCGGCTGGATAAGAAGGGCCTCACCGTCCTGTGCGGCGACGGCGCGGTGCGCATCACCGAGCTGCAGGCCCAGGGCGGCAAACGGATGCGCGCCCCGGATTATTTCCGCGGCCACCCGATCGCACTGCCGTGAAGATCCAACCACAGGATAAGAATTAAACAATGAAAAAATGAAATAATGAAAGAATTGAGGTATCCCTGCGGGATGAAATTCAAATTTGTTTTTCATATCGCGATATGAAAAACACCGAAATTATTTCATTCTTTCATATTTTCATTCTTTCATTTGGACTTGCTTAGAACGGAACAATCGGAACAAAGGAACATGAGATGAATGCACGAGATACCGCGCTGGCGGTTCTGATTGCCTGCCGGCGGGACGGCGCTTGGGCTGACGGGGCCCTCAAGCAGCAGTTGGCCCGGGACAGGCTGGACCGGCGCGACGCCGCGCTGGCGACCCGGCTGGTCTACGGCGTGCTGCAAAACCGGCTGCTGCTGGACCATTGGCTGGCGCCCTTTCTGCGGGGCAAGCTGCAGCCTGTGGTGCAGGACATCCTGCGCCTGGCGGTCTATCAGCTGCGGCTGATGGACAAGATCCCCGCAAACGCCGCGGTGAACGAGGCCGTGGAGCAGGCAAAGCGCCAGGCAAATCCCAAGGCGGCGGGCCTGGTGAACGCGGTGCTGCGCAATCTGCTGCGAGGCGAACAGACCCTGCCGGAGGAGCTTTCTCTTCGCTACAGCCACCCCCAGCCGCTCGTGGCGCTGCTGCGTGAGGCTGTGGGAGAGGACCGGCTCGAGGCTTTGCTTCAGAGCCACAACCGCACCCCCGAAACAGCGATTCAGGTCAACACAACGCTTGCGACCGCCGCAGCGGTGCTGGAACGACTGAACGAAGAGGGACTGGACGCCGCGCCGCACCCCTGGCTGCCGGACTGCCTGCTGCTCTCCGGCGGCAGCGTGGAGGGGAGCGCAGCGTACCGCGACGGCCTGTTTTACGTGCAGGATCCGGCGGCAAGGCTGGCGGTCCTGGCGGCGGAGCTGCGGCCTGGCCTACGCGTACTCGACTGCTGCGCGGCCCCCGGCGGCAAGAGCTTTGCCGCGGCGATCGCCATGGAAAACCGCGGCGAGATCACATCCTGCGACCTGCACGCGCACAAGATCGCACTGATCGAAAAGGGCGCAGCGCGCCTGCGCTTGGACTGCATCCGCGCCCTGCAGCAGGATGCCAGAGCCGTCCGGCCCGAATGGAGAGGGCAGTTTGACGCGGTGCTCTGCGACGTGCCGTGCTCGGGCCTTGGCGTGATCCGCAAGAAGCCGGACATCCGCTATAAGGACCTGGCCCCGCTTGAGGCTTTGCCCACCATCCAGCTGGACATCCTGCGGACCCAGGCGGACTACGTGAAGCCCGGCGGCGTGCTGGTCTACAGCACCTGCACGATCCTGCCCCGGGAGAACGAGGGCGTGATCGCCGCGTTTTTGCAGGAACGGAGCGATTATGCGCCCGAGGCCTTCACACTGCCGGGCGGCATCGCGGGGCCGGACGGCATGAAAACGCTGCTGCCCTGTGAGGAAGACACCGACGGATTTTTCATCTGCAAGCTGAGGAGGCACTCTTGAAGCAGGATATCAAATCCATGACAATATCGGAGCTGCAGGCGGCCTTTGACGCCTTGGGCGAGCCGAAATTCCGGGCCGGCCAGGTCTACAGCTGGCTGCACCGCGGCGCGCGCTCGTTTGCCGACATGACCAACCTCTCCAAGGCCCTGCGCCAGCGGCTGGACGAGCTGTTTTTCATCACCGTCCCGGAGGTCGTGCGCAAGCAGACCGACCCGGAGGATGGAACCATCAAGTATCTCTGGCGTCTGATGGATGGAAACTGTGTTGAGACCGTCCTCATGCGCTATCACCACGGCAACACCGTCTGCATCTCCTCCGAGGTGGGCTGCCCGATGGGCTGCGCGTTCTGCGCCTCCACGATCGGCGGCCTGGTGCGGCGGCTGAGCCCCGCGGAAATGCTCGACGAGGTGCTCTTCACCCAGCTCGATTCCGGGCTGGAGATCTCCAACATCGTGCTCATGGGCATCGGTGAACCGCTGGACAACTTTGACAACGTGCTGCGCTTTCTGGAGCTGGTCAACAGTGAAAACGGCATGAACATCGGCATGCGGCACATCAGCCTGTCCACCTGCGGCGTGGTGCCGCGAATCGACGAGCTGGCAGAAAAGGGCCTGCAGCTGACCTTGTCGGTCAGCTTGCACGCGCCCGACGATGAGACCAGAAGCCGCATCATGCCGGTCAACCGCCGCTGGAACGTGGAGGAGCTGCTGGATGCCTGCCGGCGCTATTTTGCCAAGACCGGCCGCCGGATCTCGTTTGAATACGCGATGATCCGGGGCGTGAATGACACGCCAGAGGCGGCGGCGCTGCTGCTCAAGCGGCTGCGCGGCATGCAGGCGCATGTGAACCTGATCCCGCTCAACCACGTGGACGAAAGCCCGCTGGAGCCGAGCACGAAGGAGACCGTGGCCGCCTTCCAGCAGGCGCTTGAGCGCGGCGGCGTGACCTGCACCGTCCGGCGGACGCTGGGCGGCAACATCGACGCCTCCTGCGGGCAGCTGCGCAGGCGCTACGAGAAAAACAACTGACAAAACAAAAATATTCGGAGAAGGGAGGACAGACCATGGAGGTTTGGGGCTTGACCGACATTGGCAACGTGCGGGAGCAGAACCAGGACTATTACCTGACCCTGCCGCTGGAAAACGCGATGGCCGCCGTACTGTGCGACGGCATGGGCGGCGCCAAGGCCGGCAACATCGCCAGCAAGCTGGCAGCCGAGGTATTTTTGGAAGAGATCCGGCGGGCCTACCGCGAGCATATGGAGCCGGACATGGTCATGTTCATGCTCGACACCGCCGTGGGCCTTGCCAACACGGCAGTGTACGAAAACTCCCTGCTCAGCGAGGAAATGTACGGCATGGGCACGACGCTCGTGGGCGTCCTGCTCTATGACCGCACCCTCTATACGGTCAACGTGGGCGACAGCCGCGCCTACCTGCTCAACCGCAGGGAGGTCCGGCAGATCACGATCGACCATTCCCTGGTGGAGCTGATGGTCCGCCGGGGCGAGCTCACGCGCGAGGAGGCCAAGACCTTCCCAGGGAAAAACGTCATCACCCGCGCCGTGGGCACCGAACGCTCCGTGCGGGCGGACATCTTCAAACAACCCCTCTATACGGGCGACAACATCCTGCTCTGCTCGGACGGCCTGTCCAATCTGCTGGCCGATCAGGAGCTGCTCTTTGAGGTGGCGCACGGCGCGCGCAAGCGCGACTGCTGCAGGCGGCTCGTGGAAATCGCGAAGAGCCGCGGGGCACCGGACAACGTCACGGTGCTGCTGATTTCTCTTTGATTCTTTCTGTTTCGGAAAGGAGTTTGGAAAATGGACCAATACATCGGAAAAATCCTGGACAACCGGTACGAGATCCTCGAGGTCATCGGCGTGGGCGGCATGGCTGTGGTCTACAAGGCCATGGACCGCCGGCTCAACCGGCGTGTTGCAGTGAAAATATTGAAGGACGAGTTCCTCAACGACGCGGAGTTCCGCCGGCGCTTCCACGCCGAGTCGCTCGCCGTTGCGATGATGTCGCACCCGAACATCGTGAATGTGTACGACGTGTCGAAAAATGACATGACCGACTACATCGTGATGGAGCTGATCGACGGCATCACCCTCAAGCAGTATATGGAGCGCAAGGGCATGCTCAGCTGGCGCGAGACCCTGCACTTTGCCATGCAGATCGCCAAGGCGCTTGAGCACGCGCACAGCCGCAACATCATCCACCGGGACATCAAGCCGCACAACATCATGATCCTCAAGGACGGCAGCGTCAAGGTGGCCGATTTCGGCATCGCCCGGGTGGCCTCGGCGCAGAATACGCTGACCAAGGAGGCGCTGGGCTCGGTGCACTATATCTCGCCCGAGCAGGCCAGAGGCGCCCGGGTCGACAACCGCACCGACATCTACTCCCTGGGCGTGGTCATGTACCAGATGCTCACCGGGCGGCCGCCCTATGACGGCGACTCGCCGGTCAGTGTGGCGATCCAGCACATCAACGGCACGCCGCTGCTGCCGTCTCTCATCAACAGCAACATCCCCACGGGCCTTGAGCAGATCACGATGCACGCCATGTGCTCTGATATCAGCAAGCGCTATGCCTCCGCAGCCGACATGCTGCGGGACATGGAGGAATTCCGCAAGAATCCCGGCGCGGTCTTCTCCTTTGCCCCCGACGGCAGCACCGCCGCCGTCACGCGGCCGCCGCTGCAGAGCACCACGCCGATCCGGCAGGGCGCCGAGCCGCGGCAGCTGCGCCACGCCACCCAGGCCGACTATGACGCCGAGGAGCGGGCCTCCCGGCGCAAGATCATCCTCACGGCGGCGCTGGTGATCCTGGGCCTGGTGATCCTGATCGGCGTCGGCTCGCTGCTGCTAAGGAACAGCGGCGGCATCTCCCTGCCCACCGAGGCTCCCACGGAGACCGAGACCAAAAAGGTCAAGGTCCCGAACCTGCTCGGCACCGTGTGGGAGGACGTGCACGTGACCGACTATCCCGGCCTGGAGTTCATCCTGACCAACGACGCCTACGTCTACAACAACGCCTACCCCGAGGGCACGGTCTGCGATCAGTCGATCCAGGGGGGCACCGAGGTCGACCCCGGCACGAAGCTGGAGATCAAGATCTCCCTGGGCGAGCAGACCGACAAGCTGCCCGACTTCAACCGCAAGTCCCTGGAATACACCGAAAACTACCTCAAGAATATCGAGACCAACGTCCGCGTCACGGTCGAGGAGATCTATGACGACTCCGTGCCCGAGGGCTTCGTGGTCGTGACCGATCCCGGCGCCGGCGACTCGGTCAAAAACGGCGACACCGTGACGATTTACGTCAGCCTGGGCAAGGAGACACGCCCGGTGGAGGTCCCGGACGTGCGGGGCAACACGCTGGAAAACGCGCGCTCGGTCCTCACGGGGCTCAAGCTCTCGGTCTATGTGTTTGAAGACTACAGCGCCTCAGTGCCCGCCGGCAGCGTCATCACGCAGTCGCCCGCACCCGCCACGGAGGTGGACGAGGGCGCGGTCATCACGCTGACCGTCTCCAAGGGCCCGCAGACGACCCCGGTGGCCAACGTGACCGGCATGGACTCCGACACTGCAAAGGCGACGCTCGAGTCGCAGGGCTTTGTCGTGAACATCTTTGAGCAGTACAATCTCATGGTCCCGGCAGGCCAGGTCATCTCACAGGATCCCGCCGCGAGCACCGAGCTCGAGCAGGGCGCGGTCGTCACGATCTACGTCTCGCTCGGTACCGACTCCTTCCAGCCCCTGTTCCCGGAACCGCCCGCGCCGGATGAGGGCGGCGAGAACAACGGCAACGTCTGGTTCCCCTGATGGCAGGGGGACTGGAAGGGCGCATCGTGCGCTCGCTGAGCGGCTTTTATGACGTGCAGTGCGGCACCCGCCGCGTGCAGTGCCGCGCCCGCGGCCGGCTCCGCACCCAGGAGCACAGCCCCCTGGTGGGCGACCGCGTGCGCTTCTCCGAGCAAAACGGAAAAGGCATGGTCGAACAGATCCTGCCCAGAACCAACTGGTTCATCCGCCCGGCCGTCAGCAACATTGATCTGTTGGTGATCCTGGCCTCGGGCGTGATCCCGGTGACGGACCCGTTTCTGATCGACCGCGTGGCGGCCATCGCCGGGGACCGGAACGTCCCGGTCGCGATCTGCATCAACAAGCGGGACCTCGACCCCGGCGCCGCGCTGGCGGAGATCTACCAGAAGGCCGGCTTTCAGGTCTACCTCACAAGCGCCGAGACCGGCGAGGGCGTGGACGCCCTGCGCGAGGGCATCCGCGGCAAGACCGTTGCCTTCACCGGCAACTCCGGCGTGGGCAAGAGCAGCCTGCTCAACCGGATCTGCCCGGAGCTGCAGCTGCCCACCGGCGACGTGTCCCAGAAGCTGGGCCGCGGCCGCCACACCACCCGGCATGTGGAGCTGTATGACCTGGGCGGGGACACCTACGTGGTGGACACGCCGGGCTTCTCCGCCTTCGACACCGACCGGATGGAGCTGATCGTCAAGGAAAATCTCCAATACGCCTTCCCGGATTTTGCCGAATTTCTGGGCGGCTGCCAGTTCCATGACTGCGCGCATCTTCAGGAGCCCGGCTGCCGCGTCCGCGCGGCGCTGGCGGCAGGGGAGATCCAGCCCTCCCGCTACCAGAGCTATGTGCGCCTGTACGAAAAGGCGAAGGAGATCAAGAGCTGGGAGCTTCCCGAAAACAAAAATTGAAGCATCACAAAACCGCCTCCCGCATACACTGCTGCGGGGGGCGGTTTTGATGTGTTTGCGACCGAACATGCTGGGCCTGCTGCTGATTTCGGCGGGGGCGGCGTTTCTGATCTCCTCGGCCATCTGCTCGCTGTGGCTGCTGCTTCTGCTAGGCGCCGGCTGCGTGGCGGCGGGCGTGCTTCTTTTGCGAAAACGGTAGGCATATTTGGAAAGCTCATGCATATCGTATAGCAGAACGAGCAAGGAGTGATCAAATGAAGCTGACAAGCAAAGAACAGCCGCTGGACTTTCTCCGGGGCAGGGAGCCGGAAACCCTGTATCAGGAGCTGACGGCGGAGATCGTCGTGCCCGAGCGGCTGCCGGATCTGGACCGGGTGGTGGACGCCTGGGGGACGGTGGTGCTGCCCGAGCGGAGCGTCGAGGCGGGCAGCGTCCGCCTCTCCGGCGGGGTGCAGGCCGGGGTCGTCTATGTGCCCGAGGGCGAGGGCGCGCCGCAGCTGCTCGAGGGCTGGCTGCCGTTTCGTCTGCAGCGGGAGCTGCAGGACCGGGAGAGCTGCGTCATCACGCGGCTGTTTCTCAAGAGCATCGACGCCCGCTCGGTGAACGCCAGAAAGGTGCTGCTGCGGGCCAATCTGGGCATCGAGCTGACCGAGCTCACGCCCGAGCACCTGGGCCTGGCTGCCATCGAGGACGCGCCCGAGGCGCTGCAGCAGCAGCAAAACACCTATCCGGCCCTGCTGCCGGTGGACTGCGCTGCCCAGGAATTTCGCGTGCAGGACGAGCTGCAGCTGACGGACACGAGCCCTGCCATCGAGCGCATCCTCCGCTGGGAGCTGAACCCGAAGGTGCACGAGGGCCGCGTGATCGGCAGCCGGGCAGTGTTCAAGGGCGAGGTGGACGTGGCGCTGCTGTATCTGGGCACGGACGGCTCGATCAACACCTATCGGGGGCGGCTGCCGTTTTCCCAGTACGCGGAGCTCTCCGGCGAGTGGCCGGACGGGCAGGTCGAGGTCTGGCCGGTCATTACCGCGGCGCAGCTGGAGACCGACGGGCAGATGGAGAGCCGGACCCTGCTGGCGGACCTCAATCTGCTGGCGCAGGTCTGCATCATCGATCGCAGGCCGATCACCGTCACCGAGGACGCCTACGCCCTGGGCGGCACGCTCGAGCCGGTCTGGCAGACGGTCTCGGTGCAGCCGCGGCTGGATCTGCAGACGATCCGGCAAAGCGCGCGGCTGCAGACGCCGATCAAGGCCGAGCGGGTGCTGTATGTCTCCCTGCTGGCTGACAAGCCCACCCAGCGCCGCAGCCAGGACAGCGTGTATCTAACCTGCGCGCTGAGCGGAAATCTGCTGTATCTCGGTGCGGACGGCCTGCTCAAGAGCAAGAGCCTGCGCGGAGAGTGCGGCTGCAGCACCGCGCTTGCGCCGTCCTGCCGCTGCCTGAGCCGGGCGGCGCTGACCGCGCCCCCGGAGGCTTCCGTGAATGCCGACGGCGTGCAGATCGACGCCGAGCTGGGATTTACCCTGGACATCCGGCAGGATGGGGCCTGGCAGAATCTGGCCGGCGGGGAGATCACGCCGCGGGAAGGGAAGAAGCGACCGTCCGTGGTCGTGCGCCGCTATGCCGGCGGCCCGCTCTGGCCGCTGGCAAAGCAGCTGGGCGCGTCCGTCAGCGAGATCGAAGCCGCCAACAGCCTCACCAGCCAGGCCGCCCCGGAGAACAACATTCTTCTCATACCGCTGCAATAGTTCAGAAACTGACGGTTTTTCTGCATGTTTGCAGCGAGACAAAAACCTGCCGGGAGCAGCGCAGTTGGATGATCCGAGCGCATACCCGATCCCGTCATTGCGAACCAGCGTGCGCGCTGGTTCGCAATGATTGGGACGGCAGTGCTGTCATTTTCCATAGCAATTCTCGCTTCTCTTGCGTAACTCCCAAAACTACAACTGCTTCCGGGCAAGCAGGACGGTCCAGCCGTCTTGCGGGACCTCCCGGAGGACGGAAAAGCCATTTTTCTTCCAGAAGTGCGTCGATTGCGGGTTGCCCTTGTCGATGCCGAGCTGAATTGCGGTTTTGCCCTGCGCTTTCAGAGCATCGGCAAGGCCCCGAATGATCGAGGAGCCGACGCCCCAGCCCTGCAGGGCTGCGTTCATCATGAAAAAGCCGATAAATGCGATGCCGCGTTCCGGATACCCGTCGATCAGATCCATCACGGCGACAAGTGTGTCAGTCTGATAGAAGCCCACATAGTATTTGTCCTCGGCCCCGATGCCGGGCGGGGTGATGCTCAGATCGTTCAAAATCTGCTCTCTGGCGGGCTGCGCCCGGCAATACTGATAATACAGTGTGTTCCCGGCGCAGAGGGCCCGAATTTCGTCCACATCTGACGCATCCAACCGCCGGACCGTATACTGCCGGCTGAATTCTGCAATATTCAGCATCTGTTTTCACCTCGCTGAGATCAGGGATCAGGGATTAGGGATCAGGGATCAGGGTACGATTCAAAAAAGCGCCTTTTGTCAGGGGACAAAAGACGCTTTTTTCTGAGCCGTGCGAAGCGCACGACGTGGTGGAGCTGAGGGGAGTTGAACCCCTGTCCGAAAACCACTTGACAGGAACTTCTCCGGGCGCAGTTTGTTATTTACATTCCCTCGGCCGCACGCGAACAAACACGCTTACGGTCTTAGTAGCTTCATGATGCATGGTGCGGGCAAAGCTTACCGCACGCACGGTCACCACTAAAATCACACCCGAGCCCGGCTCGTGGTCCTTCCGGGGCGGATGGGCCGCTAATTAAGCAGCAGCCAGAACGAAGTTATCGTTGTCAGTTAATTTAGAAAGTTGCCCGTTTTGAGGAGGCCAGGCGCCTCCGCCCGCTATTCCAGCCGCACGATCCCCGTCGAAACCGGTACAGCCCCATGGGTGCGCCTTGCGGCGCAGGGAATAGATAATAGAGAATAGATAATAGTGAATAGGTGATGCGTCAGAAACGACCGTAGGGGTCCTTGAGCTTTTTGGGCTCGGGATAGGTTTCGCCCAGCGTATCGACGCGGATGGAGGCGATGGTCTGATCCTCCAGCGGCCGGTCGCTGCTGTCGACCTTGACCGAGGCGATCTGGTCGACGATCTCCAGACCCTCGGTGACCTTGCCGAAGGCAGCATACTGCTTGTCCAGATGCGGGGCGTCCTGGTGCATCAGGAAGAACTGGCTGCCGGCGGAGTTGGGGGAGGAGGAGCGCGCCATGGACAGCACGCCGCGCTTGTGCTTGAGCTTGTTGTCCACGCCGTTGAACAGGAACTCGCCCTTGATGCAGTAGCCGGGGCCGCCCATGCCGGTGCCGGTGGGGTCGCCGCCCTGGATCATGAAGCCCTTGATGACGCGGTGGAAAATCAGCCCGTCATAGAAGCCCTTGTTGGCCAGGTCGATGAAATTATAGACGCTCTGCGGCGCGACGTCGGGGTAGAGCTCGCCCTTCATGACGCCGCCGTCGGTCATGGTGATGGTGAAAATGGGGTTGGACATTTAATGACTCCTTTCCTTCATGGCCCGGTCGATCTGCCGCTTGGCGTCGCGCACTGCGGCGTCGTCACGCTTGTCGTAGAGCTTTTTGCCCTTGCAGAGTGCAATTTCGACCTTGACACGGGAGTTTTTGAGATAGACGGACAGAGGAATGATGGACATGCCGTCCTGCTTGACCTTGCCGTAGAGCCGCAGGATCTCACGCTTGTGCATGAGCAGCCGCCGCGGCCGCAGCGGGTCCTTGTTGAAGATGTTGCCCTTCTCATAGGGGGAGATGTGCATCTGGCGGATGAACAGCTCGCCGTTTTTGACCTGGCACCAGGCATCCTTCAGGCTGATCGTGCCGGCGCGGATGGACTTGACCTCGGTGCCCACCAGCTCGATGCCGGCCTCGAAGGTCTCTTCTATGAAATATTCGTGCCGGGCCTGCTGGTTTTTGGCCACCAGCTTCACGCCTGCCTGTGCCATGGTATCACCTCTGTTCCGCGTCTATTATACCACGCCTGTCAAGTGCCCGCAAGCAAAAGCTGACGACTGGATGAATTTGTGCTGACGACTGCGCAGATTTGTGAAAATTCATCAAAACTTCTCTTGCACGCAGGGGGAAAATGTGGTAAAATAACCATATTCGGGAAAGGAGGAACCCTCATGAAAACAAAACGTTTTTTCAGCTTGCTCCTGGCGCTGGCCTTGGTGCTGACGCTGCTGCCGGCGACTGCCGCTTTTGCAGAAACCAGAACCTATGACGGCAGCGAGAAGCTCTATGTCAATCTGGGTGCAGTGGACTGGTGGACCAATGACGGAGCTGTACAGCGGGCATTTTTCTTCAATGGCAGCACCAATGGCTGGTCGCTTCTGGAACCGGTAGCGCCGGAAAGCAGTGTCTACGTAACCACCGTTCCGGAAGGCACGTGGACCAATGTAATCCTGGTTCGCTGTGATCCGGCCAAGGACGGCGATTATTGGGAAGCAAAATGGAATCAGACCGGCGATATTGTACTGGACGCCAGCAAGAACTACATCACCAGCTTTTCCGATGCAAGCGCGGATGCTGTTTGGGACACTTACACAGAACCGCTCAATGAGATTGCAATTCCCAATGGTGATTTTGAAAAAGGCGACACCAGCAACTGGGTTCTGTCCGGCCTGCCGGAAAATCCACTGGAAAGTGACCAATGGAATACACCCAACACCTCTTCAACACTGAGTCTCTGGGCCAGCGACACAGAGGCGGTTGAAATCCATGCACGCTATACTGTCAAGCTGACGGCCGGCACGTACAAGTTTAGCTTCCTGATCAGTGGGCAGGGCATCGACAGCAACCTCAAGTGGACGATCTATGCCGGCGACACCGTGCTTACACAGCAGGCGGACACCGTGACCACGGTGGATTGGAACGTCTGGAACACGATCGAGACCGACGCATTTAATGTCGAGGGAACAACTGAGATTACTTTTGACTTCGGCGGCACTGGCCCAGTCAAGTACTGGGGCCATTTTGATGACCTCAAGCTCTTCGGCACCGGCGCGATCTACACGGCGGTCGAGCTTGAGCACACCCCGACGCTTGCCGTGGAGAAGGTGCCCGGCGTGGATGCCGAGGACTTCATGCGCGGCACCGACGTGTCCTCCTACCTCTCCATTGTGAACTCCGGCGCGAAGTTCTATGACTACGAGGGCAACGAGCTGGACGATCAGGGCTTCTTCAACCTTCTGGCCAAGGCCGGGTTCAACTACATCCGTCTGCGCGTGTGGAACGACCCCTATGACGGCGACGGCAACGGCTACGGCGGCGGCAACTGCGATGTGAACGCGGCCAAGGCCATGGGCGTCTGGGCGACCAACGCCGGCATGAAGGTCCTCATCGACTTCCACTACTCCGACTTCTGGGCCGATCCCGGCAAGCAGAAGGCCCCCAAGGCCTGGTCCGGCTACACCGTGGACCAGAAGGCCGAGGCGGTGGACGCATTCACCTACGCATCCCTCAAGACCCTGCTTGATGCCGGCGTCAACGTCGGCATGGTCCAGGTGGGCAACGAGACCACCAGCTCCATCTGCGGCGAGTCCAGCTGGGCCAACAAGGCGAAGATCTTCTCCGCCGGCTCCGCGGCCATCCGCAGAATCTCGGCAGAATACGAGCATCCGATCCTGGTTGCCGTGCACTTCACCAATCCCGAGCGCTCCGGCAACTACGCCAACCAGGCCAAGAACCTGAGCGACAACAACGTCGACTACGACGTGTTCGCATCCTCCTGGTATCCCTACTGGCACGGCACCACCGACAACCTGACCAGCGTGCTCAAGCAGGTGGCCGACACCTACGGCAAGCAGGTCGTGGTGGCGGAGACCTCCTGGGCCTGGACGCTGGACGACGGCGACGGCTGGGACAACACCGTGCGCAAGGGCAACAACGACGGCAATGCCGCCTATGCCTTCTCCCAGCAGGGCCAGGCCGACGAGCTGGTCTCCGCCGCCAAGGCGGTCACCGCCGTGGGCGAGGCCGGCATCGGCGTGTTCTATTGGGAGAACGCCTGGATTCCCGTCCAGTACGCCTACGACGAGAGCGGCACGCTGGATCAGACCATTCTGGCCTCCAACAAGCAGAAGTGGGAGCAGTTCGGCTCCGGCTGGGCAGCCTCCTATGCCACGGAATATGATCCCAACGACGCGGGCAAGTGGTTCGGCGGCTCTGCGGTGGACAACCAGGCCATGTTCGACTTCCACGGCAAGGCGCTTGATTCCCTCTACACCTGGAACTACATGATGGTCGGCACGGAAGAGCTGATCGAGAAGCAGGTGGAGACCGTTGAGACCGTCGAGATCAAGCTCGAGCAGGGCAATGCGCTCACGCTGCCCGGGACCGTCAAGGTCACCTATAACGTGGGCGCTGCCAAGGACGAGGCCGTTGCCTGGGACGAGGCGGATGTGGCAGCCGTGGACGTCAACACCCCCGGCACCTACAGCGTCAAGGGCGTTGTGACCCTGTCCTATGACCTGGGCACCGCCGAGACCACCGCGACCGTCACGGTCACATATCCGAACCTTCTGCAGAACCCCGGCTTTGAGGAGTCGGATATGAGCATGTATACCTATGAGAACGGCAGCCGGACGACCGACGACCCGCATTCCGGCAGCAGAAGCTTCCACTTCTACAATGCGGCCGCCAAAACCGTGAAGCTCTCCCAGACGGTGGAGCTCGAGCCCGGCAAATACAGCTTCTCGCTCTATACCCAGGGCGACGTCAAGAGTGTGGACGGCCAGTACATCTACGCCACAATCGGCGAAAACACGGAGACCGCAGCCTTTACGCTCGCTGGCTGGGCTGTCTGGCAGAACCCGAGCGTGACCTTCACAGTCTCTGAGAAGACCACTGTGACGGTCGGCGTGAATCTTCCGTTCGGCGCCGGCGGCTGGGGCACGATCGATGATCTGTCCCTGGTCCTGCTGGAGGCGGCCCCGGTGGAGCCTGTGAAGGCGGCCATCGTCGGCCAGAGCCTGTCGCTCGGCGGCGAGATCGGCGTGAACTTCTATGTGGCCCCCGGCAGCGAGGCGGCAGAGGACCTGTCGGTGGCCCTCGCCTGGGCCGATAAGACCGCAACCGTCGAGCTGAAGGATCTGACGGCGGAGGAGGTCGAGGGCTTCGGCACCTGCTACAAGGTCACCGCGGGCGTGCCCGCCAAGGAGATGACCGAGGAGATCACCGCGACCCTGACGGTCGGCGGCGAGGCCCAGGAGCCGGTCAAGACCTCGGTTAAGACCTATGCTGACGCCATTATCGCAGGCGACTACAGCGATACCCTCAAGACGCTGGCCAGATCCATGCTGGTCTACGGCGCCGAGGCGCAGAAGTATTTCGGCTACAACACGGAAAATCCCGCGATCGATCTGAACAATGTGGCCCTGCCCGCCGCACCCGAGCTGACAGCTGCCACCTACACCGACGAGCAGTTTGCGCCGTTCGGCCTGCAGTACTACGGCACCAGCCTGGTCCTGCGCAGCCAGACCATGTACAAGCTCTACTTCAAGGTGACGGACAAGGCCCTGGCCGACGCCGTGACCGTCACGGTAGACGGCAAGGCGCTCAAGAAGGCGAATGTGGGCAGTTCCATTGTCTGCTGGACCATCGAGAACATTTCCGCCAAGGACATCACCAAGACCTGGAAGGTTTCCTTCAACGGCACCGAGATCGAGTTTGGTGCGGAAAGCTACATGGCAAAGGCCCTGCAGCTCGAGGATGCAGCGCTGCACGAGCTGATCTGCGCCCTCTACGCCTACAACCAGGCAGCAAAAGTCTACTTCGGATAAGCCTTAACCCCAAAGGGGCCGCAGAATTCGGTCTGCGGCCCCTTTTTACGTTTTTTTGCCCGGGAAAAGTCTGGCGGAAACGGGTTGACTGTTTTGGGTTGACTGTGGTATAATATAACGATGAAAAGGGGGAGTATCATGTCAGCATTGCAGCAATGGGCACAGGGAATCGACCTGCAGTGGGTCATCACGCAGGCAACGGTCATCCTGGCCGCCGTGATCTCCCTGACCGTGCACGAATGCAGCCACGCCCTGGCGGCCAAGCTTCTGGGCGACGACACCGCCCAGCGCCTGGGCAGGCTTTCGCTCAACCCCCTGCGGCACCTTTCCGTCAGCGGCCTTCTGATGCTGGCCATCGTGCATTTCGGCTGGGCCAAGCCTGTGCCGGTGGACATGCGCCGCTTCAAAAACCCCAAGACCGGCATGGCGCTGACCTCGCTGGCGGGGCCAGGCTCCAATGTGCTGCTGGCGCTTGTGAGCTGCCTGGTGCTCCAGTGCTTCTTCGCGTTTGACAAAAACAGCATTTCCGCTCTGATCGCCGGCGAGGGCGCGCGCTTTTATTTCTTCTACTTTTTCTACATTCTGGCGACGCTGAACGCCGGCCTTGCGGTGTTCAATCTGATCCCGATCTCCCCGCTGGACGGCTCGAAGATCCTGGCCATCGTGCTGCCGGACAAGGCCTATCTCTGGCTCATGCGCTACGAGCGCTACGGCATGTTTGCTTTGATGCTCCTGCTGTTTACCGGCGTGCTGGATGTCCCGCTGGACTTTTTGCGAACGGGTCTGCTGCGCGGACTTTCGCTTCTGACGCATCTGCCGTTCCCCGATCCCAACATTCTGCGCCAGATTTTCTGAAGATTTTTGATCACGAACCACTATCCACGAACCACTACAGATGGACGAACCGAGATATCACCTCGAAGGCGTGGTGCACACCCGGGCGGAGCTGCCGGAGGACTTCGACGGCCCGCTGGATGTGATCCTGCTGCTTTTGAGCAAGAATAAAATTGAAATACAGGACGTGAGCATTGCCTCGATCCTCGAGCAGTACCTGGCGTATCTGGACGAAATGAAGCGCATGGACATGGAGATTGCCAGCGAGTTTATCGCCATGGCCTCTCACCTGATGCTCATCAAGACCAAGATGCTGCTCTCGGCGGCCGAGCAGGAGGAGGCGCTCTCGGAGATGGAGCTGCTGATCCGCTCGCTGGAGGAACGCCAGCGCAAGGACGCCTACGAACAGATCAAAACCGCCTCCCAGTTCCTTGAGGGGCGCAACGAGATCGGCAGAAACCTCTTTGTCAAGGGCCCCGAGCCCTATGAGAAGGACAACAGCTACCGCTATCAGCACGATCCGGCGGATCTGCTTGCGGCCTTTGCCGCGATTGCCGACCGCTCCCAGCGGCAGATGCCGCCGCCCACGGCCAGCTTTGTCGGCATTGTGGGCAAGGAGCCCTATCCCGTGACGAAAAAATCCGCAGAGCTTCTGAAAAAGCTCATCATGCGCGGCATCAGCAGGTTCCGCCAGCTCTTTTCGGGCAACAAATCCCGGTCCGAGATCGTGGCGA
Source organism: Oscillospiraceae bacterium (assembly GCA_902795195.1). Taxonomy (GTDB): domain Bacteria; phylum Bacillota; class Clostridia; order Oscillospirales; family Oscillospiraceae; genus JAFRPC01. The sequence goes on from CADBKF010000001.1 coordinate 98,284, forward strand.
CCTTCCTGGCCGTGCTGGAGCTGTGCCGGCTGCACTCGGTCGAGATCGCCGACACGGCGGAGGACCCCGCCATCAAGTTTATCAAGGTGCCCGAGGGCACGGAGGAAGGAGCGCTGGAGCTTGGAGCAGAATGAACTCGAACGCCTGCTGGAGGCCGTGCTGTTTGCCGCCGGCGAGCCGGTTCCGGCCTCTCGTTTGGCCTACGTGGCCGAGGTGGACGAAAGCGAGGTCCACGAAGCGGCCAGGGCCCTGATGGACCGGCTCTCCTTTGAGCGCCGCGGCGTGCGCATGGTGCGCCTTGAGGACAGCTATCAGCTGTGCTCCGCCGGCGAGTATTCGGGCTTTGTGACCAAGGCCCTGGAGACCCGAAAGCCGCCGAAGCTCTCTGCCGCCCAGCTTGAGACCCTCACGGTGATCGCCTACTATCAGCCCGCGACCCGTGCCTATGTCGACCAGATCCGCGGCGTCGACAGCTCCTATTCCGTGGGCGCGCTGCTGACGAAGAAGCTCATTGAGGAGAGCGGGCGCCTCAACGTGCCCGGCAGACCGATCCTGTATCGCACGACCCCGGATTTTCTGCGGACCTTCGGGCTTTCCTCGCTTGACGAGCTGCCGCAGATTGACAAAATGACCTTTGGCCGCAAGGAGCAGCTGGAAATCACCGATCTGCCGATCCAGGAGACGGCGCCGGAGACAAAGCAGGCTGCCGAGGCAGCCCAGAGCACGGAGGAGGCACAGCCATGATCGCGCTTGCCATCATTTTGGGTATTCTCATCCTGATCCTGCTGATCCCGGTGGGCGTGTATGCAAAATACGACGGCGAGGCGACGGTCAAGGCCGTGGCAGGGCCTTTGAAGATCCAGATCCTGCCCGCCAAGCCGAAGACCCGCAAGCAGCTGGAGAAGGAAGAAAAAAAGAAGGCCGCAAACGCGGTCAAAAAGGCTGAGCAGAAGCAGAAGGCCGAGGCGGCCAAGCTCATCCACAAGGATCCGCCGCCGCCCAAGCCCGAAGAGCCGCTGATGGACAAGGTACGCGGCCTGCTGCCCTTTGCCAGGCTGGCGGTGGACGCGCTTGGGAGCGTGTTCCGCCGGCTGACCATCAAGAAGCTGATCGTGCACGTGCGCTTCGGCGGCTCCGATCCGTCGAAGCTGGCCGAGAACTACGGAAAGATTATGGCAATCATCGGCGGCATGGGCCCGATCCTGAATCGGAAATTCAAGGTCAAACACGGCGATGTCTCCGTGGTGCCCGACTTCTCCTCCTCGAAGACCAAGGTGGAGGCCGAGCTCTACATGCGCTATCTGATCTTCGACCTGCTCGGCATCGCATTCAAATACGGCTTCCGCGGCATCAAGCTTCTGATTGCCCGGAAAAAGCATGAAAAACAGCTGCTGGCACAGCAGCAGAAGGAAAAAGAAAACGCAGAACAACAGCCCGGCAAAAATAACGTGGAAAAGGCGGTATCATAATTATGGCGAACAGATTTTCCGAAATGATCTCCGACTCGATGGAGAAGATCCAGAACATGGTCAACGTCAATACCGTGATCGGCGAGCCGATCACGACCGGCGACGGCGTCACCATCATCCCGGTCTCCAAGGTGAAGATCGGCATGGGCGGCGGCGGCAGCGACTTCACCGGCAACAAGAAGGCCGAGAAGGACAGCATGTTCGGCGGCAGCGGCATGGGCTGCAGCATGAACATCGATCCCGTGGCCTTCCTGGTCATCACGGGCAGCAACGTGCGGATGCTGCCGGTTGCGGCGCCCGCCAGCACCACCGTGGACCGCGTCGTGGAGATGGCGCCCGAGATGTTCGACAAATTTGCCGACTTCCTCGAGGGCAAGCGGCCCGAATAAGCGATATTTCGACTGAATTTGCATAAAAGCCGCCCGCGCGGGAAAGCTACGCGCGGGTGATGATTGTGCGAAAAATATACTGCTTTGTCGCGCTGGCGCTGCTGCTGGCGTGCGTGAGCCCGTGTCAGGCGATCTCTGCGGCCTCAGCCATTGTGATCGACGCCGACACCGGGCGGGTGCTCTATGCCCATAACGCGGATCAGCGGGCGCTGATCGCCAGCACGACGAAGATCATGACGGGCTATCTGGCCTGTGAGCGCTGCGATCCGGCGGCGGAGATCTCCGTACCGGCGGAGGCTGCAGGGCTGGAGGGGAGCTCCCTCTGGCTCAAGGCAGGCCAGCGCGTGACGGTGAAGACCCTGCTCTACGGGGCGCTGCTGCAGTCGGGCAACGACGCGGCGGCGGCCCTGGCCTATGCTGCCTGCGGCAGCACTGCCGCGTTTGTGGAGGCTATGAACGAACGGGCTGCTGCCCTGGGGCTGGCAGACACCCATTTTGCCAATCCGCACGGGCTGGACGACCCGGAAAACTACAGCACTGCGCGGGATCTGGCGGACCTGGCGGCAGCGGCGCTGAAACATCCGCTGTTTGCGCAGATCGTCTCCACCAAAAGCGCCACGATGGAGGGCTTTTCCTTCGTCAACCACAACAAGCTGCTCTGGCAGCTGGAGGGGGCCGTCGGCGTCAAGACCGGCTACACCAAAGCCGCCGGGCGCATCCTTGTGAGCGCGGTCCGCCGCCTCGGACGGACGCTGATCTGCGTCACGATCAGCGATCCCGACGACTGGAAGGACCATGCGGCGCTGTATGACGCGGCGTTTTCCCGCTATCAGGCGCTCGACGTCGCCAAGGAGGGGGAGCCGGTGTACTGCGTCCCGACGGTCTGCGGCCCGGCGGGGTGGACGGAGCTGCTGGCAGGGGAGGACCTGTCCCTCGGCCTTCTGCCGGAGGAGCGGGTGTCCTATGCCTGGACGGAGGCCTCGGTGCTCTTTCCGCCGTATGCAGCAGGCGGGGACGCCGGCGCGGTGCGCGTCTTTGCCGACAACGTCCCGATCGCAGAGATCCCGGTGGTATTATCCGAAAGCTCATCATAGGAGGCGCCATGGCGGAACGCTTGCAAAAAATCATCGCCGGCTGCGGTGTTTGCTCCCGGCGCAAGGCCGAGGAGCTGATCGCGGCCGGCCGCGTGACGGTCAACGGCGTGAAAGCCGCCGTCGGCGACACGGCGGATCTGTCTGTCGACGTCATTGAGCTCGACGGCGTTCGTCTTGCTGCGCCCGCGCAGAAGCGCACGCTGCTGCTCTACAAGCCGCGCGGCTACGTCACGACCGCCTCGGATGAAAAGGGCCGCAAAACCGTGATGGAGCTGGTCCCGGGGGATCTGCGGCTCTATCCCGTGGGGCGGCTGGACCTCAATTCCGAGGGCCTGCTGCTCATGACGAACGACGGCGATCTGGCCTACCGCCTGACCCATCCCAGCCGGGAGACGCCGAAGCGCTACCTGGTCTGGGTCAACGGCTGGCACGACGGCGCCGAGGCGCTGCTGCGCCGGCCCATCGAGCTCGACGGGCGCCCAATCCGCCCGCCCGGGCTGCACGTGCTGCATGCCAGAGACGGCCAGGCGAAGCTCACGATCACCATTCACGAGGGCCGCAACCGGCAGATCCGCCGGATGTGCGAGGCCGCCGGCCTGCGCGTGACCCGCCTCAAGCGGGTGGCCGAGGGCAGCCTGGAGCTCGGAAGCCTCAAGCCCGGCGAATACCGGGAGCTGACCGCGGCAGAGCTTGCCGCGCTGAAAGAGAACACTACGTCAAATGACGAAACATAGGAGCAAGCAAATGAACTACATCAGCATTGCCATCGACGGCCCCGGCGGCGCCGGGAAGAGCACCGTCGCAAAGCGCCTGGCCAGTGAGCTGGGCTATCATTATGTCGATACTGGCGCGATCTACCGCACCGTGGGCTACCACATGAGCCTCATGGGCATCGGCCCCAAGGATAAGGACGGCATCGAGCGCTGCATCGACGACGTGAACATTCAGATCGAGTGGCAGGACGGCGTGCAGCACATGTTCCTCAACGGACAGGACGTCACCGGCGAGATCCGCACGCCGGAAATGTCGATGATGGCCTCCGGCGTCTCGGCGCAAAAGTGTGTGCGCGACTACCTGCTGCAGATGCAGCGGGATCTGGCCAGGACCCAGAACGTCATCATGGACGGCCGCGACATCGGCACGGTCGTGCTACCGAACGCCACGGTCAAGATCTACCTCACCGCCAGCGCCGAGGTGCGCGCCGAGCGCCGCTTCCTGGAGCTGCAGGGCAAGGGCGAAAAGGTGAAGTTCGAGGACGTGCTCAAGGAGCTGATCGCGCGCGATCAGCAGGATATGAACCGTGCCATCGCGCCCTTGAAGCAGGCAGACGACGCCTTCGTGGTGGACGCCTCTTACAAGAATGTGGACGAGGTCGTCGCCGAGATCAAGGACATCATCGGAAGGAAGGTCGCGGCCCTGTGAGATGGATGATGTACTACGGGCTCAAGGTCATCTACTGGCCGGTGCTGTTTGTGATGAGCCTGCTGCATTTCCCGATCTTCAAGGGCAGGGAGCACCTGCCCGAGGGCGGCGCGCTGCTGTGCGCCAACCACTCGGGCCTGGCAGACCCGGTCTGGGTGGTGCTCTTGATGCGTGACAAGCAGATGCCCTGGTTCATGGCAAAGAAAGAGGTCATGGACGCGCCCGTGCTGGGCCGCTTCCTGTCCTGGTTCGGCGCCTTCCCGGTGGACCGCGACGGCGCGGACATCAACGCCATCAAAAAGTCCCTGGGCTATCTCAAAAACGGGGACAAGCTGCTGATCTTCCCGGAGGGAACGCGCGTGAAGAAGGGCAAGCAGGTCGAGCCCAAGTCCGGCGCGGTGCTGCTGGCCCACCGGACGGGCGTGCCCATCGTGCCGATCTATCTGACCCCGAACCGCAAGCCGTTCCAGCCGATCCGCTGCATCATGGGCGAGCCCTACCACCCGGAATTCAGCTCCCGCAGGCCGTCCAATGAGGAGCTCGAGGCCGAGACGAAGAAGCTCATGCAGAAGATCTACGATCTGGGTAAGACTTGAGAGGAGCTGCCATGGAAATCAGAGTAGCCGAGACCGCGGGCTTCTGCTTCGGGGTCAAACGGGCCGTGGAGCTCGTGGAGCAGACGATCCGCGAGGGCAAGCAGGCCGTGACCCTGGGGCCCATCATCCACAACCGCCACGTGGTGCAGCATTTTAACGACCTGGGCGTCCGGGAGATCGCCGACGTGGATGCGATCCCGGACGGCAGCACCGTCATCATCCGCTCCCATGGCGTGGGCCGTGCCGTCTACGAGCAGCTTGCGCAGCGGGGCCTTTCGGTGGTGGACGCCACCTGCCCCTTTGTCAGCCGCATCCACGAGCTGGTGCGAAAAGGGGAGGCCCAGGGCCGCCAGCCCGTCATCATCGGCACCCGCGCCCACCCCGAGGTGGCGGCGATCGCCGGCTGGTGCCGGCACCCGCTGGTCTTTGAAACGCCGGAGGAGTTAGAAATATATCTCACCTCTTCGCCGGAAATCGCCGCGAAACCGCTTTTTTTGGTTTTTCAGACCACGAGTACACAATTTTTACATAAAAAATGTGCTGAAATTTCAAAAAAAGTGTGTACAAATTGCGAAATCTTTGATACAATATGCAAAGCGACCGAGGATCGTCAGTCCGAAGCCGCAGCGCTTGCCGCTTCCTGCGAGGCAATGGTCGTCGTCGGGGACCGGACAAGCTCCAACACCGGAAAGCTCGCTGCCATCTGCAGGCAGCACTGTGAACGGGTCTTTCTGGTGGACAACGCGTCGGAGCTCGATTTGAGCGAGCTGTCCGGCGCTGCCAGAATCGGCATCACTGCAGGCGCGTCGACACCTGCGTGGATAATAAAGGAGGTCAATCAGACGATGGACGAAATCAAGGAAATCAAAACTACTGCTGATACTGCTACGGAGGAGAGCTTCGAGGCCATGCTCGACGCCAGTATCAAGACTTTAAATACAGGAGACAGGGTCACAGGTATCGTTACCTCGATCGGCAACACCGAAGTGCAGGTCGATCTCGGCACCAAGCATGCCGGTTACATCCCCTACGACGAAGTCAGCGCGGATCCCAATGTGAAGCCTGAGGACGTATTGAAGGTCGGCGACGAGATCAAGGTCTTCGTCGTTCGCGTGAACGATCAGGAAGGCACCGTGCAGCTGAGCAAGAAGAAGATCGACGGCGAGAAGGTTTGGGACGAGCTCGAGGAAGCCTGCGAGAACAAGACCCCGATGGAAGCTGTCATCACCGACATCAACAAGGGCGGCCTGGTCGCCAATGTCAAGGGCATCCGTGTGTTCGTGCCCGCTTCCGCCTCCGGCGTCGCCCGCGGCGGCAATCTGGAAGTCATGCGCGGCAAGAACGTCCGCCTGCGCATCACTGAGGTCAACCGCGGCGCCCGCGGCCGTGTGGTCGGCTCCATCCGCGACGTGCTCAATGAGGAGCGCAAGGCCGCGCAGGAGAAGATCTGGAGCGAGATCGAGATCGGCAAGAAGTATCACGGCAAGGTCAAGTCCCTGACCTCCTACGGCGCGTTTGTCGACGTGGGCGGCGTGGACGGCATGGTCCATGTGTCCGAGCTGAGCTGGAACCGCATCAAGAACCCCGCCGAGGTCGTCAAGGTCGGCGACGAGATCGACGTCTATGTCATCAACTTCGATCCGGAAAAGAAGAAGATCTCCCTGGGCTACAAGACCGCGGAGATGAACCCCTGGAGCCAGTTCACCGCCAAGTTCAATGTCGGCGACGTGGTCCCCGTCAAGGTGGTCAAGATGATGACCTTCGGCGCGTTTGCTGAGATCATCCCCGGTGTGGACGGCCTGATCCACATCTCCCAGATCGCCAACCGCCGCATCAACAAGCCCGAGGACGTGCTGAGCGTCGGCCAGGAAGTGAACGTCAAGATCATCGGCATCGACGCCGAGAACAAGCGCATCTCCCTGTCCATCCGCGCGGTGGAGGAGCCCACTGTGGAAGAGCAGGAAGAGGCTCTGGCTGAGGAAGACGCCGAGTAATCAACAGAACAAAAAACTGCAAGCTCGAATTGAGCTTGCAGTTTTTTTGTTGAACAAAATCGCGATGAAGCTTACAGGTTCTTCTTGGCAGCCTTTTCTTCCTTGCGGCGCTTGGCCTCGGCCTTGGCTTCTTCCTGCTTTTTCTTCTTGTCGGCCTCGGCGGTCTCGTTGGTCATGACGGACCACTTCTTGAGCTCCATGCGGACCTGATCCTCGCTGGTCTCGATGACGATGTCGTCGTCTTTGACCGAAACGATGGTGCCCATGATGCCGCCGATCGTGGTGATCTTGTCGCCCTTCTTCAGCGCGTTGCGGAGCTCTTCCTGCTCCTTCTTCTTCTTGTTCTCGGGGCGGATCATCATGAAGTAGAAGACTGCGAACACAGCCACGAGCATGATGAGCATGGAAATCATGCTGCCGCCGCCGGCTTCGGCGCCTTCGGCTGCCGTCGGCATCATCAGAAATGTGCGAAATAAGGCCATTTGGGTACCTCCATTTGTTTTTCTGTTATTATACAATCACAGCCTGCCAAATGCAAGCATGAAATTGTTAAATTTTGCGGGCCAGCTGCTCGGAATACTGCGCCCGGAAGGCGGCGAAGCGGCCCTCGTCCAGCGCCTGGCGGATCTTTGCCATGAGTTGGTTGTAGAAGTAGAGATTGTGCATGACCGCCAGGCGCATGGCCAGCATCTCCTCGGCCTTGAACAGGTGGTGGATGTAGGCCCTGGAGTAGCGCCGGCAGACCGGACAGTCGCAGTGCTCGTCGATCGGCCGCTCGTCGCGCTCGTACTTGGCGTTTTTGAGGTTCCGCGCGCCCTCCCAGGTGAAGAGCTTGGCGTGCCGGGCGTTTCTGGCCGGCATCACGCAGTCAAAGAAGTCCACGCCGCGGGCAACGCCCTCGATGATGTTCGTCGGCGTGCCGACGCCCATGAGGTAGCGGGTCTTGTCCTTCGGCATGAAGGGTTCCACGGCCTCGATGATCTCGTACATGACCTCGGTGGGCTCGCCCACGGCCAGGCCGCCGATGGCGTAGCCGGGAAGGTCGAGGTCCGCGATCTTCTTCATGTTGTCGATGCGAAGATCTGCAAACGTGGCGCCCTGGTTGATGCCCCAGAGCATCTGCTGCGGGTTCACGGTGTCGGGCAGCCCGTTCAGCCGGGCGTTTTCCGCCTTGCAGCGCACCAGCCAGCGGTAGGTGCGTTCGCAGGAGGCCTTGGCATACTCGTAGGTCGCGGGGTTTTCCACGCACTCGTCAAAGGCCATGCAGATGTCCGAGCCCAGGTTGGACTGGATCTGCATGCTCTCCTCCGGACCCATGAAGATCTTGCGCCCGTCGATGTGGGAGGCAAAATACACGCCCTCTTCCTTGATCTTCCGCAGGCTTGCCAGCGAAAAGACCTGGAAGCCGCCGGAGTCGGTCAGCATCGGGCCGTCCCAGGTCATAAACTTATGTAAACCACCCAGGTCGTGCACCAGCCGGTCGCCGGGGCGCAAATGCAGGTGATAGGTGTTCGACAGCTCCACCTGGCAGCCGATCTCCTTGAGATCCTTTGCAGACAGTCCGCCCTTGATGGCGCCCTGGGTGCCCACGTTCATGAACACCGGCGTCTGCACGGTGCCGTGCGCACAGGTGAATTCGCCGCGGCGGGCGGCGCCTTCGGTTTTCAGCAGTTTGAACATAACAATACCTCGTTTGACAGAAAACGGGAGCCTCCCGGGAGGCTCCCGTCAGCATGGGCTCGGATCAACCTTCGCCTTCGTAGACATAACCCTCATAGGTCTCCGTGCTCGAGCCGTCAGCGCTGGTCACGGTCAGGATGGCCGTTTCGCCGTCGGCCGAGAGGGCCAGCTTGTCGCCGATGGCCAGGGGCACATTGTAGACATCATAGTTCATGTTGTTTTCATCCACAACGCCGATGTCATACTCGGCGCCGTCTCCGGCGAAGCGCTCAAAGTCGATGTGGATGGAGGAACCGGGGCTGAGGCGGGCATAGTTCACAGGATCGGCCCATTCCTCCTCTGTGACAGGGCTGATATAGAGGCTGTGAACCACGGTCGGCAGGTCGTTTTGAAAAACGACGTCTTCAGAGGGCTTCGACGAACAGGCGCACAGCGCCAAGAGCAGGACTGCAGCCAGCAGCAGGGCAATTCGCTGTTTCATAGGACGAGCTCCTTTCCTTCGTGATGGTATGTTCATCATATCGCGCATTTGCCGTTTTGTCAAGCCAAAGCCCGGTTTTTCATCGGCCAGCGGCAGTTTCCGGAAGGATCAGCATCGCGTCTCCGAAGGAGAAGAAGCGGTAGCGCTCCTTGACGGCGATCTCGTAGGCGTGCATGGTGTTTTCATAGCCTGCAAACGCGGAGACCAGCATGATGAGCGTGCTCTCCGGCAGGTGGAAGTTGGTGATCAGCCCGTCCATCGCCCGGAAGCGGTAGCCGGGGTAGATGAAGATCTCGGTCCAGGCGGACTTTTCCTCAAAATGGCCGTTCTCATCGGCCAGAGATTCCAGCGTCCGGCAGGAGGTGGTGCCCACGCAGATGATCCGGCCGCCGGCGGAGCGCGTGTCGTTGAGCAGCTTTGCGGTGGGCGCGTCGAGCATACAGAACTCCGCGTGCATGTGGTGGTCGGTGATCTCCTCGGCCTTGACCGGGCGGAAGGTGCCGAGGCCCACGTGCAGCGTCACATAGGCGATGGAAACGCCCTTGTCGGCGATCTTCTGCAGCAGCTCCTGCGTGAAGTGCAGGCCGGCAGTGGGCGCCGCTGCAGAGCCGTTGATCTTGGAATAGACGGTCTGATAGCGCTCCTGGTCCTGCAGCTCCTCTTTGATATAGGGCGGCAGCGGCATTTTGCCCAGCTGCTCGAGCAGCTCGAGGAAGATGCCCTTGTAGTGGAACTGCACGAGCTTGTTGCCGTCCTCTTTGGCGCCTACCACCGTGGCGGTGAGCAGGCCCTCGCCGAAGCTGAGCTCGGCTCCGACCGGCGTCTTTCTGCCGGGCTTGGTCAGGCACTCCCACACGCCGTCGCCCTTGTCCTGCAGCAGCAGGACCTCCACCGCGCCGCCGGTGGCGCGCCTGCCCAGCAGCCTTGCCGGCAGAACGCGGGAGTTGTTCAGTACCAGGCAGTCGCCGGGCTGCAGATAGTCGATGACGTCGTAAAAATGCCGGTGCTCGAGCGCGCCGTCTTCCTTGTGCATCACCAGCAGCCTGGACCCGTCGCGCCGCTGCAGCGGCGTCTGGGCGATCAGCTCCTCGGGCAGGTCGTAGTAGAAATCATGTGTTTTCATCCGGTTCCTCCGTTTCGTTTTGCGGGGGGGATTGTAATTACTTCGCTGCAGCGTGAGCTTTGGCAACGTTCTGCCCGCCGCGCTTGCGGTAGTGCTTGGGCTCCTCCTGCTTGGGGTTGAGGGCCTTGTCGGGGATCTCGCCGGCCTTGGTCAGGGCGATCTTTGTGAGCATCGGGCCGACCAGCTCATAGATCAGCACCGAAAACAGCGTGATGGAGCGGATGATTGCGCCCTCGCTGCCGAGATCGGCTGCCACGGTCTGGGACATGCCCAGGGCCACACCGGCCTGGGGCAGCAGGGTGATGCCGAGCCATTTCTGGATCGTGGGCTCACATTTCATCATTCGGGTGCTGATGGCCGCGCCGCCGATCTTGCCGGCGGAACGGAAGAGAATGTAGACGATGCCGGCCAGCACAACGGCGAAGCTGTTGAAGACCGAAAGGTCCAGCTCCGCGCCGGAGAGCACGAAGAAGAGCACGAACAGCGGGGCGGTCCAGCGCTCGGTCTTGCCCATGAGCTCCTCGGAGCTCTGGCAGATGTTGCAGAACACGGTGCCCAGCATCATGCAGACCAGAAGGGGCGAGAACCCGAACTCCACGCCGCCGCCCAGCGCGAACGACAGCTTGGAGAGCGACACCGCCAGCACCACAAAGGTGATGGCCACGCTCAGCCGCTTGCTGCGGGAGTGGAACAGCTTTTCGATTTCGGTGTAGACAAAGCCCAGCAGGGTGCCCAGCAGCAGGGAGGCCAGCACCTCGAGCAGGGGATTGACCAGCACGCTCACCAGGCTCACGCCGCTGCCGCCGGAGAGGCTCTTGGCGATGCCGAAGCTGACGGAGAACACAATGAGGCCCACCGCGTCGTCAAGCGCGACGATCGGGAGCAGTATGTCAACCAAAGGGCCGCTGGCCTTGTACTGGTTGACGACCATCAGGGTCGCAGCCGGCGCGGTGGCGGTGGCGATGGCGCCCAGCGTGATGGCCACGGGCACCGTGATGACCTCAGGCATCAGAAGGTGGAGGATCAGCAGGCCGACGTCCACCAGAATCGTGGCGCACAGGGCCTGGAAGACCGCGACCACCGCCGCCTGGCGGCCGATCGCCTTGAGCTGGGAGACCCGGAACTCGTTGCCGATGGCAAAGGCGATAAAGCCCAGGGAGACGTCGGAGATCGGATCCATCACGTCCACCGCGGCAAGGCTCGTAAAGCCGAGCCCGTTGATGCCCAGGCGGCCGAGCACAAAGGGACCGATCAAAAGGCCTGCGATCAGATAGCCCGTGACGGCCGGCAGCTTCAGCGGCTTGACCACGCGGGACATCATGAGGCCTGCAAACAATGCAACTGCGATCGATAGCAGCATTTCCATGGATAAGACTTCTTTCTGTTTTGATTTTTTAGTGCAAATACGTATTATAGCGCCGGATTCGGAAAAAGCAAGCCCAAATTGCGTTTTCCGGATTTCTTTTTTGAGGAAAAGCAGAACCATGCGCAGTATTTTTCGACTTCCTGCGGAACCTTTTCGCGCCGGATGCGTCTAAATACCAAGCACAGGGGGAAGTATGCCCATTTGGAGAAAAACCAGGGGGCGGAAAAGAATTGCAATTCAGGAGGCATTTACATGAAACGTTTGCATATTTTGGCAGGACTTTTGGCGATTGCGGTGCTGTTTTCAGCCTGCATGGCAGGGCCGACGACGAACGACCCGGCAAATACGACGCCGGAGACGGCAGCCGTGCCGGAGCTGGAGATCCCAGCGGAGACCACCGAAGCACCCGCCCGGCAGACCACCGAAGTACCTGCGGAGGCGACCGCCGAGCCGACCGAAGCGGAGACCGCGCCGGAGACCACAGCGCATGTGCCGCAGGACGGCGACGAGTCAAGCGCATTTTCCGGTATTTTTTCCGGCTGCGACGAGACGATCTACGGCGTGCTCTACAACGCGCCGTTCACCAACGGTGAGCCCGCGCCCACAGAGGTCTGGAACCGGGGCGAGTATGACCAGCTCGTGCTGATCCCGCGCTATGTGGGAACGACGGTGCGGGCCTATGAAATGGAGCTGGATGAAAACTGGCAGCCGGTGGCAAAGCAGGCACCCGTTTATACGACGGTTTCTCAGGACGGCTGCGTGATCGGTGCGAGCCTGCAGCGTCCGGAGGGCGCGCCGGCCTGGTATGTCGAGATGGAGCTGCCGGACGGCCGCTCTGCGGGCATGGCGCTGAGCTACAACGGCCGCTACGGCACGGCGCGCTATGAATTTCTGACCGATCCGTACGCCTCATCTCTGGTCCAGACGCCCTCTGTCATGGACGATTGGGCGCCGTCCATAGAGCGCTTCGGCAGCGACGTGGTCTGGGCCTATTGGCGCGCTGCGACGCGGATGGGCCTTGATCCCTGGGAGGCAACATCAGAGTTCTTCACCGAGCTCACCGAGATCGGTGATGGCGCGGCCTTCACCCTGCGGGAGGACCAGGACATGGAAAACGGCGTGTATCACTTTGACGCAGCCCGCTTCCACACGGCCTACTACACCGAGAAGGGCACCCTGGGCGAGGCGGTCCGGGCGCAGTACAATCTCTATTCGTCCGTGGGCAACCGCTTCGGCATCCTGGGGCCGGACGACCCCTACCGGAACGACCCGCTGGTCTATCAGCTCAAGGGCCTGACGATCTACAATCCTTCCCTGGCGGCCGCCACGGTGCGCATCCGGCTGGATCACGAGGATGTGGGCACCTTCGACCTCAGTGCCGGCGATTTCTGCACGCTGATCCCGTTGGATCTGCCGGAGTTCGAGGCCTCGCGGCCGGTGTCCGTGGATGTGGAGGTGCTGGAAACCTACTACGGTACGCCCGAGGAGGCGATCATCCAGGTCTGGCCCGGCATCGGCAGCAACATCAGCGGGGCGCTGTAATCATTATAATGTAAGGAGCCGAGACGATGCGGCAATATCCGGCCTATATTTTTGACCTGTACGGGACGCTCGTGGACATTCACACCGACGAGCGGCGCCCCGCCTTCTGGCGGCAGATCGCGGCAGATTTTGCGACCCACGGAGCGGCTTATGCTCCCCATGCGCTGCGGGAGGCCTACCTGCGCGCCTGCGCAGCGGAGACGACGCGCCTGGCACAGACCGGCGGCTGTCCGGAAGAGGAGATCGAGATCGACCTTGCGCCGGTCTTCTCCGCGCTCTACAGCGCGAAGGGGATCGCGGCGGATGCGGCTTTGATCGCCGAAACCGCCTGGCAGTTCCGGCGGGCCTCGACCTGCCATCTGCGCGCCTATGCCGGCGCAGCCGAGCTGCTGCAGGCGCTGCGGGCACAGGGGAGAAGAGTGCTGCTGCTGTCCAACGCGCAGGCGCTGTTCACCTGGCCGGAGCTGCGGCAGCTGGGGCTGGCGGACGGCTTCGATGCGGTCTACATCTCATCGAGCTGCGGCTTCCGCAAGCCCGCCCGGCAGTTTATGGACCGCCTGCTGACAGAGCAGCGGCTCTCCCCGGAGGACTGCCTGATGATCGGAAATGACCCAAATTCCGATATGGCCGTTGCCAACGCCGTGGGAATGGACAGCTTTTATCTCCGATCCGCCACCTCGCCGGACATCGCCCCGGAAAACGCCGCGGCAACGTATGCCCAGGCCCATATCGACCTCAGAAGGCTGAAAAAAGAACTGCTGCACAAAGAATAAACCGCCCACCGGGCGGTTTATTCTTTGTGCAGCAGATATAACAATCGTTTACTTGGACAGCTCCGCGGTATCCTGGGCGATGACCAGCTCTTCGTTCGTGGGGATGACCCAGACCGTGACCTTGGAGTCGGGCGCGGAGATGATGCGCTCGTCGCCTCTCTGGGCGTTCTTCTCGGGGTCGAGCTTGACGCCGAGGAATTCCAGACCCTCGCAGACTGCGGCGCGGGTGTTGGCGCCATTTTCGCCGACGCCGGCGGTGAAGACCAGCACATCCAGACCGCCCAGGGCAGCGGCATAGGCGCCGATATACTTCTTGACCTCGTAGCAGAACTTCTCGAGGGCCAGCTTGCATTTTTCGTTGCCCTCAGCCGCACCGGCCTCGAGGTCGCGGAAGTCGGAGCTCAGCCCGCCGGACAGGGCCAGCACGCCGGACTTCTTGTTGAAGATCGTGAGCACCTCGTCGATGCTCTTGTTGTACTTGTTGGCAATGAACTGCGCGACAGTGGTGTCCACGTCGCCGGCGCGGGTGCCCATGGGAACACCGGCCAGAGGGCCAAGGCCCATGGAGGTATCCTGGCACTTGCAGTCCTTGATGGCGCACAGGGAGGAGCCGTTGCCCAGGTGGCAGTTGATGACCTTGAGGTCAGTGCGGCCCATGAGCTTGGCAACGCGGTCGGCGATGTAGCGGTGGGATGTGCCGTGGAAGCCGTAGCGCCGCAGGGAGTCGTTCTCGTAATATTCGTCAGGGATGGCGTAGCGGTAGGCCTTGGGGGGCATGGTCATGTGGAAGGCTGTGTCGAACACCGCAACCTGCGGCTTGGTCGGCATGATCTTCTGGCAGGCCTCGATGCCCATGAGGTTGGCCGGGTTGTGCAGGGGGCCGAGGGGGATGCACTCGCGGATGGCTTCCTTGCAGGCATCGTCGATGCGGCAGGAGGCCGTGAACTTTGCGCCGCCGTGCAGCACGCGATGGCCGACGGCATCGATCTCATCGACGGACTTGACCACGCCGTTGACCTCGTCGACCAGGATATCCAGGACCGCGGTCATGGCCTCGGAATGGGTGGGCATGGGGATCTCACGGACGACCTTGATGTCCTTGGCGGGCACCCGATGGGTCAGTCTGCCGTCGATGCCGATGCGCTCGCACAGGCCCTTGGCGAAGACGTCGCCGGTATCCGGGTCCATCAGCTGGTACTTGAGCGAAGAGCTGCCTGCGTTGATGACAAGAATTTTCATACGTCACACTCCTAAAAAATCTCTATGAATTCGTTGTATTTTGTGCTAAACTACATACAGTTACATTGTATACCAAAATTTGCAGGATAGCAAGGGAAAATTTCGGAAAGATGAAAACTGTCGGGATCATTTGTGAATATAACCCGTTCCACAACGGCCACGCCAAGCAGCTGCGCCGGATTCGGGAACGATACGGCGAAAACGCGGCGATCGTCTGCCTGATGAGCGGCAATTATGTGCAGCGGGGCGAGCCGGCTTTGTTTGACAAGACGATCCGCGCCCGCGCGGCGGTGGAATGCGGGGCGGACCTCGTGCTCGAGCTGCCCGTGACCTATGCGCTTCGTTCTGCCGAGGGCTTTGCCGACGGCGGCGTGGAGCTTCTGGACGGCCTGGGCGTGGACGCGCTCTGCTTTGGCTGCGAGTGCGGCGACGATAATTTAATTATGTCAACCGCAAGGGAGCTGTTGACGCCGGCGTTTGCAGAACGGCTGCACAAGGCGCTCGAGCGCGGCGTGTCCTTTGCAGCCGCCCGGGCAGAGGCGCTGGCGCAGACCCTGCCGCCGACCGCCCTGGAACGCCCAAACGACATTCTGGCGGTCGAATACTGCAAGGCGCTCCTCCGGCGTGGCAGCGGCATGGAGGTGTTTGCCATCGCCAGAGAAGGAGACTACCACGGGACGGCGGAAAACGCCGAAAACCCCTCTGCCTCCTTCCTGCGCGGGCAGATCGGGCGCGGAGAGGCTTGGCAGTCTGCTGTGCCGGAAGCTGCCGCGGCACTCTACGAGGCCGCGCCGCGCTATACCCTGGCAGCCGGGGAGCGGGCGGTGCTGGCAAGGCTGCGCACGCTGCCGGATGCGGTCTTCGAGGCCCTGCCCTTTGGCAGCGAGGGCCTGTGGCGGCGCTTCATGCGCGCCTGCCGGACGGAAGTGGGCGTCGAGGCGATCATCACCGCCACCAAATCCAAGCGCTACGCCAGGACCCGCATCCAGCGGATGCTGATCTGCGCCTACCTTGGCCTGACGGAGACAGATCTGCAAAGTACGGCCCCCTATGTCCGCATCCTGGCCTTCAACGAGACCGGGCGTAACTTCCTCCGTGTGCAGAAAAACAAAAGAAGGACCTCTGAGATGATGTCTTTGCACAGCTATCAACCCCTATGTGTTAACGCAGGGCAAAGGCTTGAAAACGCAGAGCTCTATGAAAAAGAATGTCTTGCAGCAGATTTATTTTCACTATTATCAAATGAAAACCCGTTGAGCTACAAAAAAGAACAAGACTATAGAACTTGGTATTGCAAATAGTTTTATCAGGATAATAAGAAATGGCCACGCTCTACGCGTGACCGTTTCTATTCTTTTACTACCGAATATTTGGAAAATCTATCATTATCGACCTGTGGTCATTAAATCGTATGTTTTAAGGAAGTTGTTCCAACGCTGTTCCTCGAGACTGCACTGAGAATTATATGCAGTAATCGCATTGCTTGTCGCAGAAAAAGATTGTAATTGAGTTTGACGAACAGATTCATTCAATAAGTTTCTAGTCAAACTGTTTCCATCATTTATGGCATCATAAAGTGTGTGCTGATTTGTTTTGATCTGCTCAAGGTTTTTGATGACTTGGTCCATTTTATCGAGCAATTTACCCCAACGTACGTCTTCCCGATATGTATTGTAGGCACCACTTGAGCCTCCAAGTTCAGTGCAGATTCCAGAAGCAAAATATTCATAGAACGAGCAAACAGCATTCAAATTCTGGTAAGATGGGTAAATGTTGCCGGCTTCATAATAGCGTTTTAGGAAAGAAAGCGTTTGGTTATGCTGTGCTACTAATTCATTCTTCATAGTTTCCAACTTCTTTGCCTGCTGAAGCTCGTTTTCAACTCTTTTTTTGTCATTATCCAGATTCTTATAGTATTTGTTTCTCAACTCATCATCAGCGCTGTTTTCTCTTGAACGTTCAACAAGCCAAACAATGATACTGACAAAGAAACTGCCAGCAAGTGCGATCGCACCAAACTTAATAGCACCACCGATTAAACCGCCGATTTTTCCCAATAGCCCTTTTTCGGTAACGAGGCCAACAATACCGCCTATAATTGCACCGGCAAGCACACCAATCATTGCAACTGCAGCTAAAGTATCCGTGAATTTTGATTTTTCAACAACTTCCATATAAAACTGCTTTTTTGGCCAAGGGAACGAATCTTTTTGTCAAGACCCTGGATTGTTCCTTGCTGTGTGTAGGATTGCTTCTCAAGAGTTATTGCCCCTTGTAAGTACTTAAGCATATCTCCTTCCATGATAGAACCTCCGATTTATAATGTGGTTGAGTTATAAGCAAAACCAGTATAGATGAAATTTATCTAAAAGTCAATAGATAATAAATATCTGAATATAATATTGTAGCAAAATCTATTGGCGGTGAAGTATCATAAAAAACAGAATTCGTGAATTAAGAGAGGATGCCGACTTGACGCAACAGCAGCTTGCAGACGCAATCGGGATCACTCAAAGAAAGTACAGCTATCTAGAAACAGGAACTCAACAATGGACAGACGAATTGCTCGTTCTGCTATCAAAGTACTATGATGTAAGTATTGACTTTCTGCTATGTCAAACAGATAACCCGAGAAGATACAAATAAAATCAAATTTTTCAAAAAAAACACTTGCAAATCTTGAAGGGTTGTGCTATTATATCCGGGCTGATTAAAAAATCACGGGGCAACATGCCCTTTTTACCAAAGAAGAAAGAGGTGAATGCAATGAAGGAAGGTATCCATCCCAAGTACGAACAGACGACCATTCGGTGTGCCTGCGGCGCTGTCATCGAAACCGGCTCCACCAAAAAGGACATCAAAGTTGAAATCTGCTCCAAGTGCCACCCTTTCTACACCGGCAAGCAGAAGCTGGTCGACACCGGTGGACGTGTTGATCGTTTCAACAAGAAATACGGCCTGAAGTAAGTAAAGCCAAGCCCGCACCCCATTGCAAGGT
This sequence comes from Oscillospiraceae bacterium, assembly GCA_902795195.1. Lineage (GTDB taxonomy): Bacteria > Bacillota > Clostridia > Oscillospirales > Oscillospiraceae > JAFRPC01. The sequence continues at coordinate 116,450 of CADBKF010000001.1, forward strand.
GCGGGCTTTTTCCTTATGTTTGTCATCCGGAGCGCAGCGAAGGATCTCAGGATTCTTCGGCGCAGGCGCCTGAGAATGACAGGGGAGAGAACAGTATGGAACAACACAAAATGGAACGTGCGATCCTGGCGGGGCTGGCTGCCGACTGCTTCAGGAAAGAGGAGCAGGCGACCGAGGAATCGCTCGACGAGCTTGAGGCCCTGCTAGAGACCGCCGGCGGCGAATGCGTCGGCAAGGTGCTGCAGAACCGGCACGCGCCCGATCCCCACAGCTTTGTGGGCGAGGGCAAGGCCGAGGAGATCAGGGAACTGGCGGAGGCCAACGAGGCCACGATGGTCATCTTTGACAACGAGCTCTCCCCCAGCCAGATCCGGGCGCTCGAGGACATCACCGGCACCACCGTGCTCGACCGCAGCGCCCTGATCCTCGACATCTTTGCCCAAAGGGCCAAGACCGCCGAGGGCCGCCTGCAGGTGGAGCTGGCGCAGTATAAATACCTTTTGCCGCGCCTGTCCGGCATGGGCAAGTCCCTGTCCCGGCTCGGCGGCGGCATCGGCACGCGCGGACCCGGCGAAACCAAGCTGGAAACCGACCGCCGGCACATCCGCACGCGGATCGCCCGGCTCGAGGAGGAGCTCGAGCAGGTGCGAAAGGTGCGCAGCGTCCAGCGCCAGCGCCGGCAGAAGAACGCGGTGCCGGTGGTGGCCCTGGTGGGCTACACCAACGCGGGCAAGTCCACGATCCTGAACCGGCTGACCGACGCGGGCATCCCCGCGAACGACCGCCTGTTTGACACGCTCGACACCACCACCCGGCAGCTTACGGTCTCGGACAACCTCTCGGTTCTGCTCTCGGACACCGTCGGCTTCATCGCCAAGCTGCCGCACCATCTGATCCAGGCCTTCCGCGCAACGCTCGAGGAGCTGGAATACGCGGACCTTCTGATCCACGTGATCGACGCCTCGGACCCCGAGCGCGAGGAACATATCGCGGTCGTGGATCGTCTCATTGAACAGCTGGCAAAGCCCGACACGCCGGTCATCCGCTGCTACAACAAGGCGGACCTGGTCGAGCGCGCGGAGTGGATCGTCGGCACGAACAACGTGGCGATTTCCGCCAAAACCGGCGATAATCTGGATGATCTGCTCAAAATGATCGACCGGGAATTGTGCAAAGCGCTGCATCGCGGCGTGTTCCTGCTGCCCTACAGTATGGCCGGCATGATCGACAAGCTGCACAGCGAGGCCCAGGTCCTGCGCGTGGAGTACAAGACCGAGGGCATCGAGATCGAGGCCGTGGTGGACGAGGTGCTCTATGGCAGGCTCAGGCAATATGAGGTAACGTGATGGAAGAATACTTGGTTCCCTCGAAGGATGCGGTCACGGAGTTCACCGAGCGACGTTCGCGCTTCATCGGCCGGATCTGGGTCACGGACACGGAGGAGGAGGCGCTCTCCTGCATCAAAAAGATGCGCGAGCAGCACTGGGACGCCACCCACAACGTCTACGCCTATATCATCCACGACGGGCCCACCCGCTATTCCGACGACGGCGAGCCCCAGGGCACGGCGGGTATGCCGGTGCTCGAGGTGCTGCGGCGGGAAGGTTTACATAATGTTTGCTGTGTGGTGACGCGGTATTTTGGCGGCATCCTTTTGGGCGCGGGCGGTCTGGTCCGGGCCTATGCGCGTTCTGCCAAGGACGCGGTGGACGCAGCCGGGATCTCCGTCAAGCGGGTCTGGAAAAAGGCCGACCTCATTTTGCCCTACAGCTATTTTGAGCGCATGAAGCAGGAGCTCGAGCGCAGCGGCGGGCTGCTGCTGGATGTGGAATACAGCGCGGACGTGTGCATGCACATGATTCTGCCCAAGGCCAATTACGAGGCCTTCTGCAGGCGCGTGACCGACGTTTCGAGCGGTAAGCTCGCGCCGATGGAGCTGGGCGAGGAATATCGCGCATTCCCGGTAAATCCATGAAAAAGAGTAAAACGCGGAAAAATTGCGTATATAGATAAATAGAGAGAAAATCGCATGGAAGGAGCGAGGCCTGTGACTGTTCGGGAACGTCTGGAGCAGGAGGAATTCAGCCGGCTTGCGCCCTATGCCGCAAAGGCAGCCGAGAGCAAGGGCCGCGACCGGGCAGAGCCGGAGCGGGACGACCGCACCTGTTATCAGCGGGATGCCGACCGCATCCTGCACAGCCGGTCCTTCCGGCGGCTCATGCACAAGACGCAGGTTTTTCTGCAGCCCGAGGGCGACCACTACCGCACCCGCATGACCCACACGCTGGAGGTCTCGCGCGTGGCGCGGACGATCGCAAGGGCCCTGCGGCTGAACGAGGACCTCACCGAGGCCATCGTCATGGGCCATGACCTGGGCCACACGCCCTTCGGCCATGCGGGCGAGATCGCCCTGACCGAGGTGCTGGGCCGGCCCTTTTATCACAACGAGCAGTCGCTGCGCGTGGTGGAAAAGCTGGAAAAGAACGGCGACGGGCTGAACCTCACCTATGAGGTCCGGCGCGGCATCGTGGGCCACACCGGCCCCGAGATCCCCGAGACCCTGGAGGGCCGCATCGTCCGCTACGCCGACCGCATCGCCTACATCAACCACGACATCGACGACGCCATGCGCGCCGGCATCCTCAAAAACGAGGACATCCCGAAGAAGATTTCCGACGTGCTGGGCTGCACCCACTCCGAGCGCATCAACACGCTCGTGGGCGACATGATCCAGGCCTCCATGGACCGCCCGGAGATCCTTATGACGCCCGAGATCGAGCGGGCGATGCTCGAGCTGCGGGAATTCATGTTTGAGCACGTCTACCGCAACCCCGTGGCAAAGAGCGAGGAGAGCAAGGCGCGCATCATCATCCAGGAGCTCTACAAATACTATCTCGCGCACCCGGACAAGCTGCCCGCGGATTTCCAGCCGCAGCTGGACATCGAGGGCCTGCCGCGCATCGTCTGCGACTATGTGGCCGGCATGACGGACAAGTACGCGATCTATAAGTTTTCGGAAATCTACGTTCCGTCCGCCTGGCAGGTACGGTAGACAGCGAGGCGAGTACACAGAAAAGAGAAGGGAGGTCCGGGTATGGCGTTTCCGCCGGCATTTTTGGACGAGCTGATCGCCCGCAACCCCATCGAGGATGTGGTCGGGCAGTATGTCCAGCTCAAGCGCAGCGGCGCGAACTACTTCGGCCTCTGCCCGTTCCACAGCGAAAAAACCGGCTCCTTCTCGGTCGCGCCCAACAAGCAGATCTACTACTGCTTTGGCTGCCACAAGGGCGGGGGCGTGATCAACTTCATCATGGACATCGAGAACCTCAGCTATCCCGACGCGGTGCGCTTTCTGGCCAAGCGGGCGGGGCTCGAGGTCCCGGAGGACGACCGCTATCAGAGCCGCTACCGCGAGCAGGAGCGATTGTGGAAGCTCTGCAAGGACGCGGCCCGGTTTTTCCACCAGCAGCTCAAATCAGACGCCGGAAAGCCCGGCAGGGCCTATCTGGCCGGCCGCGGCATGGACTGGCAGACCGTGACGAAATTCGGCATCGGCTTTGCCGTGGACGACTGGCACACGCTGGAAAACGCCATGCGCAAGCAGGGCTACACCCGCGAGGAGCTGATCGCGGCGGACCTCGTCGGCGAGCGGGAGAAGGACGGCAGGCGCTACAGCTACGACCGCTTCACCAACCGCGTGATGTTCCCGCTGATCGACGTGCGCGGAAACGTGGTGGGCTTTGCCGGCCGGACGCTGGACGCCAACTATCAGGGCCGGAAATACCTCAATTCCAAGGACACGCTGATCTTCAACAAGCGGAATTTTGTCTTCGGCATGAACCTGGCGAAAAAGAGCAAGCAGGGGCGGATCATCCTCTGCGAGGGGCCGATGGACGCCATCGCCTGCCACCAGTTCGGCTTCGACTGCGCGGTGGCCTCGCAGGGCACGTCCCTGACCCAGGAGCAGATCAACATCATCGGCAAGTACACCGATCAGGTCGTCATGACCTTCGACAGCGACTTTGCCGGGCAAAACGCCACCCAGCGGGCCATCACGATGTTTGAAAAGGCGGGGATCTCCGTGCGCATCCTGCGCTTCGAGGGCGCCAAGGACGCCGACGAATTTCTCCATAAATACGGCGCAGACCGCTTCTCTGTGCTGCTCGAGGGCTCTGCCGACCAGGCGGATTACCGCCTGCAGTCGCTCAAATCCCAGTACGATCTGTCGAAGGACGATCAGAAGGTGGAGTTTCTCAAAAAGGCCGCGGTGCTGATCTCCGGCTTTCCCAACGCCATCGAGCGGGAGATCTACGGGGCCAAGGCCGCTGAGGCCGCCGGCATCACGCCGGACGCCATGAAGCTGGAAATCTCCCGCGCCTACAAGAACCGGCGGCGCCGGGAGCAGAAAAAGGAAGAGGAGAAAAACCTCAGTCCGGTGACGGCGCTGCAGCCCGCCGCGCGCGGCCTGCGCTATGACAACATCCGCTCGGCCCGTGCCGAGGAGGTCGTCTTGCGGCAGGTGCTGCGGGACGCCTCGCAGTTTGAGCTGTTAAAGGACCTGCCGCCCGAGGCGTTCTCCGCCCCGGTGCTGGGCAAGGCCTATGCCGCCCTGCGCGAGCGCTACCGGGCAGGACACGACGTGTCGCTGGCCGTGCTCCAGGACTTCACGCCCGAGGAGCTGGCGCACCTGACCGGCGTGGCGCGGGCCAACGACGAGCCGGTGAGCGAGCAGGCACTGCGCGACTGCGCGGCCGCCATTCTGGAAGAACATCAAAAATCCCAGCAGGGCCAGGGTGAGGACGCCCTGCGCGCGACCCTGGAACGAATGAAAAATAAAAAAGGATACGGAGGCTGAACCCATGGAAGATGCGGAGCTGGTACAGAACAAAATCAATGAGCTGCTGGCCCTCGGCAAGCAGCATGGCAAGGTAACATCCAAGCAATTGCTTGCAACGCTCGACGCCATCGACGCCGACGAGGCCCAGACCGACGCGGTCTATGCGGCCCTGGAGCAGGCGGGCATCGAGCTGGACGTCTCGGACGTGGCCGAGATCATCGAGGGCGCGGAGGAGCTGCTGCCCACGGACGAGGAGCTCGAGCGCATCTCGGAGGAGGTGCCCGAGACCGAGGAGATCATGGACTACGCCAACGTCGACGAGAGCGCGCCCATGAGCGACCCCGTGCGCATGTACCTCAAGGAGATCGGCAAGATCAAGCTGCTCAGCCCTGAGGAGGAGCAGGAGGTCGGCAGGCGCATCAGCGAGGGCGACGAGCAGGCGAAAAAGCGCATGGTCGAGGCCAACCTCCGTCTGGTGGTCTCCATCGCCAAGCGCTATGTGGGGCGCGGCATGCACCTGCTCGACCTCATCCAGGAGGGCAACATCGGCCTGCTCAAGGCGGTGGAAAAGTTCGATTACACCAAGGGCTACAAGTTCTCCACCTATTCCACCTGGTGGATCCGCCAGTCCATCACCCGCGCGGTGGCGGACCAGGCCAGAACCATCCGCATCCCGGTGCACATGGTGGAGACCATCAACAAGGTCGCCAAGGCATCAAGAAGCCTCGTGCAGGAGCTGGGCCGCGAGCCCAACGTCTCCGAGATCAGCGAGCGCATCGGCGTGCCCGAGGAGAAGGTGGCCGAGGTCATGAAGATCGCCCAGGAGCCGGTCTCCCTGGAGACCCCGGTGGGCGAGGAGGACGACAGCCATCTGGGCGACTTCATCCCCGACAACGAGGCCAAGGAGCCGGCGGAGTCCGCCAGCTTCAACATGCTGCGCCAGCAGCTGAACGAGGTCATGGCGACCCTCACGCCCAGAGAGTGCAAGGTGCTGCGCCTGCGCTTCGGTCTGGAGGACGGCAGGCCCCACACGCTCGAGGAGGTCGGCAAGGAATTTGACGTCACGCGCGAGCGCGTGCGCCAGATCGAATCCAAGGCCCTGCGCAAGCTGCGCCACCCGTCGCGGTCCAAGATTCTGAAGGATTTCTTAAATTAAGAATTTTACTCTTGACATCTGGCAAAAAATCCGTATGATATTCTAAGGTAATGAATTACGAATTTTGATTGCTGGGAGGCAAACCTTATGCTGGAAAAAATCATTGCGTATCTGTCCAGAGAGCTGGACATTCCCGCCGAGAGCATCGACGCGGACACCACCTTCGAGAGCCTGCAGCTGGATTCTCTGGACACCGTGGAAATGGTCATGGATCTGGAGCAGGAGCTGGATATGGAACTCGAGATCGAGGACCGGCTGACCACCGTCGGCGAGCTGGCGGACTACATCGAGAGCAAGCTCGACGAATAATTCGGATTTTTACTTGCAATCGGCAAAAAAATACGGTATAATTCCATATAGACTTGTCATACGCCGCGCCGGCCTGTGACAAGGTCGCACTAGTCGGGGAGATAGCGGTGCCCTGTTGCCCGCAATCCGCTACAGCGGGGATGAAGTCCTGTACGAGGGTCTGCGTTGTGTTGTCTGTCCGGATAAGTGGTGTTGAGGAATCGGTCTCGCGCAACGTCGCCCCGTGAACCATGTCAGGCGGGGAACCGAGCAGCATTAAGCGGTAAGCTTCGTGTGCCGCGAGTCAGCCGTTTCTGAGCTGGCTGTCCGGGAAACGGGGATAACGCAAATTCGGATGCAGGTGTGCGATCTTGTCATGGGTCGGCGTGTTTTTAGGGAATAGGGAATCGTGAATAGGGAATAGTTGAGGTGTTTTTCAAATTGCCATTTGAAAAACTGAAATGGATGGGGTGAGACGGTGTATCAGGCGCTATACAGAAAATACAGGCCGCAGACCTTTGACGAGGTCGTGGGGCAGGCGAGCGTCACGCAGACGCTCAAGGCACAGCTGATCTCCGGCAAGCTCAGCCACGCCTACCTCTTCACCGGCTCCCGGGGCACCGGCAAGACCAGCTGCGCCAAGATCCTGGCCAAGGCGGTCAACTGCCTGCACCTCATCGACGGCAATCCCTGCAACCACTGCGCCGCCTGCCGCAGCATCGACAGCGGCAGCTGCATGGACGTGCTGGAGATCGACGCGGCCTCCAACAACGGCGTGGACAACGTCCGCGCCCTGCGCGACGACGCGATCTATGCCCCGGCGGAGGTCAAAAAGCGCGTGTACATCATCGACGAGGTGCACATGCTCTCCATCTCGGCCTTCAACGCGCTGCTCAAGATCATTGAGGAGCCGCCTGAGCATCTGCTCTTCATTCTGGCGACCACCGAGCTGCACAAGGTTCCGGCGACGATCCTCTCACGCTGCCAGCGCTTTTCCTTCAAGCGCCTGCTGCCGGAGGACATCGCCAAGCGCATCAACTATGTGGCCTATCAGGAGGGCATCGACCTCACACCCGAGGCGGCCAATCTGCTGGCCCGGCTGGCGGACGGCGCCCTGCGTGACGGCATGAGCCTGCTCGACCAGTGTGCGGCCTCGGCCATCGGTACAGTGGACGCAGAGAAGGTCTATGACTGCCTGGGCCTGGCCGGGTCCCGCCGGGCGGCGGAGCTGCTGGGCTATGTGGCCGCGCACGACACCAAGGCGGCGCTCGCGCTGTTTTCCGAGCAGTACGCCGGCGGCAAGGACATCGCGGCCATGCTCGACGAGCTGGTCTCGCTCTGCCGGGACCTTCTGATCCTGCGCACCGCGCCGAAGACCGGCAGCGGCCTGCTCACCGGCGTGTGCACCGACGCGGAATACAAGCAGCTCTATCCCCGCTTTACCGCGGCGGAACTGCTGCGGCTGACCAAGCTGCTGCAGGAAACCGCTTCCGGCTTCAACCGCAGCGCCAACCGGCGCATCGACGCCGAGCTCTGCCTCATGCAGATGTGCGATCCGCAGCTGGATCTGGACGCGCAGGCCATCAACGCCAGGCTCTCCAGGGTTGAGCAGCAGCTGGCCGCAGGCGTGCGGCCCGTGCAGCTGCAGCCGCTGGCCGAGACCGCGGCGCCGGCGCCGAGCGAGCCCGAGGCTGCGCCGCAGCCGGCGAGCCCGCCAAAGCCCCGGGTGCTGCCCGATGAGCTGCCGGTGGGCTTCTGGGCGGAGCTCATTGAGAAGGTGACGCCGCAGCTCGACCCTGCCGAGGCCGGCTTCTTTTCCACAAAGCCCGACGCAGTGCTGCGCCCGGTGTGGAAGGACGACACGCTGCTGCTGTGCGCCGAGACCGAGTTCACCCGGCAGATGGCCGACACGCAGACGGTCCGGCAGGCCGTTTCCACCGCGGCTGAAGCGCTGCTGCACACGCCGATCCGCGTGCGCGTGGTCTGCTCGCCGAAGCGCGACGAGGGCAGCGACAAATTCGAAGAATTGTTGTTATTTGCAAAAAAGCATCCCAATATCATCAACATCAAAACATAAAGGAGTAGAACTATGGCAAAGGGCGGTTATCGCGGCAACCCCATGATGGGCGGCGGCGTCAACATGAACATGATCAAGCAGGCACAGAAGATGCAGCAGGACATGCTGAAGATGCAGGAGGAGATGGAGACCAAGGAGTACGAGGCCACCGTCGGCGGCGGCATGGTGACGGCCAAGGTCAACGGAAAGCACGAGGTGCTCTCTGTGACCATCGACCCCGAGGCAGTGGACCCCGACGACGTGGAGATGCTGCAGGATATGGTGGTCGCGGCGGTCAATGAGGCCATGCGCAAGCAGGAGGCCGACGCCAGCGCCAACATGAGCAAGCTCACCGGCGGCCTGAATCTGGGCGGTCTGTTCTGATGCAGCGCTATTTTCCGGTGGCGCTCGAGCGCCTGACGGAGGAATTCGCCAAGCTCCCCGGCATCGGCGGCAAGACCGCCCAGCGGCTGGCCTTCTATGTGCTGAGCCTGCCGGAGGAGGAGGCGAGAAGCTTTTCCGAGGCCATTATGGAGGCCAAGCGCACCGTGCACACCTGCCCGGTCTGCCAGAATCTGACCGACGGCGAGCTGTGCGGCATCTGCGCAGACGAGGAGCGCGACCACAGCGTGATCTGCGTGGTGGCTGAGCCCAAGGACGTCATCGCCCTCGAGCGGGCCCGGGAATATCACGGGGTCTACCACGTGCTCCACGGCGTCATTTCGCCGCTGAGCCACATCGGCCCGGACGATATCCGCATCCGCGAGCTGCTCTCCAGAGTCGCCAAGGGCGACGTGCAGGAGGTCATTATGGCCACCAACCCCGACACCGAGGGTGAGGCCACGGCCATGTACATCTCGCGGCTGCTGCGGCCGATGGAGATCAAGGTCACCCGGCTGGCCTACGGCATCCCGGTGGGCAGCCAGCTGGAATATGCAGACGAGGTCACGCTGCTGCGCGCCCTTGAGGGAAGGCGGGAAATCTGATGTCGGCCCTGGCACTGAAGCTGATCGCAACGCTCACGATGACCATCGACCACCTGGGGCACTTCGTGCCCGGCGGGACCTACATGCGCATCATCGGCCGTCTGGCGTTTCCAATCTACGCATTTTTGCTGGCAAACGGCTTTGCCCACACCTCCAACCGGGGGCGCTACGCCTACCGGCTGGCGCTGTTTGCGCTCATTTCCCAGCTGCCGTTCACGCTGATGCTCAAGTCCAGCATCATCGACGGCTCCACCTCGCTGCAGCCGCTTCTGTGGGAGTATGTGCATCACGGCAGCGTGATCACGTCGCTTCTGATCTCCTTCCTCTGCCTGTGGCTGCTGGAGGGCTGCAAGGAAAAGCTCTGGTCGCGCATTCTCTCGTGGCTGGTGGTGCTGGGCGTGCTGGCGTTGTACCTGTCAGGCGCCATCCGGTCCGACTACGGCCCCAAGTGCGTGTTGATGGTGCTGTGCTTCTACTATTTCCGGCAGACGCCCGGCCTCATGGTCCTGATGGCGTCCGCATCCCTGTGCGCCATTCTCTTTCAGGACCAGTTCCTGTATGTTCTGCAGGGCAGCCGCGGCGAGTTCCCGATGCCGGACAGCTGGACGCTGAAGCAGCTGTTTTCGCTGCTGTCGATGATCCCGATTCTGCTCTACAACGGGAAGAAGGGCTGGAGCCCGAGCACGCAGCCCTGGAAAAAGCTCTGGCAGCTCGGCTTTTATGCCTACTACCCGCTGCACATGACGGTGCTGTTTTTCCTGTTCCGATTCTGAGACAAAAAACCCGGAGACGGCTTGTGCCGTCTCCGGGATTTCTTTTTTCTTTACAGCTTGCTGCGCAGGCTCTCCAGGCGGTTGAGCGCCTCGTAGAGGGTCTCGTCGCGCTTGGCGAAGTGGAAGCGCACCCAGTCGTGCACATCCTCCTTGAAGAAGGTGCAGGCCGGCACCGCCGCCACGCCGACGTTCCGGGCCATCCACTCGCAGAAGGCCACGTCGTCGCCCTTGCTGAACTCGCCGACGTTTACCATCACGTAGTAGGCGCCCTGCGGATCGGTATAGGTGAAGCCCAGGTCCTTCAAGCCGCCCACGAACACGGATTTCATGTGCTCGTAGAGCGCGCCCAGCTCCTCATAGTAGGACAGCGGCTGGTTCAGACCCACCAGGCAGGCCTCCATCAGCGGAGAGGGAGCTGCGACGGTCATGAAGTCGTGCACCTGCTTGATCTTGTCCAGAATTTCCTTCGGCGCGATCACGTAGCCCAGACGCCAGCCGGTGATGTGGTAGGTCTTCGACAGGGAGCTGCAGGAGATCGTGCGCTCCCACATGCCGGGCAGGGAGTTCATATACACGTGCTGATTGGGCGCGTAGATGATGTGCTCGTAGACCTCGTCGGTGATGATATAGGCGTCGTATTTGATGGCAAGATCCGCGATGATCTGCAGCTCCTCGCGCGTGAACACCTTGCCGCTGGGGTTGGAGGGGTTGCAGAGGATCAGCGCCTTGATGCCCTGCCGGAAGGCGTCCTCGAGCTGCTCGGGGTCAAAGTTGAAGGCGGGCGGCTTGAGCGGCACATAGACCGGCTCAGCGCGGGCCATCAGGATCTCGGCAATGTAGTTCTCAAAATAGGGCGAAAACACGCCGATCTTGTCGCCGGGGTTGCACAGGGCGATCAGCGAGTCGATCATCGCCTCGGTCGAGCCGATCGTGATGAGGACGTTCTCGTTGGGGTCCAGCGGCCGGCCCATGAAGTGACTCTGCTTCTTTGCCACCGCGGCGCGGAAATTCGGCGCGCCCCAGGTGATGGGGTACTGGTGCGGGCCCTCGTAGGCGACCTCTGCCAGCCGGTCCATCAGGAATTTCGGCGGGTCAAAGTCGGGGAAGCCCTGCGACAGGTTGATGGCGCCGCACTCGTTGGAGATGCGGGTCATGCGGCGGATCAGCGATTCGCTGAAGCGCTTGGTAACGTTGCTCATTTCTCTCATAATGGTTACTTCCTCTTTGAATTCGGGCCTCCGGCAGCGTCAGGGCGCGCCGGAGGCCGTTTCGGCATCAGCCGAGGTACTTGCTCACAAGCTGGGTGATCTCCACGCACTTCTTCGTGGAGCCCTCGTTGGTGAAGGGGTTGTTGCAGACAATGGCGATGACGATCTCGCCGCTGTCGGTGCTGACGATGCCGGCGTCCGCGCAGCAGGTGCCGGTGATGTTGGCGTTGAGGTGGGCAACGCTTGCGCCGGTCGGGGCGCCGCCGGGGATGCGCTCACCGGGCGCGCCGGTCATCAGCTCCTGCATCTTGGCGGAGGCCTCCTGGCTCACGCATTCGCCGCGGGCGATCATCTGCAGCAGCTTGGCGCAGTCGCCGGCGGTGACGTAGTTCTGGGTGCCCTGCTCGCCGAAGAGGCGATTGAATTCCACATTGTTACAGCCGATGGCCTTGGCAAATTCGTTGACCGCCTTGCGGCCCTGGGCGCCGTCGCCGCCGCCGAGGAGCTTGGTCAGCTCGTTGGAGGCGGAATCCTTGTCCTCGCGGATCATCTCGGTCAGCAGGCCGGAGACCTGGTCCTCGGTGAGCTTGCCGGACTGGAGCTGGTCGTAGACGGCCGCCATGATGAACAGCTCGGGCAGGTCGGCCGCGACCATGAGCTCTTCCTCCTTGCAGTTGACGACGGAGTTGACCACGGTGCCGCTGGCGACGTCGATCACGGAAACCTGCCAGCTGCTGGTCAGACCGTCGAGGCAGTCGTCCAGCTCAGCCTGCAGCGCAGCGGCGTCAAAGAGCGGCTGGGAGGGCTCGGTGGGAGTTTCGGCTTCGGTGACTGCGCCGGGCTCGGGCGAGAGCGCATCGCTTTCGGACGGTTCGGTGCTCAGCTGTGCGTCGCTGGGGGTCGTGTTGTCGATGCTGGGGGTCTTGCCGCCGCCGAGGGAGCTGAGGAAGACAACCACACAGACGATGGCTGCCAGAACCAGGAGCACCAGCGCGATTGTGACAAGAATATTCGGCTTTCTCTTTTCCATAATACCCTCCTAAGATTTCCGTTCCGCCAGGGGAACATAGTTTTTGTGTGTCACAATGGACTTGAAGGCCGGGCGGTAGATCCGGCCGTCGTTGATGATTTGCTCGATCCGGTGGGCGCACCAGCCGGAGATCCTGGCCACGGCGAACAGCGGCGTGTACATCTCCGGCGGGATGTCCAGCAGCCGATAGATGAAGCCGGAGTACATGTCCACATTGGCGCACATGATCTTCTCGCTGCCGGTGACCTCGGCAAAGAGCTTCGGCGTGAGCCGCTCGATGGACTCGAGCAGCTGCAGCTCGGGCAAAAAGCCCTTTTCCTCGGCCAGCAGGCGGGCCTTTTCCTTGAGGATCACGGTTCTCGGATCGGAGAGCGTGTAGACCGCGTGGCCCATGCCGTAGATGAGACCGGAGCCGTCGCCGGCCTCCCGGCGCAGGATCTTTCGCAGATAGTCCGAAAGCTCGTCGTCATCCACCCAGACGCGGACGTTGCGCTTGATCTCGTCGAGCTGGGCCATGACCCGCAGATTCGCGCCGCCGTGGAGCGGCCCCTTGAGCGAGCCCACTGCCGCCGCGATCGCGGAGTAGGTGTCGCTGCCGGTGGAGGACACGCTGCGGCAGGTGAAGGTGGAGTTGTTGCCGCCGCCGTGGTCCGCGTGGCAGACCAGGCAGAAGTCCAGCAGCCGGGCCTCCTCGTCGGAGTAGCGCTGGAAGGGCCGGATCATACGCAGGATGTTCTCCGCGTTGGACAGCTCCGGCACCGGCCGATGCAGGTAGAGGCTCTGGTTGTCAAAGTAGTGGCGCTTGACCACGTAGGCGTGCGAGACGATGACCGGGAAGCGGGCGATCAGGCTGACCGACTGGCGGATCAGGTTCTCCAGGGACAGATCGTCCGGGTTGGGGTCGGAGGAGTAGAGCGCCAGCACCGAGCGGCCCAGCTTGTTCATGATGTCGTGGCTGGGGTTTTTGAGGATCATATCCTCGGTGAAGTTCTCCGGCAGCGGCGTGAGCTCGTGGATCAGGGTGTTGAACTGGCTGAGCTCGTCCTTGGTCGGCAGCTTGCCGAAGAGCAGAAGATAGGCAGTTTCGATGTAGCCGAAGCGCTTTTCCTCGGAATAGGAGCGCACCAGATCGGACAGGTCGTAGCCCCGGTACATGAGCCGGCCCTCCATGGGCACGCGCTCGCCGTCGAGCATGGAGTAGCCCAGCACGCTGCCGACGCCGGTGTAGCCCACCATGACGCCGGTGCCGTCGGAATTGCGCAGGCCGCGCTTGATGTTGTCACCGGGGCGGACCGGGTAGGGCCGGCAGTTCTTTTCCCGATAGTCCGCGCATAGATTGTGAATGATCTCTGAGGTCATATCTGACACCGGATCACCGCCTTTCGCCGATGCATCCGTCGCCTCTGCCGCCCGGCAGAGCCGATTGCAATTTTATTTCAATATAGTATAGCATGTTTCCGCCCGTTCGTCAATTACGGTTTTGATATTTTGTTGGGCGGATCGCGCATGGAAGGGAGGCGCAGCTTCTGCGACGTTTGATTGTGACGATGTTACTCTGCGCGGCGGCGTTCTGCCTCGGTCTGCTGTTGGCTTCGCCGGCAGAGATCGGCGGGCTTCCGGCCAAGGCGTCTGCGGAGACGGCGGCAGCGCCGACCGTTGGGATCGAGGCGAGCGCAGCGCAGCCGGACGAGCCTCTGGCCGAGGCGCTCTCGCCCTGGCCCCGCTCCTTTGACGAGCGCTTTCATCTGCCGGTTCTGACGGACGAGGGGCTTGTCAGCATGTCCCTGCATCGCTATGTCCTCGGGGCGGTTCTGGGGGAGATGCCTGTTGACTTTGCCCCCGAGGCGCGCAAGGCCCAGGCGGTGGCCTGCAGGACTTACGCGCTGCGGCAGTACACCCGCCGCAAGCACGATTCTGCCGCCGTGTGCACGCAGCCCGGCTGCTGTATGCGCTGGGTGGACCCGGACGACTTTGCCGCCGAACACGGACAAGCCGCGTTCGATGCCGCCGAGGAGGCGGTGCGCCAGACCGACGGACTGGCGATCTATTATCAGGACCAGCTGATCGAGGCCACGTTCTTTTCCAGCTCCGGCGGACGGACGGAGAGCGCCGCGGCGGTCTGGGGCGGGGACTTGCCCTATCTTCAATCGGTGGAGAGTCCGGACGAGCACTCGCCCTATGACGAGGCGGTCGTGACGGTCCCGGAATCGGAATTTTCCGAAATCCTGCAGGCGGCCAACGAAATGGCCGTCTTTCCGGAAAACGGCAGCTGGATCGGCCAGATCGTCCGCACCGACGGCGGCGGGGTGGACACGGCGGAGCTGGGCGGCTGCATCTACACGGGCCCGCAGCTTCGCAGGCTGTTCGGGCTGCGCTCGACCCTCTTTACGCTGCTGCGCCACGACGGCGTGGTGGACTTCACCACCCGCGGCTACGGCCACCGCGTCGGCATGAGCCAGTACGGCGCCGAGGCCATGGCGCAGAAGGGCAGCAGCTTCACCGAGATCCTGCAGTGGTATTACCGGGGCGCCGAGGTCTGCGACGTCACACGAAATTCATAAATTTGTTGTGGAATTCGCGCCGGGATTGTGGTATACTACGAGCGATCTTTTTTCAAGAAAGTCGGTGAGGCTTTGTTTTCCCGCACAGAACTGTTCGACCGGGTCTATCTGACCGCGGTCCAAAGCGATAAATTCAAAACCGGATGTTTCAGCATCAATTTTCTGCGGCCCCTGTCCCGGCAGGCGGCGGCACAGAACGCGCTGATCCCCGGCCTGCTGCTTGCCGGCTGCGAGCAATACCCTGATATCCGCAGCATTTCCATCCAGCTCGACCGGCTCTACGGCGCGTCTGTGGGCACGCTCGTGCGAAAAAAGGGCGAGATCCAGTCCGTCGGCCTGTACGCCGACTTCGTGGAGGATGCGCTTGCCGGCGAGCCGGTGTTCCGCCCGCTGACGGAATTTGTCTCCGAGCTGCTGCTGCGCCCCTGCACCGAAAACGGGGGCTTCCGCAGCGATTATTTTGAAATGGAGCGCAACAATCTCGTCAATTCCATGCGCGCCACGCTCAACAGCAAGCAGGCTTACGCCAACCAGGAGATGCTCAAGGCCATGTGCCCGGACGAGCCCTACGGGATTCCCTATCAGGGCGAGGAGGAAACGCTGGCGGACGTGGATGCAAAATCTCTGTACGCGCAGTACCGGACCCTGCTTGCACATTCGCGGGTGGAGCTGTTCTACCACGGCAGAGCTTCGGCGGACGAGGCGGCGGATGCCTTCCGCGCCATGCTGAAGGAGCTGCCGCGCGGAAGCATCGACCCGCTGCCGGCGCCGGCCTGCAAGCAGGTTGCCCGGGTGCGGGAGCTGGAGCAGTCCATGCCCTTGAGCCAGTCGAAGCTGGCCATGGGCTTCCGCGCAAGGCCCGCCAGTGCGGTCGACGAGCTTGCCGCCATGCTCTGCTTCTCGGTGGTCTACGGCGCGGGCTCGAACTGCAAGCTGTTTCTCAACGTGCGCGAGGCCAAATCCCTGTGCTACTATGCCAGCGCCGCCTATGACAAATACAAGGGCTTTCTGCGTGTCAGCTCCGGCATCGCGGCGGAAAACTACGCGGCCGCCAGAGGCGAGATCCTCCGGCAGCTGCAGGACTGCGTGGACGGAAAGATAAGCACCGAGGAGCTGGAGAACGCCAAGCGGCTGCTCAATTCGCAGCTGCGTGCGGATCTGGACAACCCCGGCAGGCTCGACGAGTTCTACCTCGGCCAGGCCATTCTGGATCAGCGCTATACGATCCCGGAGCTGATGGCCGCGGTGGAGCGGGTGGATGAAGCCGCAGTCCGGCAGGCTGCCGCCACGGTGCAGCTCGACACCGTATACTTTCTCAGAGGGGTGGGCGAATGAAACAAACCGATTATCCGCGCCTGCAGGAGTGCTGCTATGAGGAGATCCTGCCCAACGGTCTGACCGTCCGCGTGCTGCCGAAGCCCGAATTCGACAAGATGTACGCGGTGCTTGCCGTCAATTACGGCTCGATGGACATGGACTTTACGCTCGAGGGCGAGACGGTGCGCAGTCCCGCGGGCGTGGCGCACTACCTCGAGCACAAGATGTTCGATCTGCCCGAGGGCAGCGCCATGCAGGCCTTTACCCGCCTGGGCGGCAATCCCAACGCCTTCACGGGCTACGACATGACCGCCTACTACGTGCAGGCCACCGAGCACTATGAAGAGAATCTGCGGCTGCTGCTGCGCATGGTCATGACGCCCCATTTTACCGACGAGAGCGTGGAAAAGGAGCGGGGCATCATCGCAGAGGAGATCAAGATGTACGCCGACAGCGCCGATTCGCAGGTCTATGAGCGGCTCTTTGCCGCCATGCTGCCGGGCCATCCGGCGAGCATACCGATCGCCGGCACGGTGGAGAGCATTCAGGCCATCCGCGCCGCCACGCTGGAACAGTGCTACGGCGCCTTCTATCAGCCCTGCAACATGATCCTCTGCGTGGCAGGCAAGCTGCCGGCGCAGGACGTGATCCGCATCGCACTCGAGCAGACCCCGGCGGCCTCCGGCCCCTGCGCCAGGCGCATTCCGGCAGCCGTGCAGGACGGAAAGTCCGCGCAGTTTACGCAGCGGGAGATGGACGTCGCTATGCCGATGTTCACCGTGGGCGTGCGTCTGCCGGATCTGGCGCCCGGCGACGAGATCACCGAGATCGCCTGCGATCTGGCGGCCGAGCTCGTGGCAGGGGAGACCTCGCCCTGCTATCAGGAACTCTATGAGCAGGGCCTGATCGACTCCGGCTTCTTTGCCGGCTTCGAGAGCGTGCGCGAGCTTGCCATGTTCAGCTTCGGCGGCGACAGCCGGGACTATGAGGCGGTCAGCCGGGCCGTGTTTGCCTCAGCCGACCGGCTGCTCAACGAAGGGATCGACCCGGACGAGCTGCGCCGGCTCAAGCATTCCGCCATCGGCAGACGCCTGCGGGAGCTTGACAGCTTCGGCGGCACCTGCAACCGCATCTGCGGCTATTTCTTCGACGGCGTGGACTACCTGCGCTTCCGCGAGGCCTTCGACGCGGTCACGGAGGAGGAGATCTGCCGCATCCTTGTGCTGCTGCGGCCGGAAAACGCCTGCACCAGCGTCATTGTACCGCGCTAAAACGAAAGGAGTGTACTCTCATGTCAGACTATATCATTTCCTTCCCGGGGCTGGGCATCGAACAACTCGACCCGCCCCAATACATCACCATCCTCGGCCGGAACATCTATCTCTACGGCATCATCATCGCCATCGGCTTTCTGATGGCCTTTCTCTACTGCTACCGGCGGGTCAAGGACTTCGGCCTGACCGGCGACGAGCTCACCGACGCGATTCTGATCGGCGTGCCGCTGGGCATCGTCTGCGCCAGGCTCTACTATGTGATCTTCTTCTGGGAGCGCTACGCGGCCAATCCCGTGAGCGCCCTGTACATCTGGGAGGGCGGCCTTGCCATCTACGGCGGCGTGATCGGTGCGGTGCTGGGCATCTTCATCTTCTCGAGAACCAAAAAGATCCCGATGCTGCCCACGATGGACCTGGTGGCCCTGGGTCTGCTGATCGGCCAGTGCATCGGCAGGTGGGGCAACTTCACCAACCGCGAGTGCTTCGGCGAGCAGGTGGGCGAGGACTTCTTCCTGCGCATGGGCCTGACCAGCCGGGCCACGGGCCTGACCACCTACTGGCACCCCACGTTCCTGTATGAGTCGCTCTGGAACCTGTGCGGCTTTGTGCTCATCCACTTTTTGTCGAAAAAGCGCAAGTACGACGGCAAGGTCTTTCTGCTGTATCTTGCCTGGTACGGCCTGGGCAGGGCCTGGATCGAGGGCCTGCGCACGGACTCTCTGTATCTGTTCAACACCGGCATCCGCGTGAGCCAGCTGGTGGCCGGCGTGAGCTTTGTCGCCGCCATTGCGATCATGCTCTACATGCACTTTGTCAAAAAGCCCGACGGCAGCGGCACCTTTGCCAAAAAACGCGCCGCTGAGGCCGATTTGAAGGCCGCCGTTGCAAATGCGGCGAAGGAATAAACTTTTTGTGAACATTCGGTAAAAGGGCTTCCTTTTCCAGAAATTGGTGTTATACTGCAGATAGAAATCAAAAAATGGAAGGGAGTTATTTCAAATGAACGATAGCTTTGAATCCATCATCAGCGCCCTGACCGACGTGGCGCAGTCTGCAGCGAACAAGGCCAGATCCCTGGGCGCCGTTGCAAAGTCCAACATCGATCTGTTCACCGAACAGGAGAAGCTCAAGAAGGCCTATGCCGAGCTGGGCAAGCTCTATTACCGCGACTATGTCACCGGCGAGGAGCCCGACGACGCGGAGTATCTGCCCCTGTGCGACAAGATTACCGAGCTGGTCAAGTCTATCGACGGCCTGCGCGGCAACATCGAAACTGCCAGAAGCAAGCGCGAGAAGGAAGTCATCATCGAGGATGAGGAGATCGACAAGGCGCTTGCCGAGGAGCTGGAGGACCTCAACGACGAGCTCAAGGACGTCGACGACGATCTGAAGGACCTGGAAGAGGAAATGGCCGACCTGGAGGCCGAGCGCAAGGAGCTTGAGGCGCAGCGCGCCGAGATCGAAGCCGAGATCCGCGAGCTGACCGTCAAGGCCGAGGAGGTCCCGGAGGAGCCTGCCTGCGAGTGTGCAGCCGATCCCGCCTGCGAGTGCGAAGCACCCGCTGAGGAGCCCAAGGAATAAGCAAACCGAAAAACGCCGCCCGATCCGATTTCGGATCGGGCGGCAATCTTTTTTTGCATAATTCCGATACAGATGGGCATACTTCCTGTATCACCAAGCAACAGGAGGGAAAATCATGAACCGTACCGGTAATCACTGCATCGAGTGCACCGTTCGCCAGTGTGCCCATCACGCGGGCGAGAACAACTACTGCGCCCTGGACAAGGTCAGCATCGGCACCCACGAGGCAAACCCCACCATGACCGAGTGTGTGGACTGCCTGTCCTTTGTCAAGCGCTGAGAAGCCCTGCAAAAACGCCCCGCGGCATGCACGAAGCATTCCGCGGGGCGTATTCTTTACATACTGCGGTCGAGCACATCCTGCAGGGTGATGCCGTCGAGGTAGCTGTTTACAGCCTCCTCCAGGCCCTCCCAGATAAACAGCGTGGCGCATTCGGCCCGGTGCTCACAGGGGTTTTCCGGGCTTTCCAGGCAGGTGACCGGGGCCATGCTGCCCTCGGTGGCCCGGAGGATCTCGCCAATCGTGTACTCCGCCGGCGACTTGACCAGCCGGTAGCCGCCCTGATAGCCGCGCACGGTCTGCAGCAGATTGACCTTGTTGAGCGCCGGAATGATCTGCTCGAGATATTTTTTGGAGATGCCCTGGCGCTCGGCGATGTCCTTGAGGGCCACGTAGCCGTCGCCCTGGTGCTCGGCCAGATCCTGCATCATCCGCAGGGCATAGCGCCCGCGCGTGGAAACCATCATAACTGACTCACCTCGTCTCAGATTTCGGTTTTCTTCTTTCTTCTGCGGCGATAGCGCGGCTTGTGCTTCTTCTTTTTGGCGATTTCCTCCTCAAAATTCTGCGCAAGCTCGGACTCCTTGCCGTAGACCAGCCGCGTGACGCGGTAGCTGCCGTCGGGGTCGTGGTCAAAGCGGATGCGGATCACATAGTCGCCGTGCTCGGGGCAGGCGGCCTTGGCCAGATAGCGCCGGCCGGGCTGGGGATGCCAGGCCTCGCAGGACATGAGCTTGCCGCACTCGGGGCAGAGATTCTCCTTGCCGGCCATGTCGCCCATGGCGACGGCCTTGTCCTCGTAGCCGTGGAACACGTTCCGGCTGATGCAGCCCGGGATCTGGGCGCCGTGGAAGCCGTCCTCGTGCTCTTTGAGCGCGCCGTGGTACTCGGACATGCCGCGCTTGAGGTCAAGCTTGGCACAGATGAGGGCGGTGTGATAGGCGTCGCCCAGCGCGTCGTGGGCCGGGCGTGTGGCGGGGATCTCCAGCATCTCCATGGCCGTGGAGAGCGCCTTCTGGTTGCTGCCGGAGCCGGTCTGCGCGTTGAAGAACATCTGCGCGTTGTACCAGTGCTTGATCCAGCAGGGGTCATAGCCGTTGAGCAGCATATTGGCCTCGAGCAGGGGGATGTCGTCAAAGCCCCAGGTGAGGAAGATCGGATCGTCGCCGACCCAGTTGTAGAATTCGTTGATGGCATCGTCGAAGCTCAGCCCCTCGGCGCGCAGCCGGCTTTCCTTGATGCCGGTGAGCTTGGAGACCCGGCTGTTGAGCCGGCGGAAGAACTTCGGCCGGATCAGCACCTGAAATTCATCCAGCACCTGCTGCGCCTCGTCCATGCGGACCGCGCCGATCTGGATGATCTCACCGCTCAGATGGATGGGCAGCGGCCGCTGCGCCGCGTAGG
Source organism: Oscillospiraceae bacterium (assembly GCA_902795195.1). GTDB lineage: Bacteria > Bacillota > Clostridia > Oscillospirales > Oscillospiraceae > JAFRPC01. The sequence continues at coordinate 137,201 of CADBKF010000001.1, forward strand.
ACCCGGGCCAGGCCTGATTCCATTCCATGTCTAAAATGATATATTCCATTGAATCGCTCCAAAATTTCGCATTTTCCATATCATAGCACAATCGGCCCGGCAAAGCAATCATTTTTTCGATTTTTCCCGCCAAGCGGTTGAAATCCGGGGGCATTTCGTGTAGAATGGGCCGAAAAGGAGGTGCTGTGATGGAGCAGAACAGCAAAGCGCGAACCGGGGAAAAGCTGCTTGAGGGCCTTTGGCAGGTCTATCAAGACGATCTGCCGCCGATCCTCCTTGATCTTGCCGCCACGCCGCCCATGCAGCGGCTGAGGGACGTGGGCATGAACTGCGGCTGCGAGTACACCGCATACGACTGCTTCTCCCGGCTGCTGCGCTACACACGCTATACGCACAGCGTGGGCGTTGGGCTGATCGTCTGGCACTTTACCCATGATCCGGCGCAGGCCGCCGCCGGCCTGCTGCATGATATTGCGACGCCCACCTTTGCCCACGTGGTGGATTTCCTGCGCGGCGACTATCTGACCCAGGAGGCCACCGAGGACGGCACGCGCCAGAGCATCGAGCAGAGCGGGGAAATCCAGCAGGTGCTGCGCCGTTACGGCCTTTGCACCGAGGATGTGTGCGACTACCACCGCTATCCGATTGCCGACAATGATTCGCCGCGGCTCTCCGCCGACCGGCTGGAATACACATTGGGAAATCTGCTGAACTTCCATCTGGGCACGCCGGCGGAGGCGGCTGCGCTCTACCGCGCGCTCACCGTCGCCGAAAATGAGGACGGCCTGCCGGAGCTGGCCTTTTCGGATGCAGCGTCCGCTCTGCGCTTTGCCCGGATCGCGCTGGACTGCGCCGAGGTCTATGTCCGCGATGAGGACCGCTACGCGATGCAGATGCTCGCCGAGCTGCTGCGCGACGCGATGGCCGCCGGCGCATTGCGCGAGCAGGACTTAACCGGCACGGAATCCGATCTGATCGAAACGCTCTGCAAAGCGCCCGAATGGCGGCGCCGCTGGGCCGAGTTCCGCAGCCTGCATGATCTGGAAACCAGTCGGGCGCCCAAGGGCGCGGGCTGGCGCTGCGTGGACGCCAAGCGCCGCTGCATCGACCCCTTGATCGCCGGGCAGGGGAGAGTGTCCGCCTGCTTCCCGGACTTCGGGGCGCGGATGCAGGCCTTCCGCACCCGCCGGCTGGACCACTGGATCCGCGAAAAACGACCCGCCGCCGAATGATCGGCGCGGGTCGTTTTATGAAAAAACTCCAATCGGCCAGGCCGATTGGAGTTTTTTCGGAGCTTGCTCCGACGATGGAGCGGGGTACGGGAGTCGAACCCGCCTCTTAGCCTTGGGAAGGCCGCATAATACCGATATACCAACCCCGCATCGAAAGTATGATACTACAATTTGCGGGTAAAGTCAAGAAAAAACTTTGTCGAAAGCCACGCAGACACCGGCAATGCCGCGGCGATTGCGGAATTGTTGACAAAGATCGGAAGGCAGTTTATAATAGCCGTATCTGAGGAAAGGAGCGCTGCTCATGCTGCGGAAAACCTGGTATTATCTGCGCCGGCAGGGGCTGCGGCGGACGCTGGAGCTGATCCTGGCGCAGCTTCGCGGCAGCCTGCGCGGGGCGTGGTATGCGCTGTGCTTCTTCCTCCGCTGGCCGGGCGGGGCCAAACGGCTGCGCGCCCGGCTCGCGGGGCAGACCGTGCTGGTCATTCTGCCTACAGTGGAATGGGGCTTTCTCTTTGCCCGGGCGCAGCAGATCGCCGCAGAGCTCGGCTGGCGGGAGGGCTGCACGGCAATTTACCTCACCCGGCAGCGCACGCTCGACCGCGTCTGCGGCTGGGAGGAGGTCCGGCCCGGGGTCATCCTGGCAAACGCGGCGCTCGCCGGGCGGCTCGACCGGGTGACGGGCGGCGCAAAGACCGTGATTGCCAGCGTGTTCGACCTGCGCAGCGCCGGGCTGCTCGCACGCTTCCGCCACGACCGGCTGGTTTATGAGTATGTGGACGATCTGCATCTGCTGGTCTCCGGGGCGGACGACTTTTCCGAATGGGAACGCCTGCACCGCTCGCTGCTGGCCCGGGCGGATCTGGCGGTTGCCAGCGCCGGGCGGCTCTACGATCAAATTGCGCCGTACGCGGCGCATGCGCTGCTGCTGCCCAACGCGGCGGACTACGACTTTTTCTCCGCTCCGGCTGCACCGGACGGCGCGGTGCAGGCGCTGCGAACGGGCTTCTCCTGCGTGATCGGCTACTACGGCGCGCTCGCCGACTGGTTCGACTATGAGGCTGTCAAGAAGGCGGCCCGGGCCCGCCCGGACTGGCGCTGGGTGCTGGTGGGCAGCGCCATCGGCCCCGCGCTGGAGAACAGCGGCATTTTGAAGCTGCCGAACGTGACCTGGCTGCCCGCCGCGCCGTATGCGGCGCTGCCGTCGTATCTGGCAGCCATGGACGTCATGACGATCCCCTTTGCGCGCAATGAGATCACCGAGGCGGTCTCCCCGGTGAAGCTCTTTGAGTATCTGGCCGCCGGCAAGCCGGTCGTCAGCGCCGATCTGCCGGAATGCCGCCGCTATCCGCCGGTGCGCATCTATCACAGCGCCGCGGAGCTGGTCGAGCGGATCGAGAAGGCGCTGGCCGATCGGGAAAACCCGAAGACGCTTGCGCTGCTGCGGCAGACCGCCCGGGAAAATATCTGGGCCGCCCGCGTGGATGCGGAGCTGTCCGCGCTCGGATTGATGAATAAAAAGAATTAAAATATACGTGCATCAAGACAAAGGAGGCAAGACAATGAAGGTTTTGAATTTCGGTTCTCTCAACATTGACTACACCTACTGCGTGGACCGCTTTGTGCAGCCCGGGCAGACCAAGGCCTGCAGGGAGCTGCGCAAGGGCGCGGGCGGCAAGGGCCTGAATCAGTCCGTGGCGCTCTCCATGGCCGGTGCGCAGGTCTATCACGCGGGCCTGATCGGCCAGGGCGGCGCGTTTTTGCGCACGGTGCTCTCCGACTGCGGCGTGGACTGCGGCTACATCGGTGAATCCCGGTCGCAGAACGGCCACGCGATCATCCAGCTCGACGACGCGGGGCAGAACTGCATCCTGCTCTATCCCGGCACCAATCTGGAGCTGACCGAGCCGTACATCGACCGGGTCCTGGCGCATTTTTCCGCCGGCGACATTCTGCTGCTGCAGAACGAGACCAACCAGATCCCGTATCTGATCGAGCGGGCGGCGGAGAAGGGCATGCGCGTGGCGCTCAACGCCGCGCCCATGACCGACGAGGTGAAAAGCTATCCTCTGGACAAGCTCAGCTGGCTGATCGTCAACGAGGCGGAGGGCGCGGCCCTCACCGGACAGACCGAGGCGGGGCAAATCGCCGAAACGCTGGCAGAGCGCCACCCGGAGCTCGCCATCGTGCTGACCCTGGGCGCCGACGGCGTCATCTACCGGCAGGGCAAGCTCGATCTCTACGTGCCGGCGCGGCGCGTGGCGGCGGTGGATACCACCGGGGCAGGGGACACCTTCACAGGCTACTTCCTCGCGGCGGTGGCCGACGGCAGCGACGCGGCCTACGCCATGACCTTTGCCACGGCGGCAGCGGCGCTTGCCGTGCAGAAGCCCGGCGCAGCGGCGTCCGTGCCGGCGCTGGAAGAGGTATTGAAGGCGCTTTGACCGCATTGGCAGAAAGGAGCCGCCCATGAACCGAACACCGATCCCCGTGATCCACGACTGCGATCCGGGGCATGACGACGCGATGGCGCTGCTGCTCTCCCAGGCGGCCCCGGAAATTGAGATCCGGGCCATCACCACCTGCTGCGGCAACCAGACCATCGAAAAGACCACCTACAACACCCGGCGCATCTGCACGCTGCTGGGCATCGACGCGCCCATCGGCATGGGCCGACCGGGCCCCATGCTGCAGGACCCCATCACTGCGGCCAACATCCACGGCCAGTCCGGCCTCGACGGACCGAAGCTGCCCGAGCCTGCGGTGCCGCTCTCTACGCTCTCTGCGGTCGAGCTGATGGCAAAGACGCTGGAGGAGTCGGACGAGCCCGTGACGATCATCTCCACCGGGCCCATGACCAACACCGGCTGCCTGCTGCTCGCCCACCCCGAGCTCAAGCCGAAGATCAAGAGGATCTCCATGATGGGCGGCGGCATCAAGCACGGCAACTGGTCGCCGGCAGCCGAGTTCAACATCCTCGTGGACCCCGAGGCGGCGGACATCGTCTTCCGCAGCGGCGTGCCCATCACGATGGCGGGCCTCGACGTCACGCTCAAGGCGCTGATCCTCGAGGCGGACATCGCCCGCATCCGGGCCATCGGCACCCGGATTTCGCAGGTGGTGGCGGACTGGCTGGACTTTTTCTACGAATTTCACCGGAAGATCGGCTACCGGGGCGCGCCGCTGCACGATCCCTGCGCCGTGGCGGCGCTGCTGCGGCCGGAGCTGTTTGACATGCAGGACTACTTTGTGCAGATCGAGACGCAGGGCGAGTTCTGCCGCGGCGCCACGGTCGGCGCACAGCCCGGAAAGACCGACCAGGCCGTGGTGCCGAACGCGACCTGCCTCATGGACGTCGACCGGCAGGGCTTTGTGGATCTGATCGTGGAGGCGGTGGAATCCTATGAAAACTGAGATGGAACGACATATCGTATGGCTTGACTGTGACACCGGCACCGACGACGCGCAGGCAATCTTGTGCGCCAACGCGCTGCCGGAGCTTGAAATCGTCGCCATTTCCGCCGTGGCGGGCAATGTGGAGCTGGAAAAGACCTACCGCAACGCTCTGCGGCTGAACCGGCTCATGGGCACCGACTTCCCGGTCTACCAGGGCGCGGAAAAGCCGTGGCTGCAGCCCCAGCATACGGGGTACCGCTACCACGGCGAAAACGGTCTGGGCGGCGTGGAGCTGCCCCTGCCGGAAAACGTCCCAGAGACCACGAAAAAGGCCTGGGATGCGCTGTATGAAAAAGCAAAGGAACTGGGCGGCGCGCTCGAGATCATCGCGACGGGGCCGCTGACGAACATCGGCACCGCCCTGATGAAATACCCCGATCTGCCGCGCTTTATCCGGCGCATCGTCCTCATGGGCGGCTCAGCCACCGGCGGCAACCGGACGCCGGCGGCGGAGTACAACATCTTTGCCGATCCTCACGCCGCCGACGCGGTGTTTCGCAGCGGCATCCCGCTGGTGATGTGCGGGCTGGATGTGACGATGCAGGCGATCTTCACCGAGGAGGACCTCATCCGTATCGGCTCCAAAGGCACGCCCGCGGCGCGGCTGTTTCATGACGCGCTGCTCACGCCCCTGCGCGCCCAGGAGGGCGGCGAGGGCGTGAAGCTGCACGACGCGGTGGCGGTGCTCTACGCGGCAAGGCCGGAGCTTTTTTGGGGTCAGATGGCCGGCGTCGCGGTCGAGACCCGCGGCACGGTCACGATGGGAAAGACCGTGACGGACCTGTGGTCTGACAAAAAGTTCCCGTTCAAAAATGCCTTCGTGGTCCTGGGGCTGGACAATGAAGCCTTTGTCCGGACCGTGCAGGAGCTGATCTGGTCCTATTAGTTAACGACCGCCGCGACGGCCTTCGCCTTCATGCGCCGGGCCGTTGTTCTGGGTACCCATCGCAGGGATGGAGAGGCTGGATGCGTCGATGCGGGCAGCCTCGTCCTGCGCGCTCGTGTGGGTGTCCAGGCTGCCGCTGAGCTGCGCGCGGATGCTCTCGGCCCGCAGCAGGCAGAACTGCCGCAGGCTCTCGACGGCTGCGGTGAATTCCTCGGCGGTATAGAACGCCGTGGGGTCCTGCTCCACATAGGGAAGAAGCATCTCATACAGTCGATCCAGCTCGGCTTCAAACGCGCCGGACTCGAAATAATTGGATAGCAGCTCGTCATACACCGCGTGATATTGCGCGGTGTATGTTTCATTTTCCGCGATCCACGCCCACATCGGCCGGGCGTCCTCGCTCGTGCCGGACAGGGGCGTGTCGATGCCGGTGTTGACCAGCTGCGTTGCGTCCTCGCCGCCGCGGGAGAACGCGCCGAAGGCCAGGTTGTAGTCCCAGGGCAGCATGGCAAGCTTGCCGTCCTGCTCATAGAGATAGTAGTTGTGCAGCATGTTTCCGGTGTAGCTGTCGTAGTTGAGCACAAAGTTGTGCGCTGCAAAATAGCGGATCACCTCGTCGGTGTCGAGGCTGCTTTCCGCGTCGCCTGCACCCAGCGCCTTGAGCGCCGTGATCACGCGCTGCATGTCGGCCTCGTCCGCGTCGGTCTCGGCGTTGTCGAAGATGTCGGAATAGCTCGAAAGCTCATCGTCCGTGTAGCGCAGATCCGCGCCGTTTGCAGCCTCACCGAAGCCCATGCCGCCATGGTCCATGCCGCCGAAATCCCCGTCCGGACCGCCTCTGCCGGGCTGCTGCATCCCGTTTCTGGGCTGCGTGCCGCCCTGTGGAGGCGTTTCCATGCCCTCGGGCGGCGTCATGCCCTCCATGCCTTCCGGGGGCGTCATGCCCTCCATGCCCTCGGGCGGCGTCATGCCTTCCATGCCCTCGGGGGGCGTCATGCCTTCCATACCCTCGGGGGGCGTCATACCCTCCATGCCCTCGGGCGGCTGCATCACCTCCGCGCCCGCGGCGTTTTGACCTTCCTGCGGGCGCTCGCCGCCTGGGAAGCCGCCCATGCCGGGTTGCGTCATGCCCTCCGGGCCTTCGCCCATATTGCCCGGGCCGCCGTTCACGTTGTCAAGCTGCTCGGTCTCGGGCTTGTAGAGCACGCCTGCGCCGTCCTGTGTGCGCGCAAGATAGGACTCGCTCACATCCTCAATGGCGATATAGAGCCCGTGCGCCTCACCGTTGATCGTGAGCCAGACATAGCTGACGAGCGGCGCCTCCACACCGGCCTGGCGGAAGATCTCCTCGCTGAGGAAGTCCTTGAGGCAGGTGGCGTCGGCATAGAGATTGTTGAGGTTCAGCTTGCCCAGGCCGTGATAGGTCTGCCCCTTGTTGAATTTTCCGAAGTTCAGCTTGAAGCTGTAGCGGTCGCTGTCCGGGTCGGAGGCCACGGCAGTGAGGCTGGTGTTGCCCTTGGTGGCAAAGCTGACCTGCTCGAGCGTTTCGCCGTCGATCGTCACGCTGACCTCATATTTGGTCTTCTCCAGCGGGTTTTGCCGCAGATCGGCCCAATCCTCGTCCGAGATCGCAACGTCGATCGTGTGCACATAGCTCGCATCAAAGAGCGTCTCGGCATAATCCGCCGCAACCTCCTCGGAGGCAGCTGACGCTGCCTCCGTGCTGCTGCCGGCATCGGCAGCATCCGTCTGTGCGGCCGGCGCATCAGTTGCCTGTTCTGCGGTTTCGGCGGATTGATCTGCGGTTTCCGCTGCTTCAGGGTCCGCTTCCGCGGCCTGTCTGCTGCAGCCGGCAGCGGCGCAGAGCAGGGCCGCGATCAGCAGAAGACACATTGCTCGTTTCATAATCTGCTTCATGGTGCTTCCTCCCATTTCTCCTGGATACACGGCACATGATACGGCCGGAACCTTAAGAAAACCTTAAAGATGGAAATATAACTCATTTGTTTACATTTTAGACAAATTTTGTTCATAAAATAGTTGCAATTTGGGGATGTTGGTGCTATACTAACAGCAACGGGGCTTCCCGAAAAATAAAAAAGGAGAGAAAACAGATGGAAATTCAAATCATCCCCCTGATTATTGTCATCGCGTATCTGGTCGGTATGCTGGTCGTGGGCGCCATTGTCGGTAAGCTCAAGATCAAGAACTCCAAGGACTACATGGTCGCCGGCCGCCGCATGGGCCTGATGATGGTCGCCTTCTCGCTGTCTGCCAACAACATCGGCGGCGGCTGCACCACCGGCCTTGCACAGAAAGCCTTCGGCTCCTGGGGCATGAGCGCCTGCTGGTATGTTCTGGCAGCCTCTATCGCCATGATCCCGCTGGCTTACTTTGCACCCAAGATCCGCAAGACCATGGCTGTCACGATCCCTGAGGTTGTTGGCCGCCGTTTCGGTAAGCTCTCCAGCAACTTCACCGCGATCCTGAGCGTGCTGTCCCTGTTCTGCCTGACCTCCTCGCAGATCGCGGCCTCCGGCGGCGTCATCAACGCCCTGATCCCCAGCATTCCGCTGAATGTCTGCCTGATCTTCGCCGGTATCGTCATCATCCTCTACACCACCATGGGCGGCATGATCGCCGACCAGATCTCCGACCTGGTCCAGTTCATCATCATCCTGGTGGGTCTGGCCATCGCCACCCCGATCGTGCTCAAGAGCGCCGGCGGCTGGCAGGCCATCTCCGCAAAGCTGCCCGGTGAAAAGCTGAGCTTCACGGCCATCGGCTGGGCAACGATCATCGGCTACATCTTCAACTACTTCTGCACCTTCCTGGCCGGCCCTGAGATGGTCTCCCGCTTCGAGACCGCTAAGGACGAGAAGACCGCGCGCAACGCGTCCTTCGTGTCCGCAGTCCTCATGGCTGCCATGTCCATCTTCCCGACCCTGCTCGGCCTTGCCGCCTTCGCCCTGAAGGACAGCCTGCCCTCCCTGGCCGAGAACGGCTCCAACGCCATGATGGTGGTCACCGGCGCCTATGCCCCCGGCATCATCACCGGCCTTATCTCCGCCGCCATCATCTGCGCAACGATGTCCTCCGCTGACTCCAATCTGCTGTGTATGTCCACGATGATCATCAACGACCTCTACACCGGCCTGGGCGGCAAGAAGCAGCTCACCGAAAAGCAGACGATCTTCTGGACCCGTGCCTGCAACGTCATCGCGGCGCTGATCGCCATGGTGATCTCGCTGGCCGGCGTCTCCATCGTCACGATGAACACCTTCGCCTTCGGCATCCGCTGCGCCGGCCCGTTTGCGGCCTATGGCCTGGGCCTCGTGGTGCCCAAGGCGACCAAGAACTCCGGCCTGATCTCCATCATCACCGGTACCGTGGCCTTCATCGTCTGGCAGATCATCGGCAACGGCGCCACCGTGCTGCTGATGCTCCCCGTGGTCTTCGGCTGCCTGGTCAGCGCGCTGACCTTCTTCGTGGTCAACTGGATCGAGTGGGGCCGCGGCGTGAAGCCCGCTCCCTCCGCCTTCCTGACCGACGCGGAAGTCAAGGCCAAGATCGCCGAAGAGAACGCTGCCGTGTAATTTCTTGCATAAAAAAGTGGGACCGAATTTTCGGTCCCACTTTTTTTGCGTGCCTACATCAACGGGCGGAGCAGGTTGTAGCCGTCAAAGCGCGTGTCGCGCGAGGCGGTGAGGAAGACCAGCTGCTTGGCCGCGTCTGCAAGCCGGTTGTAGCCGGAGACCGCCGCGCTGACGTTGGAGCCGTCCACATCGCCGATGTAGACGCGCGAGCTCGTCTGCTCAAGCACAAAATCCGTCGAGGGGCTGCCGAAGGAGATCGTGATGTTGCTGTTGCCGAAATAGGTGATCAGCAGGTTTGCGGTTTCCTCCATCAGCTCGTTTTTGTTTTTTTCAGAGGTGTAGACGATCTGGGTGCTTTCCGGGTAGAAAAAGTCGTCAAACACGATCTCCCGGAAGCCCTTGCTGGCAAGCTCGCTCACGATCTGCTTGAGATAGTCACGCACGAGGCTGTTTTCCGGGTCGATCCAGTAAAAGCCGTTGCCGTCCATCCAAAGCGCGCCGCCCGCCATCGGGATGCCGCAGGGGATGTTGTTCAGGGCAAAATTCGTGTCGCAGAAGGTCTCCACGCGGGCGATCATCGAAAAGCCGTTGGCGCGCAGATAGGACAGGATCGCGTCGACCTTCTTGACGTCCACATAGTCCGGCCGGATCGCGCCCTCGATGCCGGTGGAGTAATAGAACGCGCCGCTGCGGCTCTTGAGGTCGATCATCACGGGGCAGGGCCCGTCGAGCGCCTCGAGCGCGGAGAGCACCGCGTCCGGGTCCTGGAGCATGTTGATGTCGATGTAGACGCCGATCATGGCCTCAGTGTCCTCGTCGTTCGTGCCGGGATCGGCGTAGACGATCTCCACCGGCATCGGCGCGGCGGTCTCGGGCTCGGCCAGCTGCTCGGCAGCCACCGGAGAAGCGGTGGAGCGGTGCAGGTCGATGTGCGCGCCGTTCTCGTCGTAGACCACATAGCGGCCCAGGTAGATGACCAGAAGCAGCAGCAGCGCCGCCAGCACGGCCAGTGTGATTGCGCCGTATTTCAAAGCCGCCCGGATGCGCAGCTTGGTTCGATAGGGAAGCGAATGCAAATCAAAGCCTCCTTTTGCATCAGACTTGGAAATGTCATTCTTCGCCGTGAGCGCCTCAGAATGACAGGCTGAAGGCGCCGCTCAGTCCGCCATGCGCCTGGCGGTGAAGCAGCACCAGTCGTTTTCCTCGCTCAGCTCCAGAATCTCCAGCCGGGCGCTGTCCATGGCCGCCTGCACCTCGGGCAGCCGCGTGTTGAGCACGCCCGAGCAGATGAGCACCGAGCGCTCGTCCATGAACTGCGGCAGCACCGGGGCCATGGCGACGATGACGTCAGCGAAGATGTTCAGGCAGACCACGTCGTAGCGCTTGGAGAAGAGCGCGGAGAGCTTGTCCTGCCCGGTCACAACGTTGCCGGTGACGGCGGTGAAGCGGTCTTCATAGATGCCGTTGATGGCGGCGTTTTCCCGGGCAATGTCCTCGGCCTTGGGGTCGACGTCCACGCCGGTGGCGTGCGCGGCGCCCAGAAGTAGCGCCGTGATCGAGAGGATGCCGCTGCCGGAGCCGAGGTCGAGCACCTGCTCGCCGCCGCGGATCAGCGTTTCGAGCCGGCGCATGCACATCTGCGTCGAGGCGTGGGCGCCGGTGCCGAAGATCATGCCGGGGTCGAGCCGCACCGGAATGCGGCCATCGTCCTCCGGCTCCATCCACTTGGGTACGACCAGCAGCTTTTCGCCGATGGGGATGGGCACATAGTACTGCTTCCAGTTGTTTTCCCAGTCCTCCTGGCGCACGTTTTCCCGGGTAATGGCCAGGCTGCCCAGCTCCGCGTCCGGGTAGGCCGCGTGCAGCTCGTCCATGAGCGCCTGCAGGCGCGCGATCTCCTCCGGGGCGGCAGGGCCGTCCTCGAGATAGAGCCGGACCCGGGAGAGCCCCGCCATCTGCTGGGAAAGCGATTCGTCCACAATGTCCCAGTAGTCGCGGTTGGTCTCCAAAAAGGTCTGAAATTCTTCGGCGTCGTCGGAGATGAAGCTGTCAAAGCCGTTGAGCGTGAGCGCGGTTTCCAGCAGCTCGATGCCGGCCGAAGCGGTGTCAATTCTAAGTTCAATCCAATCCATAGTAATCCCTCCATCTTTCCGATATAGTTTACAGGATAAGCGCCGTAAAGACAAGCTTTTTTTCAAGATTTTCTCATTTTTTCTATTTCATTTTCGGAAAAAATATGCTATAATACACAAGAGAGACGGGAAGGGAGGGCGCTTATGTTCAGCGTGAACGACACGATCCATTACGCCGGGAGTGGTGTTTGCCGCATTCAGGAAATCAGCACGATGCGCTTTGGCCGAACGCGGGAACAGTACTATGTTCTCAAGCCGCTGCATCAAAACACGTCGGTCATCTACGTGCCGCTCAAAAACGAACAGCTTGTTGCAAAGATGCGCCCGATGCTGTCCTGCGAGCAGGCCGAGGCGCTCATTGCGCGCATCGGGCAGATCGAGCCGGTCTGGAACGACGATATCAACCAGCGGAAGCTGCAGTTTGACGAGATGCTGCGCAGCGGCAGTTGCGAGGATCTGGTCAGCATCATCAAGTCGCTTCTGGCCCAGCGTAATCGCCGCCTGGCCGAGGGGAAGATGCTCCACGTCTCCGACGAAAACTACCTCCGCGAGGCCCAGCGCCTGCTCTTTGACGAGCTGGCCGGCGTGCTCGGCGTCACCCCGAAGGACGTCGAGGCCCGCCTCAAGGATGCCTTGAACGAAGCATAATGCACATGAAATAACCCCGTTCGGCCCTGCGGCCGAACGGGGCATTTTTTGTTTTATTCCTGCTCGGTGGGGTAGTCGGACTTGCCGGTGATCTTGCGCTTGATGATCTTGCCCATGCGCTTGAGGGCGTAGGGGCCGACCAGCTTCATCATCTCCTCGGCGGTGTGCATGTCGCTAGCAGCGGGCAGGTCGCGGGAGAGGTGGATCGCGTCAAACTGGCAGCGGGTCGTGCAAAGGCCGCAGCCTACGCACTGGTTGAGGTCGACCTTGCTGACACCGCAGCCCAGGCAGCGCTTGGCTTCGGCCTTGACCTGGGCCTCGGTCAGCGGCAGGCGCAGATCGTTGAAGGTCTCGCGCGCCACGCCGGGCTTGCAGCCGGGCCGCTGGCGGCCGGCATTGTCGAAGCCCTCGGGCCGGGAAATGTCGTCGCGGTCGAGCTCGATGAACTCTCTGCGGTCGCGGCCGATCGTCAGAGACTGGCCGGGGTGCACGAAGCGATTGATCGAGACCATGGCCTCGCGGCCGCTGGCGATGGCGTCGATGGCAAAGCGCGCGCCGTGGAACACGTCGCCGCCCACAAAGACGTCGGGCTCGTCAGTCTGCAGGGTCACGGGATCGGCCACGGCCGTGCCGTTCAGGCGCAGGCGGATCTTGGAGCCGTCCACGATGCTGCCCCACTCGGCGCTCTGCCCGATGGCGGTGAGCACATGGCTGCAGGGGATCGTGATGGTGTCCTCCTCGTCGTACTCGGGCTTGAAGTGGTGCTCGTCGTCAAACACGCGCTTGCAGCGCTTGAACACCACGCCGGTGACCTTGTCATCCTCGGTGAGGATCTCCTTGGGACCCCAGCCGTTCTGGATTTCCACGCCGGTTTCGAGCAGCTCGGCGACCTCGTCCTTGGCCGCGGGCATTTCCTCGCGCTGCTCAAGGCACAGGAGCGTGACCTTGCCCTTGGTGGAGCGCAGCGCGGTGCCAGCCACGTCGGCAGCCACGTTGCCGCCGCCGACCACGACCACGTCGCCGCTTAGGTCCATCGGGCCGTCAAGGTTGGTCCTTCTGAGGAAGTCCACGCCGGACATCACGCCCTCGGCGTCCTCGCCGGGCACGCCCAGACGGCGGCCGCCCTGCATACCGATGGCCAGGAAGATGGCCTTGTAGCCCTGCCGGCGCAGATCGTCCAGGCTGTAGTCCTTGCCGATCTCGACGCCGCAGCGGATCTCGGCGCCCATGGACTCGATGATCTGGATCTCACGCTCGACGACGGTCTTGTCCAGACGGAAGCTGGGAATGCCGTTGAGCAGCATGCCGCCGGGCTTCTTTTCCTTCTCAAATACGGTGACGGGGTAGCCCTCCTTGCGCAGATACCAGGCCGCGGACAGGCCCGCGGGGCCGGCGCCCACGATGGCGATCGGGAAGTCGGTCCACTGCTTGCCCTCGCCATTTTCAGACAGCTCCTTGTATTCCTCGGGGTGCTCGAGCTCCCACTGGGCCAGGAACTTCTTGATCTCGTCGATGGCGACGGGCTGGTCGATCGTGCCTCTGGTGCAGCGGTCCTCGCAGCGGCGGTTGCAGACCGCGCCGCAGACGGCAGGGAAGGGGTTGTCCTGGCGGATCAGCCTGACCGCCTCGGCGTAGCGACCCTCAGCGGCCATCCTGATGTAGCCCTGCACGGCGATGTGCGCCGGGCACGCGGTCTTGCAGGGGGCGGTGCCGGTGTCGTAGCAGTTGAGCTTGTTGGTGTCGCGGTAGTCCCGGTTCCACTTGTCCTGGCCCCAGACATGGTCGTCGGGCAGATCGTGCATCGGGTATTTGACCTTGCTGCCGTCGGCCTTACAGAGCTTCTGGCCGAGCCGGGCTGCGCCGGCGGGGCAGACCTCCACGCACTTGCCGCAGGCAACGCACTTTTCCGGGTCGACGTGCGCGCGGTAGGCAGAGCGGGACATATTGGGCGTGTTGAACAGCTGCGAGGTGCGCAGGCCGTAGCAGGAGCCGGCGGAGCAGTTGCAGATGCCGACGATGCGGTTCGGGCCGTCGAGGTTCGTGATCTGGTGGACGTAGCCCTTGCGCTCGGCGCGCTCGATGATCTCCATGGCCTCTTCCCGGGTGATGTAGCGTGCGTCCTTGCCGGTTTCCACCAGGAACTCGGCAATGTCGCCAACGCCAATGCACATATGGCCCTCGATGTCGCCCACGCCCTCGCCGCGGATGCGCTGGGCCTTGCGGCAGGCGCAGACCATGGAGCAGAATTTGTCGTTTTTGTTGAGCCAGTGGGACAGGTGCTCGACGCTCACGGATTCGGATTTGACGTCGATCGCCTTTTCCACCGGGATGACGTGCATGCCGATGCCGGCGCCGCCGGGCGGCACGAGCTTTGCTGCCAGCTCCAGGGGCTCCTGCGGCGCGAGGTTGAACATGGTTGCGACCTCGGGATGCTCGTCGGGCAGGGTGGCGTGCTCGACCATGTATTCGCCCGAGCCCACGACCCACTTGGGGATCCAGTACTGGATGTGCTGGTCGGCATTGTCGCGGTTCTGTTCGAGAATGCCGATCCAGATCAGATGGTCGATGACCTTCTGGGCCTCGGCCTCGGTCATGTGGTTGCGTTCTGCCAGCTCCTTCGTCGTGTAGCCGACACGGCGCTTTTTGAAGCTGAGCATAAACTTGACCTCATCCTTGGTCAGCAGCCGGTCGAGGATCCAGAAATCCATGTGGTTTTCCTTCATGCCGCCGGGCAGCTTTCTGGGGATGTTGTCGGTAATCATCACGGCGAGCTTTTTGACGAGCTTCGCCTTTTCAGGATCGTCACAGTGATGGGCGGTCTGCGGATAATCCAGCTCGTTGACGTGGATCATCGGATTGACTTCTTTGACCATGGGGCTACCTCCGTTTGTGCGCTATGCGCATACTACTTATATTTTAGCAGATATGCACAAAAAAGAAAAGGCTTTTTCGAAAAAAAGCGAAAAATTGTCAGAAATATGAATTTGTGGTTGCTCTTGGGGAAAATCCGAACTATAATAACAAAAAGAAAGGGGAGAATTGCAATGCTTCCATATATGACCTCGCCGGCCGCCTATCTGATCGGCGGTGTGCTGGCCCTGATCGCCACGATCCTTGTGTTTGTTTATGTGATGCCGCGCTCGAAAAACGGCAAGCTCGGCAGCCGCTTTCTGCAGTTTCTGCACGATCTGTTCCACTTCAAGAAGCTCTACCTTGAGCCGATCCTGAAGTTCATCTATACCTTTGCCACGTTCGCTGCCATCTTCGGCGGCTTTGTCGGGCTGATCCTCGGCATTTCCTCCGCGGTGGAGTACGGCATCTGGACGCCGGTGTTGATCTCCCTGGGCATCATGATCCTCGGGCCGATCGCGCTGCGCATCGCCTATGAATTTATGATCATGGGCGTGCTGCTGGTGCTGAACGTGATCGAGATCAACCGGAAGCTGCGCGGCGAGCAGCGCGCCCGCGCCCGGGAGCGCGAGGCCCGGCCCGTGGATCGCTCGAGCTACATGCCGCCGCAGCCGCGCGCGACCTTCTGCCCCCGCTGCGGCTCGAAATACGACGCATCCCTTCCGGTCTGCCCCACCTGCGGCAGAGCGAACATCTGAGCAGAAAAACCGCGCCTCCGAAGTCCGGAGGCGCGGTTTTTTCAGATCACATATCCGCCGTTGACGGCCAGCACCTGGCCGGTGATGAAGTCGGACTTTGCTAGATACAAAAGGGCCTCGGCCACGTCCTCGGGCCGGCCCACGCGGCCAAGCGGCGTGTCGTCGACCAGGACCTGCCGCTCCTCGGCAGACAGATGGGCGTTCATGTCGGTGTCGATGAGGCCCGGGCAGACCACGTTGACTCGGATGCCCGAGGGGGCAAGCTCCTTGGCAAGCGACTTGCTCAGCGCGATCACCGCGCCTTTGGTGGCGGAGTACGCGGCCTCGCAGCTGGCGCCGACCTGGCCCCACATGGAGGATACGTTGAGGATCACACCGGACTGGCGAGAGAGCATTCCGGGCAGGGCGGCGGTCACGGTGTGATAGATGCCCTTGACGTTCACGGCAAAGAGCCGGTCCCACTCGTAGGAGCTGATCTCCTGCAGCAGCCCCACGTGGCTCACGCCCGCGTTATTGATCAGCACGTCGATGGGCGGCATGGATTCGATGATCTTGCGCACCGCGGCGCCGTCTGCCACGTCGCAGCCGATGGCGCGGCTGCCGGTCTCTTCGGACAGGGCATGGGCGGCGCTGTGGTTTTTGTGATACAGAAAGGTCACGTCGCAGCCTTCTCTGCAAAAGGCGCGGACCGCAGCCGCGCCGATGCCGCGGCTGCCGCCGGTGATCAGTACGTTTGTCATAGGCTTCTCCCATCATGAAAACAGGTGCGCCGAGGCGCACCTGCGTTTTTCTTAATTGTCGTTGTCGTAGAAGACGATCTCGCCGTCCTCCACATAGCCCAGACGCTCCCGCGCCAGCTTGCGCGCACCCTCGGGGGTGTTGAGGATGTCGATGTCCTCCTGCAGCTGCAGCACGTTCTGGTTCTTGATGACGATCTCGCTCTTGAGCGTCTCGACCGTCTGGCTGCGCTTGTTGATCTCGGTCTGGATGGAGATCAGAGAGGCCACGCAGAAGATGCAGACCGCCAGAATGGCCAGCTTGAGCCACAGGGAAGTTCGTTTGAAGCGCACCGCGTCGGCCTCCTTTAGAGGGATTTTCCCACATCATAAATTCTACCTTCTATAATAACCGATTTTTCGAGAAAAGCAACTGTTTTTTTACAAAAAATAAAAATTTTTTCAGAATTATGACAACCGGAAGGACGAGGACTTTTCGGAGGGTAAGCGCATACAGCGCCGCGCCCAGGGCGGCAAAGACCAGCATGAACAGGCGCAGGCGGCCCTCGCCGACGTAGAGGGCAAGCAGCAGCAGCGCCGGCAGCAGAGAGAGCACAAACAGCAGGTCTGCAAGCTGCGTCAGCAGCGGATGCGCCTGTTTTGACAGACGGTCGGGCAGATGCAGCGCGTCAAACTGCAGCCCCAGCGCCGCGCCCAGCAGCAGGCTCCAGAGCAGCTGCCGGGCCTGGAACGAAACCGGCAGCTCCATCAGCCGAAGAGCTTTTTGCGCAGGCTGCTACGCCGGCGATCCTCAGTGTAGCCCACGGCGTCGATGCTGCCGTCGACCACCACGCGCCCGTCCTCGGGCGTGAGCGTGCGCAGCTTCAGGCCGCTGCCTGAAATCAACACCACGCCCCGGGTGCTGCGCAGGGCCACGCGGGCTTCGTCAAATCGCAGCACCTCGCGGATCCCGGTGAGCTCCAGATGCTGCCGCTCGTCGAGCAGCAGCCGGTGGGGCAGCTCCGGCAGCTGCGGCTTCGTCCCTGTCATATGATCCCCTCCATAAGCCGTCCGTGGGACCGGCGGCTGCTTTTCAGAAGATATATATGCGGCAGATTCGGAAGTATTCACAATTTTTTAGCATAACAGCCGAAAAAACTGTTGAAATATTTGTGCAAATCGGCTATAATTATCCATATTGGAGACGTGGCGAAAGGGGAGATGGACATGGGTCAGGTTGTTGCGGTGACATCCGGCAAGGGCGGCACCGGCAAAACCACGATCAGCGCCGCAGTTGCTTCGTGCCTGGCGGCCGAGGGCAAGCGCGTGCTCTGCATCGACGCGGATATCGGACTGCGCAATCTGGACATCTCTCTGGGCATGGCGGATCTGGCGGTCATCGCCTTTACCGACGTGCTCAGCGGCCGCTATACCCTGGACGACGCTACGGCGAGCGAGGACATTCCGAACCTCTTCCTGCTCACTGCGCCCATCACCGAGCGGCCCGAGGAGATTTCGCTCTCTGCGTTCGGCAAAATGCTCGACCGGGTGCGGGAGCAGTTTGACTACTGCATCATCGACGCGCCGGCGGGCCTCGGCAAGGGCTTCGAGCTGGCCGTCACCTACGCTGACCGCATCCTGGTCGTCACGGGGTCCGATCCCGCCTCCATGCGCGACGCCGGCGGCGCGACCGACCGGCTGACGCTCATGGGCAAGAGCGAAATCCGCCTGGTGGTCAACCGCATCACGCCCAAGCTGTTCCGGGTGATGAAGCTCACTGTGGACGACGTGATGGACGAGGTGGGCCTGCCGCTCATCGGTATCGTGCCGGAGGACCCCAACGTGATGTTGGCTGCCGCCAGAAACACGCCGCTTGTTCTGTTCACGGACCAGGGCGCGGCCATCGCCGCCCTGCACATCGCCCGCCGCATCGACGGGCAGAAGGTCCGCCTGATGAAAATACGATAGGAGGAGCTTATGCATATCACAATCATGGCGCACGACAAGAAAAAAGAGCTGATGGTGCAGTTTTGCACAGCATACAAAAGCATTCTGGCCAAACATGAGCTCTCCGCCACCGCGACCACGGGCCGGCTTGTGGCCGAGGCCACGGGCCTGCCGATCACGCTGTTTCTGGCCCACAACCAGGGCGGCCACCAGCAGATCGACGCCCGCATCGCCTACAACGAGATCGACATGGTGCTGATGTTCACCGATCCGAACTCCAAGGATCCCTGGGACACGCAGACCACCATCCGCACGATGAACCTGTGCGACGCGCACAATGTCCCGGTGGCCACGAACCTGGCCACGGCGGAGCTGCTGATCCTGGGCCTGCAGCGCGGCGACCTGGATTGGCGCGAGCTGGTGCACCCGAAGAGAAGCATCTATTAACAAACGCGCCCGTCCCAAGACCGGGGCGGGCGTTTCTGGGAGATTGCCAATTTGACATACTACACCGAGCAGACCGTGGAATTCCTGTGGAAGCTGCGGCTGAACAACAACAAGGAATGGTTCCTGGCGCACAAGCCGGAATACGAAACGCTGATGCTCGAGCCCACCAAGGCGCTGGCCAACGCGGCCTTTGAACACATGCGGGACAAATACCCGAAGTACGACTGGAAGCTCCACATTTCGCGCATCTACCGCGACGCCCGGCGACTCTACGGCCGCGGCCCGATGAATGACCACCTGTGGTTCACGGTCTACACCGACAAAAACAACCATCCGGCATTCTACTTCGGCTTTGATCCCGACGGCTTTGACTACGGCATGGGCTGCTGGTCGGAGGGCAACGTGATGCTCGAGCGTCTGCGCCGGCAGATCGCCGTCGATCCGGCGCCTGCTGAGCAGTTGGCGCGAAAGCTCAACCGGCAGAGCGAGTTCATCCTCTGGGGCGACCGCTACAAGAAGCAGAAATATGAGGCAGGCCCGCTTCTGACCGACTGGGTCAACCGCAAGAACATCGGCCTGCACAGCCAAAACCTGCACCCCGACGGCTTCGGCCCGGCCCTGCAGGACCGCGTCCTCGCAGCCTTCGACTGGATGATGCCCTACTACCAGTTTTTTTCCACCCTTCCGGAATTGGAGGAATCTGATCAGTCCATGTAGCTGTAGCGCGGGCAATCTGCCCGCAAGAATACGGCAAGAACGCGGCAAGGGCGGGCTGATAGCCCGCGCTACGATGGACGCAGGATAGAACGTGTAGCGCGGGCAATCTGCCCGCAAGAATACGGCAAGAACGCGGCAAGAGGCGGGCTGATAGCCCGCGCTACGAAGGACGCAGAAAAAACTGTAGCGCGGGCAATTTGCCCGCACATACAAGGGGACAAAATGGAAAACAATTCAGATCGTCACCCAAAACACACATTTCGAAAACAGAATCGCTTACCGGAATATGACTATTCTGCACCGGGATATTACTTCATCACGATCTGCACGGAAGAACACAAAATGTATTTTGGGCAAATCCATGCATGTCATGAACAGAATGTACCCACTGTCATGCACCTTAGTCCGGCAGGACAGCTTGTTTCCGATGCAATCTGCGCTATTCCACAGCATTATCAGGCTGTACGCGTGGATAAATATGTTGTAATGCCAAATCACGTGCATCTGATTCTTGTGCTAGAGCCCTCTGAGCATGCAGTGCGTATTTCCAGAATTGTCCAACAGCTGAAACGTGCCGTAACGATTCGACTTGGAAAAAGCATATGGCAGATGGGGTTCCATGATCATATTATTCGTCAAGAGGCGGATTACCGCGAGATTTGGACATATATCGACAACAACCCGGTAAAATGGGCACTTGACAAGTATTATCGAGAATGATCCAGTTTTTACGGGATAGTCGTTTTTAAATCTCCAGCGAGAGGCGGGCTGATAGCCCGCGCTACGAAGGACGCAGAAAAAACTGTAGCGCGGGCAATTTGCCCGCAAGAACACGGAAAGGAGACCTGACATGAAAAAGCTGTTATTGATCCTGGCTGCGATGCTCCTTCTGCTGAGCGGCTGCGCGCAAAGAGCCTCAACCGAAGCACAGACAACCATCGGACTCATTTATCATGAAGGTCAGCTTTGGGAGATTCCGCTTGAAACCACCGGCATCGCACTGGACGAAGCCGAATTGACCGAAGCGACCATGATCGATCCACATGAGACACCTGAACATGAGGGCGAATGCAACGCGAATACCGAACGGGCGCAAATCTATGACGGGGACGATTATTTCCTCGTCGTGATCGATGGAAACCAATACTTCATCAAACGCTGAAGCGAATTGCAAGTATCACAGAGAGGGAGATTCCTATGGCAAAAATCACACCCCGGACGCTGTCCGGTTTTATGGAGCTGCTGCCGGCGCAGCAGCAGCAGATGCGCCGCTTTATGGGGACGCTGCGGCAGACCTACAGCCTCTACGGCTTCACGCCGCTCGACACCCCGCTGATGGAGTCGGCCGAGGTGCTGCTGGCCAAGGGCGGCGGCGAGACCGAAAAGCAGATCTACCGCTTCCAGAAGGGCGACTCCGATCTGGCCCTGCGCTTTGATCTCACGGTGCCGCTGGCAAAATACGTGGCGCTGCACGCGGGCGAGCTGAGCTTCCCCTTCCGCCGCTACCAGATCGGCAAGGTCTACCGCGGCGAGCGGGCGCAGCGCGGCCGCTTCCGCGAGTTCTACCAGGCCGACATCGACATCATCGGCGACGGCAAGCTCGACATCGCCAACGAGGCCGAGATCCCCTCGGTCATCTACACCACCTTCATCCGCCTGGGCCTCGAGCGCTTCCAGATCCGGGTCAACAACCGCAAGATCCTCAACGGCTTCTATGAGCTGCTGGGTCTGCAGGAGCAGGCCGGCGATATCATGCGCACCGTGGACAAGCTCGAGAAGATCGGCCCCGAGAAGGTCAAAACGATCCTGACCGAGGACGTGGGCATCTCCGGCGAGAGTGCCGACGAGATCCTGAAATTTATCGCCATCTCCGGCTCGAATGCCGAGGTCCTGGCCGCCCTGGAGGGCTACCGCGGCAAGAACGAGCGCTTTGACCAGGGCCTGGACGAGCTTGCCACGGTGACCAAGTACCTTGCCGCCTTCGGCGTGCCCGAGACCCACTTTGCCGTGGATCTCACGATCGCCCGCGGCCTGGACTACTACACCGGCACAGTCTATGAGACCGTGATGCTCGACCACCCCGAGATCGGCTCCATCTGCTCCGGCGGCCGCTACGACAACCTGGCCGAATACTACACCGACCGGCAGCTGCCCGGCGTGGGCATCTCCATCGGCGTGACCCGGCTCTTCTACGTCCTGCAGGAGCAGGGCATGCTCAACGACAATCTGATCACCGCCCCCTGCGAGGTGCTGATCGTGCCGATGACCGACGATCTCACCGTCGCGGCCGAGACCGCAATGTTCCTGCGCGGCTGCGAGATCCGCACCCAGATCTACACCGAGAAAAAGAAGATGAAGCAGAAGATGGCCTACGCCGACAAGCTGGGCATCCCCTGGGTCGCCTTCCTGGGCGAGGATGAGATCGCCGCCGGCAAGATCACGATGAAGAACATGACCAGCGGCGAGCAGCAGCTGGTGAGCCAGGTCGAGGCTGCCAATCTGGTGCTCGAGGACCTGCGCATCCGCAACAACGGCAAGCTGATTAAATAAATAACCTGTAGGGGCGAGCATTGCTCGCCCGCGGGCGGCCAATGGCCGCCCCTACAGATACAAAAAGAATTGAGGAAATGAAAATGACACAAAACAGAACCCACAACTGCGGTGAGCTGCGGCTTTCGGACGCCGGCAAGCAGGTCCGCATCGTCGGCTGGATGGAAAACGTCCGCGTGGTCGGCAGCAACTTCGCCTTCGTCATCGTTCGCGACTTCTACGGCACGACCCAGGTCGTGATCGAGACCGAGGAGATGATGAACGCGATCAAGCCCCTGAACAAGGAGAGCACCATCGCGGTCGAGGGCGTCGTGCGCGAGCGCGACTCCAAAAACAGCAAGCTTCCCACGGGCGAAATCGAGATCGTCCCCTCGAAGATCGAGGTGCTGGGCCGCTGCCTGCACAACGAGCTGCCGTTTGAGATCAACCGCAGCCGCGAGGCCGCCGAGGACACCCGCCTGAAGTACCGCTATCTCGACCTGCGCAACCCCAACGTCAAGAAGAACATCATCCTGCGCTGCCAGGTGGTGGCCGAGCTGCGCCGCCGCATGACCGAGCTGGGCTTCCTGGAAATGACCACCCCGATTCTGACCGCGTCCTCGCCCGAGGGCGCAAGAGACTACCTGGTGCCCGCCAGAAAGCACCCCGGCAAGTTCTACGCGCTGCCCCAGGCCCCGCAGCAGTTCAAGCAGCTGCTCATGACCGCGGGCTTCGACCGCTACTTCCAGATCGCCCCCTGCTTCCGCGACGAGGACGCGCGCGGCGACCGCACCCCCGGCGAGTTCTATCAGCTCGACATGGAGATGGCCTTTGCCGACCAGGACGACGTGCTGGGCGTGCTCGAGGCCGTCATCGAGCCGGTTTTCCGCCAGTTCGGCATCTATGACCGGGTCACCCCGGCCCCGTTCCGCCGCATCAAGTTCAACGACGCCATGGAGAAGTACGGCACCGACAAGCCGGACCTGCGCATCGATCTGGAGATCACCGACGCAACCGAGCTGCTCTCCGGCATCGGCTTCGGCCCCTTCGAGGGCAACGTGGTCAAGGCGGTCGTGGTCAGCGACTTTGCCGCCACCCGCAAGCAGATCGACAAGCTCTGCGCCGACGTCGAGGTCCAGGCCGGGCAGAAGCCCTACTGGTTCCGCGTGGACGAAAACGGCGAGATCGTCGGCGGCATCGCCAAGTTCATCCAGCCGGTCAAGGAGCAGGTGGTCGCTGCGCTGAATCTGCCGAAGAACTGCTTCGTCGGCCTGACGGCCGGCAAGAAGTCCGCCGCGCAGAAGACCGCGGGCGTGCTGCGCGTCAAGCTGGGCAATCTTTGCCCCAGCCACATGGACAAGGAGCAGTATCAGCTCTGCTGGATCGTCGACTTCCCGATGTACGAGATCGGCGAGGAGAGCGGCGAGCTCGAATTCTGCCACAACCCGTTCTCCATGCCCAACGGCGGCCTGGAGATCCTGGAGAAGGCCGCAAAGGGCGAGGTCGACCCGCTGACCATCACGGCCTTCCAGTATGACCTGGTCATCAACGGCTACGAATCCGCCTCCGGCGCGGTCCGGAACCACGACCCCGAGATCATGGTCAAGGCCTTCGAGCTCGTCCGTCTGGGCGAGGCTGACGTCAAGGCCAAGTTCCCGGCCATGTACAACGCCTTCACCTACGGCGCGCCCCCGCATGCCGGCGCGGCGCCCGGCGTGGACCGCATGATCATGCTGCTGACCGGCGAGGAGTCCATCCGCGAGGTCATCACCTTCCCGATGAACCAGAAGGCGCAGGACGTCATGATGGACGCCCCCACGACCGTCGAGCAGAAGCAGCTTGACGACGTGCATATCGCCATCGTTCTGCCGGAGGAATAAGCCGTGAAGCGGGCCTGCGCGCTCCTTCTGGCCCTCTGGCTGCTCTGCATCAGCGTCTTTGCAGCGGGCTCCTTCCTTGACGGCGTGTACTACGGCATGGGCCGAGGCCGAAACGGCTGGATCTCAGTCAGCGTTGCGGTCCAGGGCGGCTGCATCGCCTCGGTCGAGGTGGATGCGCCGCAGGAGACGCCCGGCAAGCTCGGCCAGGCCATGGCAATCGTCCAAAGCCTGCTGGGCCTGGGCGATCTGGAAAGCATCGCCGCGGTGGACGCTGTTTCCGGCGCGACCGCATCGAGCGAGGGCATCAAAAGCGCTGTCCTCAACGCACTGCAAAGCGCGGTGCCTGCCTGGCTGCACGGGCCGGAGGAGCCCTGTCCCGGCGCGGCGTTTGCCGATCTGCCGCCCTACGGCAGCTGGGCGCATGCGCCGATCGACTGGGCGACCGCGACCGGCATCACGAGCGGCACCACGCCTACGACCTTTTCTCCCGACGCACCCTGCACACGCGCGCAGATCGTGACCTTCCTCTGGCGGGCCTACCGCGGCGCGGAAGGCGAGGCGCCCGCAGGCGGGACCGCGCAGCAGAACCGTTTTCCGATGTACCGGAGACCGCCTACTATTACAGCGCGGTCCTCTGGGCAGTGGAGCGCGGCATCACGAAGGGCACGAGCGACAGCTGCTTTTCCCCAGACGCGCCCTGCACCCGCGCGCAGGCCGTGACGCTCCTGTGGCGGGCTGTTTCGGAGAATGCGGACGCTCCGACGCGGCAATTTGCCGACGTGCCGGAGACGGCGTATTATGCGCAAGCCGTCCGCTGGGCGATCGGGCAGGGCATCACAAACGGCACCACGGAGACGAGCTTTTCGCCCAATGCCGTCTGCACGCGCGCGCAGATCGTGACCTTCCTGTACCGCGCAAAATGATGTTCGGAGGAATTGCCATGAAGACATGGATGACACTTTGGATGCTGCTCGGCGTGGTCGGCTTTCCTGCCGCGGTCGGCTGGTTTCTGCACCGGGTGCAGCGCTTCGGCAAAGCGGCGAACGAACCGGAGCGCGTTCGGGAACGCACGCGCCTGAACCATGCCGGCATCGCCGCGCTGGCGCTGCTGCTGGTTCTCATCAGCTTCATCGTCTATCTGAAAATCACTATGGGCTAAGCTATGAAAACACTCTTACACATCTGCTGCGCGCCCTGCGCCAACCAGTGCATCGACAGCCTGCGAAACGAGGGCAGCGAGGTCACGGGCTATTGGTACAACCCCAATATCCACCCCTTCACCGAATACCGCGCCCGGCGCAACTGCCTGCGCGAGTACGCGGCGACGATCGCGCTGCCGCTGGTCGAAAAAAACGACTACGGCCTGCGCCCCTTTGTGCGCACGGTGGCCGACGACATCGAGCACCGCTGCGTCAAGTGCTATGAGATGCGCCTGTTTGAGACCGCGCGCTTTGCCGCGGAGAACGGCTTCGACGGCTTCACCTCCAGCCTGTTCATCTCGCCCTATCAGCAGCACGAGCTGATGCGCGAGGTGGCCGAGCACGCGGCCGACACCTACCACGTGGCCTTCGTCTACCGGGATTTCCGGCCGCTGTTCAAGGCCGGGCAGGAGCGGGCCAGGGAGTTGGGCTTTTACATGCAAAAGTACTGCGGCTGCGTCTTCTCGGAGGAAGAGCGCTACCTCAAAAAGAGCAAGATCATCCCATGATATGAAAAAAGAAGCTGCCGATGATCGGCAGCTTCTTTTTTGTGTGTTTATTCCTCGGGGCTGAAGTCGTCCTTGCCGACGCCGCAGAGCTCGCAGGTGAAGTCCTCGGGAAGATCTTCCCACTTGACGCCCTGCTCGTCCTCGTCGTAAACCCAACCGCAGACGTTGCATACGTATTTCATGTTCGTTCTCCTTTCTGAAATATTACAGAAGAATGTTATTTATGAACATATCATCGACAACGGCAAAAGCTGTCGGCGTTACAGATGATATGCTGCATATACATTTCGGCGCGTGAACGCGCTGACCGGGTCAAACAGGCCCTCGGGCAGGGAAGTGACGGGTGCGTCCGGCCCTGCATCCGGCGCGAGCAGGCCCTGTGCCTTGCACCATTCCATCGCGCCGGCGTAGGCATGGGCCTTGCCGGTCTTTTGGATGATGGCGAGGCGGCGCGAGATGGCCTCCTCTCTGGGGCAGAGCAGCATGGCAAGCTCGCTTGTGCGCATGGGCTGCTCGAGCCGCAGGCGGTTGTCGGAGTAGACGATGGCCCGGGTCTTCTGCAGCGCGTTCAGCTTTTCAAACAGCGGATCGTCCCGCCCCAGGTCTGCAAACGGGGATTCCTCGAGCAGCTCGTTCACGGTCACGATCTCGTAGCCGGCCTCCTTCAGCAGCTTCAGCTGTTCGCGCAGCGCAAACGCCACGGGCGTGCGCTTGGCCATGTTGTAGCCGTCTTTCTGGAAGATGATCTGCCCGCAGAAGAAGTCCGCATCCTGCGCCAGCGCGGCGCGGATCGGCTCGACCATTGCGCGGACCTCGGCTTCAAGCGCCGCCGCGGGATCGGGATTCGTCGAGGGCAGCCAGCCGGCCCCGTCAAAGGAGGCGGCCATGTACTGATAGCTCAGCGCGTTGTAGACATCATAGGAAGTCAGGCCCGGCGCGACCTTGTCCACATAGTGCGGCGGCCGGCCCATGGTCATCTGATAGCCGTAGCGCTCCCGGAGCAGCGTGTCGAGCCTGCGCAGATCCGCGACGGCCTTCTCATAGCTGCCGAGATACACCCGTTTGCCGTAGACGAAGGGCTTCTTGCCGAAGATGATGTGGCGGTAGCCGTGGTTGGTGATCTGGTGGCCCTCGTCGAGCATCCGGCGGATCAGGCGCTCGTTGTGCTCCGCGCCGCCCTTGTCGTCGCGGTGGATGTCAGGGTAGTGGTCGTATTTGACGCCGCCCCAGGCAGCCGAGCCCAGCTTGCCGGCCTCGTCCGGATAGTTCTCCGAGGTGTCGCCGATCACGTCAAAGGTGCCTCTGGCGTCGTATTGGGCCAGCGTGTCGAGCAGCACGTCGGTCAGGCTGCGGCCGTCAAAGCGGTCGGGGCTGGCCGGCAGGTCCATCGGCCCGTCGTCAAAGGTCATGGCGCAGATGCGGCGATTGGTTTTCACTCGCTCGATGCGCCGGGCATAGCTCAGATGCGGCACCTCCGGCGGCAGCAGCTTTTTCAGCATCCGCTTGCCGGCCTTGCCGATTTTAACGATCAGTGACATGGTTTACTCCTTTTTGAGATCCTCCAGCCAGCATTTGACGGCGAAGGCGGCCCATTTCAGCCGCTGCTTCAGGCCGGCGCCGGTTTTATTGAGCTTGGTGCGCTGGCTTCTGGCGACGTCATAATGCCGTCCGTTCGTGCCGAAAACCGGGTTGTTTTGCTGTAACAGCGCGGATTTGATCGACAAAAGATCGGGTGTTTCCACTTCGATGGCGACATAGCCGTTGCCGATCTCGCGGGCCACATGCGCGTCGCTGCCGGCAAAGCAGGGGAGGGCGCGCTGCTTCGCAAGGGCGGCGGCCTCCGCGTTGGCGCTTTTGCGCTTGCGGTTTGCTCGGCCGTTCCAGACCTCGAGCCCGTCCAGCAGCGGCAGGATCGGCGCGATTTTTCCCACATCGCCGTGCCGCTCAAAGGGATGGGCCAGCACCGCAAGCCCACCCTGCCGGTGGATCGCCCCGACGAGCTCGGAAAAGCTGCCCGGCTCGATCTCCTCGGTCAGAAACAGGCCCAGAAGGTGGCCGTATTCCGTGGAAAACTCCTCGCCGCGGATCACGATGAAATCATCGGAGACTTTCTGCGGCGGCAGGAGCCGGTCGTGGTCGCAGATCGCGACGCCGGAAAGGCCCTTTGCCTTCGCCGCCGCGATGATCTCCGGCAGCGCCATGCATCCGTCGTGGGAGCGAGCGGAGTGGATGTGCAGATCCAGCTTCAGTTCCATGGCTTACCTCTTGAAATAAGAGCGCAGATAGCTCCGGTAGGCGGCCTTGTCCTCCGGGTCGTACAGCGCTTCCTTCACGCGGAACACGTCGAGCAGGCCCGAAAGGCAGGCGCCCGGCTTTCCGTGCCGCAGCAGATCAAAATCCGCCGCGAGGTCGTTGACCAGATAGCGCATTTTGAGGCCGACAGGATAATTGCAGGGCGCGTATTCCACCGCCTCGCCGCGGGCTGCGGCGGCGTATGCTTCACAAAAGCCGGCCCCGGCGAACACCGTCAGCGGGAAGGTGCCCCAGACCCGGGGATTGACCTCCAGAATCCGGTCGCCCTTGAACTCCACCATGGCAAGGCCAACAAACCCGACGCTCTGCAGCAGCCTTGCCGCCTGCGTGACGCGGCCTTCGTCGTATTCGGTCACGCAGCAGGTGGAGGGCCCGCCGGTATAGGGGTATTCCCGGATGCGCCGGTGGCCGATGGCGGCGAGCAGCTCGCTGTGTTTGCCCATGAGCACGCTGACACCGCGGCCGTCCCCGGAGATATATTCCTGAACGATGGGCTGCGGATCGCAGCGCTGCATGGCGGCCAGCGCCGCGCGGTATTCGGCCTCGTTTTTGGCAATCGCATAGCGCTGCGCAGCCTTGAGGCCCAGCGCCTCGCCGCAGTGCGGCTTGAGCACAACGGGATAGCGCGGCGGAAGGCCCGCAAATTCCTCGGGCACCGGAAGCCCCAGCGCCTGCGCGCGCTCGTGAACCGCCTGCTTGTCATTGAGCAGCGCGAGCGTCTTGGGCGCCGCGATCAGAAAATCGGCAGCAGCGGAAAAGCGCTCCCTTTGCGCGGAAACCACCTGCAGGCTCGCCGCGCCGACGCACAGCAGCACCGGCCGCCCGAATTCTGCAAGCAGGGCCAGGAGCCGATCCGCGTAGTCCGGATCACCGCAGCCGCCCTCGATCCAGCGGCCCTCGGCAAAGCGCGAGGAAAACACCGGCGGCTCGATGTCGGCGTCGGCGCGCGTCTGCGTGACGACGACGCGATACCCAGCCCGCCCGAGCGCCCGGGCGACGGCAATGGCGCTGCGGTATTTCCCGTCGGTGATGACAACGGTTTTCATGCCCTATCCCCAGAACAGCACGGCGATAAAGGTGCCGCCGTTCTCCCGCA
>CADBKF010000002.1:0-89213 GCA_902795195.1 Oscillospiraceae bacterium
TCCGGGCAGCGTTGGAGCATTTTCAAATGCTGCCGCCCGGTGGGCTTCCCGTCAACCTATAAAGGAGTATACGATGAAAAGAATCAGCTGTCAATACAATATCGACACTGTGTGTGAAAATCGGGTACGACAATGGCGGCACGGTTTCCATCGACTGCATCGCGGTCGAGAACCGGATCCCCCGCAACATGTACGAATGCTCCGAGCCGGACTGCCGCATCTGCAACGATCCTCCGGAATACGTTAAGTTAGTCCGGTCCGAAGCGGTTGATCATAATCTGCACAAGTACGATGACGATTCTGGATTGGACTGAAAAATACGCCTGAAAGTGATTGACCTTCCGACAACCATGATGGATTTGCCGGAAGGTCAATCTTGGGTTTTTTGAGATGGTGAACAATATCCTGATTGAGGTGATGGGGACCATTGCTGAGCAGGAACGGTTGACTATCAAGCAGCGCCAGGCCGAGGGCATTGCGGCAGCCAAGGCCAAAGGTAAGAGGCTCGGTAGGCCGCCGATGAAAAAGCCAGAG
Organism: Oscillospiraceae bacterium; assembly: GCA_902795195.1. GTDB lineage: Bacteria > Bacillota > Clostridia > Oscillospirales > Oscillospiraceae > JAFRPC01. Next base: position 535 of record CADBKF010000002.1, read on the forward strand.
AACTGGGTGCAGGTGTATGGTTCCTGGAAACGCGGCGAGATCACGGCAAGAAAGGCGATAGAAATGCTGGGCATGAAAACTGCGACCTTTTACAAGCTCGTTCGCACGGTGGAGAATAGATAGGCCGGGTAAAGTCTCGATAAATGTCCGCCCATTCTTAGCAATTTCGATAAATGTCCAGTTGGAGAATTATAGAGCGTTTTTCGCGCTCTTTTGGAGTGTGCATAAAGGTAGATTTTTCTGTTTATTCCCAGTGTTTTCAAGGGGTTGTGCGATTATCGTTGCTTTTTTGGAACTTTCTGTGTATAATATTTTTATTATCAGAAATAAAAATACGGCCCATTTGATTCCATGGATATCGGAGGACAAGCGCCATGAAAATGCTTTGGCGGCTGAGCCGGGAGGCCATCCGGTACAAGACTCTCTACCGTGATGCGGAACCTCCTTGAAAAGCTGGGCTTCTTGCCTTGCGGAACGATCTATGTGGAAGAGGACGATTTCCCGCGCCTGGCATTTGAGAAAACAAGCCCTTGATTTATTCCGGTACACATACTGTTATCTGGAGGAACCAACCCATGTTGAAATTCGACGAAGCGCAGAAAATCCAAAGCATACGCGGTGCTCTTGCCCTGCGGGCAGAGATCGAATCCATTGTAGATGCTGCCTTGGAACGAGGTGTGCGGAATCTTTGCTGGCTGGGCATCGGCGGCACCTGGGCCAGCGCCCAGCAGGCGGTCTGCCACATGAAGGAGCGGACCGGCATGGAGACCTTTGCCATCAACGCCGCAGAATATGCAGTTGTTGGGGACCTTCGGATTGGAAGAGGAAGCTTTGTGGTCTTTTCTTCCGTCAGCGGAACTACTACCGAGGTTGTCGCGGCTGTGGAGAGAGCCAAACAGGCAGACGCAATGGTCCTCGGCTTTGTGGACGATGCGGACGCGCTCCTGGCAAGACTTGCGGATTACTGTATATCTTATCCAGGCAACGAGCAGCTCAAGTTCTTTATGACAGCTGATCGCTTTCTTGATCGGGCCGGAGAACTGCCGGAATATGCGGAGATGTATGCCCGGTTCGACCGCTCCCTGCCGGAGGCACTGGTCAGTGTGGAGAAGGCTGCAGACCCCTTTGCAGCAGCCTTTGCCGCCGCCCACAAGGACGATCCGCTGCACTACTTCGTCGGCGCCGGGACACTTTGGGGCGCAACCTACTCCTATGCCATGTGCTTCTGGGAGGAGATGCACTGGCTGCGGTCCAAGTCCATCCACGCAGCAGAACTCTTCCACGGGACCCTGGAGGTCATAGGAGAAGATACGCCCGTGACGCTTTTCATCGGCGAGGATGCCCAGCGTCCCCTGGGAGAACGGGCAGCCCGATTCTTGGCGAAGGTCAACCGGAATTACACGATCATAGACACAAAGAACTATGAGCTTCCCGGTATCGGTGCGGCTTTCCGCGGGGCGGTCAGTCATCTTGTGATGCGTGCCGTCACCGGCCGGATCGACGTCCATCTGGAGGCCCTGACCGGGCACGACATGAGCTTGCGGCAATACTACCGAAAGCTGGATTACTGAATCCCAAAAAGGGGGCACAGCATGAAGATTGCCTGTATCGGCGACAACTGCATCGACAGCTACGATGAAACCGGAAAATACTATCCCGGCGGGAACGCCGTAAACGTCGCCGTCTATTTGCGCCGCCTGGGATTGGAATCCTCCTATGTGGGGGCTGTCGGAAACGATAAAAACGGTGAGCGGCTGCGCCGCGCGCTCCTGGAAAAGGGTGTGGAGGTCTCCCGCCTGCGGGTCATCGACGGCCCGACTGCCGTGAGTCATGTGCGGATGCTTGACGGAGACCGGGTCTTCGGAGCGTATGAGGAGGGCGTCATGGCGGATTTTCGCCCAACGCAGGAGGACGTGGAATTCCTCTGCATCCACGACCTTGCTGCCGCAACCCTCTGGGGCCACGCGGAATCCGTCCTGGCGGAGCTTCGCCGCAGGGGAATCCCTACGGCCTTCGACGCCTCGGAAAGTCCCCTCTGTGAAACCGCCCGGATCGCTCTGCCCCATACAAGCCTGTTTTTCTTCTCGGACTCCAACAGTGAGGATGATGCTCTGCGCGATAAGCTTCGAGCGCTTCGGTCCATGGGACCGGAGCTGGTGATTGCCACACGGGGCGGACGGGGCAGTCTGGCCTTCGACGGTACGGAATTCTATACTGCCGACGTCGTTCCCTGCCCTGTGGTGGATACCCTCGGTGCGGGAGACAGCTACATTGCCGGCTTCCTGGCTGCCTGGCTTTCGCGTCAGCCCGTCCCGATCTGCATGACCGCCGGTGCGAAAAATGCCGCCGTAACCATCGGATACACCGGAGCGTGGAAATGAAATCTTCTACCGGCAAATTCAAATAATCGTCCTTTTCAGCATTTTGGCGTATGATAAAGCTGCGTATGTGCTGGCGGAAGCCGCCAGTACCGTGGAAAGAGCAAAACCTCGACCGCCAGATCGCGGCCTTTGTTGCGATGGGAGCCGAGGAACGAGAAATCATAACGGACAAGGAAAGCGGAAAGAGCCTGGACCGGCCAGGCTACCAGGCACTGAAAAACGTGATCCTCCGAAAAGGGGACACACTGGCGGTCAAATCTCTCGACCGCCTGAGCCGGAACAAGACCGACATCCGCAACGAATTACAATTCTTCAAAGATCAGGGGATACGCCTGAAAGTGATTGACCTTCCGACAACCATGATGGATTTGCCGGAAGGTCAATCTTGGGTTTTCGAGATGGTGAACAATATCCTGATTGAGGTGATGGGAACCATTGCTGAGCAGGAGCGGCTGACCATCAAGCAGCGCCAGGCAGAGGGTATCGCGGCAGCCAAAGCCAAAGGGAAGAGATTCGGCCGCCCTGCTATCATCACCCCGGAGAATTGGCGGGAAGTGTACGCATCTTGGAAGGGCGGGGAGATTACAGCAAAAACCGCTTTGGGATTGACCCATTTGAAACGGACCAGTTTCTATAAGCTCGTAAGGCTGACAGAGCAGAATAGCAGCGGATTTTCTGACTGTCCGTAAAGGTAGACTTTTGCAACCAGAGCATTATAAACCATTATTTGCGTTCGTAAAACTCCGTTTATAGATAGCGAACATGTCCATAATTGCGGAGGCTTTTACGGGCAAAACAGGCAAAAACGGCTCCTGCTTATTTTCCCTTTGCAATCCTACAATTTTTCGCTCAGTGTCAAAATGCGCAAAGCATGAAGTATGCCAGCGGGAGTGATGTAAACATGAGTGTGAAAACCGAAACCAATGCAATTTCTACCAGACGGTCCTGCTTTTTACGCCTTCGTTCCCTTTTTGCTCGTCTAAACTCAACCAAGGTATACGTAATCGCACAGCAAGCCGCTACACACAGAAAAGCCAGGAACTTAAAAAGTATCATGCGCCATCCCTTCAGTCGCTGCCTAGTCAACAACGCTTCTCTTCAGTTTTCCGTTTACAAACTCGACCAAAACGTAATCCGTATCCTCATCGTTCATGAGGCATAGCGAGAAATCATAGTCTTTCAGACCATAGTTGTCGATCATAACGTCCCGATACTGCTGGTTCAGGGCCTTCAGCTTTTTCATGGCGGTATTCCCATAGAAATCATAACGGAAGAATACTGCAGAAGTTGGACAAATTATTGTTGCAAGAGTTGATGATAAAACCAGCCTCAAACGATACTATCTTGACCCACAGCGAAAAAAGATTATCCTACATCCTGAAAACGAATCATACGAGGATCAAACCTTTGACGAAGTAGATATTCAAGGAATTGCAAAGATGGTAATAAAGGCTCTTCACTGATCTTTTATCTTTTGGTTAAACAGTGTAGTGAGGGATAACTTAATCCCTCACTATAAATGCCATTATTATCTATAAATACATTCGCTGGACACGATCTCTTCTGCGCGGTTGCGGATGTTGTTCATGTGCCTGACCCATGCCATTTGGTCATTGGCTTTGAGATCCTCGGTGACGCCCTCGCGCTCGGCCATTTGGCGGATCAAAGGGTCAAGCATGGTGTTGGCCTGTTCGTCGATCTGGGCGAAGTAGGTGCCCAGCTTGCCTTCAGCGGCCAGTTGAGAATAGACATGACGCTGGGTGCGTTTCAGGAAGGCTGCGTGAGCCCGACCAAAGCGGCCAATGACGGGGTGGTCGCTCATTTGTGCGCCGGGATCTGCAGCCGGTATGTTTGGAGTTGTCCGAGCCAATGCTGCGCTTATGGCAGCGGTGTTTTCTGTGTGCCTGCCGTCTTCTGTGGTCGCCTGGTCAGCGATTTCAAATCGAGTTCCGATGGGCAGGTAATAGTCTCCTACCAGTTCGTACTTCCAGCCGGTTTTCAGGTCAATAATGTATCTCTCCATTTTCTGCACCTCCAATCACCAAGCGCTTCCAACCCGATCTGTATTCTGCTCCATCCAGATGAGCAGTTTATCTTTCGCCACCAACAAACGGGACGCGACATGCAGGGTCGGAAAGTCTTCTCTATGGAGAAGCTGATAGGCACCGGCGCGGGAGATTCCCAGATAGTCCTTCAGTTCTTTCACGCTGAGCACTCCAGGCAGATCCTCATAGTCCTTATACATTGCTTTTTCTCCTTTCGGTTTTGTTCGGAAATAAGACTCCAGTTTACAGCATGGACTGGCAAGAACTATGCTTCTACCGGCAAATGCTTGTGTGATAATTCTTCGTTGTGGCAGACCCGTTTCTCGACCCTTTACGAAAATAATCGCTAAAGATTATATGGATGACATAGACTATATCTTGTGGTTCACCTCGATGATATGGACTTTATACCACAATATATGCCGTATGCGACGTTCCGGATCGTCTTCGAATCCACCTTCCCCCACCAGTCCCGGACGTGAAAACGTCCGGGATTTTCGTATTTTAGCAGGAAAATGGCAGATTTTAAGCTCAAAAAGTTCTGCGTAGATACAGCCGGATTTGAATTACCCTTGTACTGACCCTTAAGCAAGCGTCAGAGCATGGCCTTTTTTGACCACAATAAACAGGATAACACATCCTTTACTGCGTCCGGTTTTCGTTCTCTTTTTGCAGCTTATGAATGAAGTCGTTCATGCGGTTGGCACTCTCCCGTTTCATTCCCTGGGTTGCGTGCGCGTAGGTAGCCAGCGTAAAGGCGGCAGTCGAGTGGCCGAGGTTTTCCTGCACGGTCTTGATATCGTCTCCGGCTTGCAGGCTGTTGACTGAAAACGTATGCCGCAGATCGTGAAACCGAAGATCCGGCATTCCCAGTTGGGTGACAATTCGCTTGAAGTTCATGTACAGCGTCTTGTTGTTGACATATCGCCCGTTCGGTGTAGTAAAGACAAGATTCTCAGCGTTGTCCCACAGTTCACCGGCAGCGTCTTTCCACCCTTCCTGCTGACCCTTTTGCAGTTGCAGCACGTTCATAACCTCCGCTGCAACGGTCAAGGATCTCGCTTTGCTGTTCTTCAAATTGGAAAAGTGGAACTCCTTTTCGCCCTTGGCTCGGTTGTGCTGCTTGTTGATCAGTAAGGTTCCCTTTTCAAAATCCACACAGTCCCAGGTCAACCCCAGCAGTTCTCCCTGCCGCAAGCCGGTAAACAGTGCAACAAACAGCGGGTATTCATAGGGATCGCCCTTAATCGCGTTCAAAAAATCCATCACGTCTGCGCTATCCATCGTCTGGAGCGGCTCTTTCTCGATCTTAGGGAGCACCGCGCCCTCGGAGGGATTGATTCGTAAGTAGCCGTTGATCTTCGCTTGTTCCAAGGCCCCGTGCAGCGCACCGTGGATATTCTTGATCGTCTTTGGCGACAACCCCCGTTCTTTTACAAGGGCGTTATAAGTCTGCTGGATTTGGTGCGGCGTCAGCTTATTCAGCCGGATCTTTCCCAACGTTGGCTTCAGATGAACACGGATATGCTGTTCATAGCTTGCCCAGGTCTCCTTCCGGATGTTGATCTTGTATTCCTTGAGCCAGATGTCCAGCCAGTCGCCGACCGTCATTTCTGTGGGCGCAATGTAGGTCCCTTCCTGCAAGTCATTAAGAATCTTGGTCAGCTTCTGCCGGACCTCCCGTTTCGTCGAGCCATAAACAGAGTTCTGCTTCTGTTTCCCGTCTTCGGTATAACCGACGGTGTATCTTCCCTCCCATCTTCCGTCACTTCGTTGACGGATGCTGCCGTTGCCGGCGTCATTTCGTTTTTTGGATGCCAATTTGTCCTCACTTTCTACAGTTTTGCATGGAAGTTATTTTATAGTCTTCTAATTACTTCTTTTGTCGGAATCCAGCCAGGCGACGAAGTCCTCCAGGGAAAGCTCACCTGCGACGCAGCGGTCACGCTTTGCCCGGGCCTCTTCGGACCACTGGTTGAACTCTTCCCGCGTCATAATGCCATAGCGGACTCTGGCATTGTGCGCTTTGTAGGAGCGCTTGTACTCGCGGATGGCGGGATTTTCCATCTTGCGCTGCTCGTAGAGCCGCAGCGCACCAGCTTCCTTGCAGGTTTTGGTCGAGCCCTCGATCTGCCGGCTGCAATAGTCCGGTTTGTAATTGCCGGTAACACCGAAGTATCTGCCGCAGTATTTGCAGGTGCGGAAGTGGACGTTTTCTATCAGATACTTATTCACCATATAACCCATCAGATCATCCGGAGACTCTACGGTGAGAACTTCTGCTACAACAGGCTTCCTCGGTGTCAGGTACGTATTCTCTCTCCCCAACTCTTCAAAGTATGCCGTCTCGAGATTGCCGCCTGTAAAAAGTACATCGAGGTGCACGTGACCGTAGCTGAACAGCGGATAGAGATCGGGCTGCTCTTCGTGCTTGGCCAGGTACCGATACGCCAAATTGACTGCGCGATCTACCGCGAACACTTCCGCAATCTGCTTCATCGTGGCTTGCAGCTCTTCATATCGGGCTGCAAGCTTTTTAATATCGGTCAAAGAAAGCTTTTTCCCGCTTCCCTGATCTGCGAACAGCCGCATGATCGCTGCCACGTATGGCGCAAAAATCGTTCCCTGCGCTTTCCAATACCGATAAATCTCCCGCAGCATCAGAAAGTTCTCCGTCGGATCTTTTCCTTCATTGATTGTCGTGATTGCCTCCTGCATCACCGGAAGCTGGGTCTTCATCACAGTAAGATCGGCATACAGAAAGTCAGCAAGACATCTGCCTGCTTCCGTTTCCTGGTGCCAGAAAAGGCCCTCGGTCTCCGGTGCTTTGCGATCACAAGCTCGGATCTCAATGATCTCTGTCGCGTTTATGACGCAGGCACGCACGGTAATCTTCCCATGCGGAATCGGGTAAGGGTAATTCTCAAGCATATGCATTGCTCCATTTCTAAATAGACTGATATTTTGAAAATATTTATTATAAACCTATTGACATTTGAATAGTTATCTGCTATTCTATAAACGACCTATCGTCCATATTATATACCACACGGTCTATATTGTCAAGTAGGTAAATAAAATTTTTTCGGAGGTACTATGAACAACAAATTTGAAGCCGCGCCGCTGGTGCTCAACGCAACCCAGTTGGCACAAACCCTGGAAATCTCCCGTGCAAAAGCTTATCAGCTTATGCGCCGGGCGGACTTTCCGACGCTGATGATCGGCAAGCGAATGCTCGTCCCGAAAGACAAGCTGGCCGACTGGGTAGATCGCCATACAGGAGGTGGTCAAAATGTCAGCGTATGAAAAAATGACCGTTCCGCTTCCGTCTGCGCCAACAGACGGGGAACAGTCATTTCTCAATGGTTCTGAAAACACTTTAGCACAGTTTGGCGAAAAATGCAACAACGATTTTTCGGAAAACACCTGCAATGTATCCGAGGAAGCCTGCGAAAAGCTCCTTCGGCGGATGCAGGACCCGGCGTACTTACCCACCATGTCTATGAGGGAACTCTACAGCACATCCTTCGCCGGCAGGCCGCCGATCATCGACGGTCTGCTCCACACGGGCGCCTACCTTTTGGTAGGTGCCCCGAAGGTGGGAAAATCCTTTCTGGTCGCACAGATCGCCTACCATGTGAGTACAGGTCAGCCGCTATGGGGGTATCCTGTCAAGCAGGGCACGGTTTTGTATCTTGCGCTGGAGGATGATTATCAACGACTACAGTCCCGGCTTTTTCGTATGTTCGGAAGCAACACCGCGGACAGGCTGCACTTCGCCACGGCTTCCAAGCAGCTTGGGAAAGGGCTGAGCGAACAGCTGAATCAGTTTTTACGACAGCACCCTGACACAAAGCTGGTGATCATTGATACGCTGCAGCGTGTCAGAGAAAGCACAGAGAGCTACAGCTATTCAAGCGACTATGACGCGACAGGGCAGCTCAAGCGCCTCGCCGATGCCAACAACATTTGTCTTTTGATCGTCCATCATACACGCAAGCAATTTGCCGAAGACAAGTTTGAAATGGTCAGCGGAACAAACGGTTTGCTCGGTGCAGCGGATGGCGGCATGGTCTTATACAAGCAGAAGCGCACGGACGCCGACGCGATTTTGGACATTGTCGGCAGGGATCAGCAGGATCAGCGATTGTATCTGGAGCGGAACCAGGAAACGCTTGCGTGGGAGCTGACGAAAACCGAGACGGCACTTTGGGAGGAACCCAAGGACCCATTGCTGGAAAAGCTCAATGCCTTCCTCACCCCGGAACAACCAATATGGTCCGGCAGCGCAACGGAGTTAAAGAGGCTTTTGGATTGGGAGGAAGCCGCCAACGCACTGACTTATCACCTGAACGTCCGGCAGTCGGCGCTTTTTGAATTGCATCAGATTCGTTATTGCAATCAACACACGCGCAATGGCAGCCGGATCACTTTGCAGCGTGAATCATCGTCAGCGCTTCCAATAGATCACGAAGCGTGACGATTGTGACGGTGGTGACGATGTTTTCTAGCCCACAAAAAGACCGTCACATCGTCACCATCGTCACAAAAACCTGCGGATAAAACAGAAGCCGCACTCTTTTACGCTTACAGAACTCTGTGTTTCTGATCTGTGCGGCCGGTCAAATAATCCAGGGAAACCTCAAACAAGTCCGCAATGCGCACGAGGATTTCGATGCGAGGTTCCCGTGTCATCAGCTCATAATTCTGATATGCCTTCTCGGTAATGTCGCAGTAAGTCGCGACCTGCATCTGCGTCAAACCGTTCGCCTTGCGGCATTCTTTCAATCTTTGCGCCAGAATCTCTTTCATCATAATCACCTACAATCGTTCTTGACAGAACAATTGTAGGTGATTACAATTTCCTATATACCAACATATGTTGGTGGTTTCAATTTTATTTGAACCGCCACAGGAGAGGAATTGTTGAAGATGAAAGAGAAAGCCTATTTCGTTTTCCGCCCGCGCAGGATGGAAGACTTGCTGCCTGGAAACAAGAATGGAAAATGGCAGGAGTTTCAAATCGTGAAAACAATCCATCTAGGCAAGCTCGACTTTGAAAACTTTGCAAACGATCTGCTGGTAGACCGGCAGTTTATCGAGGACAATGCGGTTCTTTGTCAGCAGCCAAACGACTGTCTGCTGGTCACAACAAGGGCCCACACCAACGAACTGCTGATTCTCCCGTGGAAAGGTAGTTACGTCCGCTTTGCAGCCTTGCGCCAGCGGATTCGCTTGTTGTGATTGCAGGAAACCAGAGCTTTTATATTCTATTTCGTTACTGATAAGCTGGTCATGTGGACGTCCAGACACCTGTTTGCGATAGCTGGCAAGCAATGCATCTGGACGTCCAGTCTTTCGTTTGCCGTTAGCGGCAAGCGATGCGTCTGGCTACCCAGAAGCAAAAATGCAAACCGGCATCTGCCTTCATTTGCATTTTCTCTTGTTGAGGCACAGCCCCAAACCCCAAAATGTGCCGATGGCACAGCTGCGCGATTTCAAGAAATCGCTGAAATGGAAATGGCCAAAGCCTCAACTATATACAAGGACACCCGTGCGCCATTTCACTTTTTTCATTCCGTGCCTCACGGAGAATCCAGCGTTTTACAAAAACGCGTCGCTGCGATCCCATCGCATTCTTGGGCTTGGGGGATTCCCCAACAAGGAAAAACGTCAGATCGCCAACAGACGATCCGACAGTTTTTCGCATGTGTATATACAGATGCATCGCTTGCCGGTTTTCCGGCAGAATGCATTTTGGATAGCCACAGGCCCAGCTTGCTTATAAGACCACTTTCAAGTCTTTTCCTGTGTCTTCTCTGTGGTCATGTGTGCTAGTAATGTTGTTTAATTAAGGTATAACCACTTGACATTGTTCCACTTTGCATTCTACAATAATAGCAAATGATAATCTTGCTTGATGCGACGAGGTGGTTATAATGAATCTCATGGATGGAGGAAACCTTCAACAGTTGATAGATAGTCAAAAGAAACTCTCTGAATGCCTACTTCCGGAATTAGTTAAACGGCTGATTCTGAGCAGCCGTTCTAGCTTGGATAGCATTCGGTTCCCGGGCATGGACGACGTTTGGGCGCCGGGATTTGATGGCATTGTTGAATGCAGCTCAGGCTCAACTTACGTTCCGGAAGGACTTAGCGCATGGGAATGTGGAGCGAATGCTGATTCTCTAAAAAAAGTAAATGAGGATTATCAAAAAAGAACTGATGATCCTCTTGGCGTTGAAAAGGCAGACACTACATTCTTCCTTGTTGTTCCCCGTGTTTGGGCGTATGACAGCCAAGGTGCTCCAAAAACAAAATGGGAGTCTGACCACCAGGGGGTTTGGAAAAATGTCCGTATCTATGATGCAATAACTCTCGCAGCTTGGCTCAATTCTGAGCCCACGGTGTGTGCGTGGTTTCTGGAACAATATGGACAACTGGGTAGAATGGAGCTCTATTCTGTCACCAAAGCTTGGGAGAGATTTGCAAACTTAACGACGCCTGCGTTGTCGCATTCCATGTTCACAGAAGGTCGAGAAGAAGAATCGGCAAAGCTGATTGAGCAACTTAGTCAAAAGCAAATTCGCGTAAAAGCATCATCCTTCAAGGAAGCATATGGGTTTTGCCTTTCTGTTCTTTTACAAGATCAGGAGGCATCAAATAATGTTGTGGTTGTGGGCACAGAGGACACCTATTGCCGACTCTCTCGTGACTTAACCGGTAAAACATTTTTGTTATCTTTTCCTTTCTCCGGTCAGGTTTCTGACGCCAACCGCACAATCGTTTGTTATTCAAGACAAGATATCGTTGCTCAAAATGGGATTGCTCTTCACCCGCTCTGGAAATCTCAATTTACAAAGGCTCTGCTAGACATGGGAATCCCTCAAGTGAAGGCTGATGAGCACTACGCTTTTTCGCACGGAAACATACTTGCCCTGATTCGCAGAATTCCTGGGAATGCAGCTGATCCTCGCCCGGGATGGGCATCTGATGACAATGCTACCAAGCTTCGTGCACTCATTTTTCTACGAAGCCACTGTATTACAAATGAGCTGGAAAAGCAGGTGCTTGCAGAAATCAGCGGCACGGATTATTCCGAATTGCAAGATTGCTATGAATCTTTTTTGAATTTGGAAGATCCTCCAGTAAAAAAGGTAAACAACATAATCGTTGTCATCAACCATGAAGAAGCATGGCTGACTCTGAATATCGACATTGCAGACAGAGTATCACAACGAGCATTTGAAGTAATCAAAAGATTGCTTTCCGAATGCAAGGATGCTGAGGATGCAAGCTATTCTCTGCAAGCTTCTATTATTCGCAGGCTGGCATTTAATTATCTGTTTTACGCTGAAACAGGATCGGATGTAGATGAAATCAACAAGCAGATAGCTGAGATTCTATCTTTTTCTCAATATGAAGGCAGTAAGCAGATCGTGTTATCTATCTTACATCATTTTGCAGAGGCTGCTCCTAACGCTGTTCTATCGTTTTTGCAGGCCGAGTCCAAAACCGGTGTCATTTCGAAGGTTATTTCCGAAGAACGGAAATGGTCGAATTATTTTACCAGCGTTCGATCTGCTTTAGAGCAGCTTGTCGAAGTGGATAGCACAGCGATCCAAGCAAGCAGTATACTGTACGAGTTGAGTCAAGCACGAGGAAATCCTTCCAATGTTGAGTCATTACGGGGATGCTTGCGAGATACCCTGTGTCTATGGAGCAATCATGCGGCTTTGACAGTATCGGAGAAAGCTGCACTTATCGTGAGATTTATTCAAAATAATCCGTCCTTTGGAGTACCGTTTGCGATTGAAGTATTGTGCGTTGAGTCTTTGGCGAGAGGTGTTCGATTTGGAAAGAAAGAACGCGAACGTGAGCCGGTTTTACGTGAAGAAGGGTATCAAGCCTATCTCAACATCTCTACGGCCTTACTTGAAAAATCAATCCAGATGCAGCACCTTGACTGGGTGGAAAAGGCTTTTCAGAACTGCTTTAAGCTTCCTTACGCAGCAATTTCCTCTGCAGCAGTTTTATTTGTAACGGCAGATTATACACCTGAACAATTGGTCCCTCTCTCGTTTATAGTTCGGAGGCAAATGTACGGTATTAAGAAATATATCTGGAAAGATAGAGAGCCCTGGCTCGAGCCACTTTCTGCATGGTTAGCACGCATGGATGGAGAAGATCCGGTTCTTCGTTATGGTTGGGTCTTTTATCAATACCATAAGGTACCCTGCCTCGAATTCCTCCAGAACCAATCAGAAAACTATTCAAAAAATATGCAGCGAGTAGAGGAGCTGCGAAAGGATACAATTGCTTCCGTTCGAGAAGCAGCAGGATCAGACGCCGTTGTCAGGCTGGTGCAGTGCATGGAGAATGACTTGGATTGGGGAATTTTCTTAGCTAGCGCACTAACAGATACCGAACATCAACCTGTTGCTGATACACTTGTTGAGCAAAATAAACTCAGGACTCTTTCTGGGTTACTGGACTCAATCGAACTATCCAAAGCAACGGAGATCTTTAAGGGTTTGTCCGAGGTGCTTCAAAGGCAGATGCTTCCACTTTTAGGCCGTGACGATATAGATTCTTGGCTCACATCGGAAGAATACGAGAACCTCTATTGGAAGCATAAGCGGCTGTACATTGATAGTGCGCGAAACACCGATGGGAAATACCAGAAAATATTAAAATACAATCCTTGTGGCGCCCTTCCCCTTTTTCTGCATGAAAATTTTGATCCAGAGAACTCAGAGTCAAATAGAGTCCTTTATGAAGTGTTCCGCGCAATCGCAGGCACTGATTACATCTCTGATCCCGGCTTACTTGCACATTTTGTGCAGGTATTTGACATGAAGTTTTATACAGACGAATGGGCCGAGCTGTGCCTTCGATTATATAACAAGAAGGCTTTCGGAAAGCAATATAATTACTATCCCACATGCTTGCAAATCTATTTCTATCGCCACCCTGAAAAAGCTGTTGAGTTCTTCAATGCCGACGAGAATCTTTTCTGGGAGCATTTCACTTATCATTACAGCATTCCAGAAGAAGCGTATGAGGATTTGGAATTATTCGTATCATGGTGTGATTCAATTTACAGGTCGATTGAGGCTGGTCCTGAAGCCCTTGCATATGTATTTGGCCGAACAAAAAACGGATCTGACGGGATATTTCCACATGAATTTGTGCGGGAAGCTTTGGAAAGATATAGCAACGCCAAATTTACCGTAAGAGTTGCAAATGCTAAACAATCAGCTGGCGATATGCGAATTGTGAACGATGGCTTATATGAGCATAAAACCGCCGAGAAATACAGGCAACAGGCTAGATCATTGGAACTACGCTACCCTCAAACAGCAAGTATTTTGAAATATCTTGCCGCATTCCTTGATTGGGAGTCACGCGAAGATCTGGAGTACGCCGAGCTCTTTCCGGGATAGCCATACATGGTTTACCCTTCGTTCGTGCCAAAAATATTATTATACTTGTCCCATCAGAATCGCGGTTGCATTTCCGACAAAAAACAGTATAATATTCTTGGGTATATATACTGAATGCAAGACTATTGAAAGGATCTGACTGCAATGCTTCCCGAAGAAAAAGCAAGGCTTAAAATCGATAAGCAGCTGATTAATGCAGGCTGGGATGTCGTTTCCAGGGATGAGTATGTACCACAAAGCTCGTCCGCGGTAAAAGAAGCGCTCATGCTAGGCAACACCGAAAGTGACTACCTGCTCTTTGTGGATGACAAAGCGATTGCTGTTCTTGAAGCAAAGCGTGAAGAAAACCCATTGGGCGTGGATGTGCAGGGGCAGGCAGAGGACTATGCCTGCAATCCGCAGGATTGGTATGGAGTTTGGTTCCCAGATCAAATCCCCCTGGTGTATCTTGCAAATGGCAAGAAGATTCTCTTCAGGAACATGCTGCATCCGGGAAGCGACTATGTTGAGCTTTCAGCTATGCATTCCCCGAAGAAAATGCTGCAATTGATTGGTCAAGTCTCCGAATATGGTGCTCTGCCCCGATTGGATCAACGCGGGCTGCGTGAATGCCAGTACCGAGCTGAGCGCAAATTTGAGGAAAACTTAAAAGAGGGAAAGAAAAAGAACCTTGCCATTTTGGCGACCGGTTCTGGGAAAACATACCTGGCTTGCTTGGCAAGCTATCGGTTGTTGAATTATACACCGGCTAATAGGGTTCTGTTTCTTGCAGATAGAAATAACCTTGCGCGTCAGGCCTTATCGGAGTTCTCCACGTTCTCCCGCACAGAGGGTCAACAGGATATGAGTTCTTTGTATGTGATAAACCAGCTAAAGAAGAACGAAGATATCTCAGCCGATATTGTGATCTCAACGATACAGAAGCTGTATGCGGTTTTAACTGGAAAAACGCTTTCTAATGACGAAAGTGAAGACGCCGAAGATGAGAGAAATATCATAGAGGAAGAAAAAGACGACAAGAAGATCGTTCAGCTCGACGAGAATCTGACACTGCCGCCCGATTACTTCCAGCTTATCATCGTGGACGAATGCCACAGATCCATTTATGGAAAATGGCGAGCTGTGCTGGATTACTTCTCTTCCGCAATCGTTCTCGGTTTGACCGCTACGCCGACGCCAGAGGCCCTTGCGTTCTTTGATAATAACAAAGTTGCGGAGTATGGGATCGAAGAATCCGAAGTGGATGGCGTGAACGTCCCACCGCGTGTATATCGGATTATTACGAAGGTCACTGAGCATGGCGGGGCCATCAAGGCAGGCACAAAAGTTAAGGAGAAATCGCGCCGGACGGGTAAAGAAGCCAGCTATAATGTTGCGCATCGCGTAGATTATGGCTCCAACGAGCTCGATCGCTCCGTTGTAAACCCGGAGCAAATTCGAGAGGTTTTGGAAGCATATAAGAAAGCCATCTATTCAGAGCTATATCCCGATCGAGAGGAAAAATGGCAGTATGTTCCCAAGACTTTGATCTTCGCCAAAGACGATAACCATGCAACGGAAATCGTTGAAGCGGTAAAAGAAGTGTTTGGCTCCGTGTTTGAAGATGGAGAAGTACCGGAACATTTCGTTCAAAAAATCACATATACAGCGGGAGACTCAAACCAGCTGATCAATAATCTCCGAACCACAAAGGATTTTCGAATTGCGGTGACTGTAACCCTGGTTGCAACCGGAACGGATGTAAAGCCTCTGGAAGTTGTCCTGTTTATGAAGGACGTGCATTCTGACGTGCTGTACACGCAGATGAAGGGGCGCGGCTGCCGTCGCATTGATGATGACAAGCTGCGGGAAGTCACACCGAATGCCAACACAAAGGATTGCTATTACATTGTGGATGCGGTTGGCGTTACGGAATCGACGAAGGTCATTCCACATCCGGTCATGGGAAACAACTCCGGCGTCAAACTGCTTCCCTTGGACAAGCTGCTTGAGCATCTGGCGCACAATGAGTTGAGCGATGAAAACCTGTGGCTTCTCCGGGATTATTGCTCTTCCATCCATCGGCGCTATGAAAACAACGCCCTCTTTGGGCGGCATCTGGATTCCTTTATCAATTCATTCGGCTTTACACCGAGAACAATCGCCTTCAACATCCAGCAAGCATACGATGCAGAGATTCTGCCGCCGTTTGTAAGTCCTTCACAGGACAATACAGACCGTATGACCTTGATTTACGATCTGATCACCAGTGTTCCCGCCCGGCGCAAGCTGCTGGAGATGCAAAAGGGCTACGTTGTGACGACCGAAGAAGATCCGGACGAGCTGATTTACGCAGGGTTCTCCAAAGAAACGGCGAAGTCTTTCATAGAGAACTTTGAAAAGTATTTGGAAGAAAATAAGGACAGCATCGAGGCGCTGCGGATCATTTATAATTCTGAAGATACCGTCATCACACACAGCATGCTGGTAGATCTGCGGGATCGTCTGCTGGCAGAAAGCCGCCAATACAGCGCATTTCAGATCTGGAAGAATTATCGTGTGCTGGATGAAGTCGGCAATGTGGACGAATTGGATATGAAGACCAATGTCAACATGCTGACCAACCTGATTCAGATCGTGCGCTATGCGTACAAGAAGAACCAAAAGCTCAGCAGCCTGCTCAAAGGCTATGCGCAGCGTTTCAACCTGTACTGCGGTCAGGCACAGCGTGAACTTTCCGAAGACCAAAAAGAAATCATGCGGCGGATTGCGGACTATGTCATCCATGGTGGTGCGATCTCCGTCATGGAGTTGAACGAAATTGATACGGACCTCTGGCGGAAGGGTGTTACCCGCTTTGGTGCATCCACGCTGGGAGAGGAAATGCAGGTTATGTCAAAATTCCTGCTGAAAGCAGCATAAGAGGTAGAAAAAGATGGCAGCACACCAAAAAACAGAATCCGCTCTTTTAACAAAGGTGTGGAACATTGCAAACGTCATGTCAGCGGCAGGCGTCGGCTTCACGGATTATATCACCCAGTTGACGTATATTCTGTTCCTGAAAATGGACGATGAAAAGGAAGCGATGGGACTGCCCAGCTACCTGCCAGAAGGTTATCGCTGGAAGGATCTCTGCATCCTAAACGGGACAGACCTTGTCGAAAAATACGAAGAAATCCTGGACGAGCTTTCCAAGGCGGATGGCCTGATTGGCACGATTTTCACCAAGGCAACCAATAAGATTTACCGTCCTGTCATGCTGAAAAAGGTCATCGACATGGTCTCCGAAGAGAACTGGTACATGATGGAAGGCGACCTCAAAGGCGCAATCTATGAAAAAATCCTTGAAAAGAACGGACAGGATAAAAAGAGCGGAGCGGGTCAGTATTTTACTCCCAGAGCGCTGATTTCTGCCATCGTCGATGTGATCAATCCGAAGCTTGGCGAAACCGTTGCCGACCCTTGCTGCGGTACCGGCGGTTTCCTGCTGGCTGCCTATGAACACATGCGGACGCAGAGCCGCGACATCGAACGGCAGCGCTTCCTGAAAAACAATGCACTATTCGGTGCGGATAATACCGCCTTGGTGGTTACGCTTGCCTCCATGAACCTGTATTTGCATGACATCGGCGTAAATAAAAGCCCGATCGTCTATCAGGATTCGCTGATCGACACCTCCGACCGTATGTTCCAGGTGGTCATGACAAATCCGCCCTTTGGCACTCGTCCGCAGGGCAGTGTTGATGTCTCCGCAAACCGTCCGGAGTTCGTCAAAACCTCGGACAATCAGGTCAACTTCCTGCAGCATATCATGTCCATCGTCAAGACCGGCGGCAGAGTCGGCGTCGTGATGCCCGACAGTGTGCTGACGGATGGCGGCGCAACGGCAAAAGTGCGCGAAAGGCTGTTCAAGGACTATAACCTGCATACGATTCTGCGCCTGCCTACCGGCATTTTCTATGCCAACGGCGTGAAAACAAACGTGCTGTTCTTTGATAAGGGCGAACCGACAAAGGATATCTGGGTCTATGACTACCGCACCGGCGTCAAGCACACGATGACGACGAAGCCAATGACTCGGGAACACCTGCAGGAATTCGTGGACTGCTACTGCTCCGGTCACATAGAAGATCGCAAAGAGACTTACGATGCAGAGACGAATCCCAACGGCAGATGGCGCAGATACACCGAGGCGGAGGTCAAAGCCCGGGATGATCTGAATTTCAAGTGGCTGGACTTCACCGAAGAGGATGACCGAACCGTCGCCGATATTCTGGATGAGATGCAGGCGGAATCAGACGGGATCGCCGCCGCAGTTGCCCAGTTAAAGGAACTGCTGGGAGGGATCAAGCTTTGATTGATACACAGGCAATTAGGAAACGAATACTGTTTCTCGCCCTGAACGGACAACTTGTTCCCCAAAGCTCTTCTGATCCATGTGCTTGTGAATTGGTAGCAACGCTGTCAGAAAAATTGAACGGCCAGGCTTATCGTAGAAGCATAGCAGAAAGCGAGATTCCCTATCGTATTCCAGATTCATGGGAATGGTGTCGATTGTTAGATATTGGCACCACAAACATCGGGTTGACGTATCATCCAGAGGACACTTCGGCGCAAGGCACAATTGTCGCTAGATCAAGCAATATTATCAATGGAAAAATGGATTATTCCGATTTGGTGAAGGTAACATGTCAAATCCGTGATAACCAGTACCTAAATAGAAATGACATCCTAATATGTGCTAGGAACGGGAGTAAGTCTCTCGTGGGAAAATGCGCAATTTTTGAGGGCATCTCAAAGACAGTTGCCTTCGGAGCCTTTATGGCAGTATTCAGAACACCGCTTTTTCGATATGTCTATTATTATTTTAACACTCCTGTTTTCAAGCGTAACTATATAAGTGACGATAGTAAACAGATAAATCAAGTAACCCAAAGTGTTTTAAAGCAATCGTTGATTCCTGTTCCACCGCTTGCCGAGCAGCAGCGGATCGTCGAAAAAATTGAGCAGGCGTTTTCTGTCCTCGATACCATTGACACGCTGCAGGCGCAATATGCCAATAACCTCACCGTGCTGAAAAGTAAGCTGATTGACGCTGCCATTCAGGGCAAGCTGACCGAACAGCTTCCCGAAGACGGCACAGCAGAGGAACTGTACCAGCAGATACAAGCAGAAAAGCAGTCGCTCAGTAAGGTTGGCAAGATCAAGAAGGAAAAGCCGCTGCCTGAGATTGCAGCGGAGGAAATCCCGTTCGTGATTCCGGCAAATTGGAAGTGGGTTAGAGTCGGAGCTGTCCTAACCCTTCAATCAGGGAAGAATACTACTTCAAGTGAGATAAAACCCACGCTTGATGAAGAGCACAAAATTCCCTGCTATGGAGGAAACGGCCTGCGAGGATTTGTAAGTCAATCTAATGTTGAGGGCTTTCATGCAATTATTGGCAGACAGGGAGCTCTTTGCGGGAATATAAATTTTGCAGATGGTCCGTTTTATGCAACTGAGCATGCTGTCGTGGTTTACGAATATGCCGGAACCAACATGATTTGGGCTGGAATAACCTTAAGGTGCTTGAATCTAAATCAATATGCAACATCTGTAGCGCAGCCAGGCTTGGCAGTTAATAAGATTAATAAAATACTGATACCGCTGCCTCCCCTCGCCGAGCAAAAACGGATCGTTGACCGTTTAGACAAGTTTCTCACAGCATGCAACGAATTTTAATGAGGTGAAATAATGATTGACTATTATAATCTGAAAAAGAATTATATTGCTGCAGTTCAAATGGGCTTGAATATGGGCTTGGCAGATCCAGAGCACGGAAATGATCTTCTTCACAAATTCTGTGAAAATCTAATTGATAACAGTCATTACAGTGAACAAGACAAGCGCTATATGAAGCACGACTTAGAGCTTGTCAAAGAAGCACTAGCAAAAGAAATTGAACAAATTGATTCAACATGTGTCTAATTTGTTGTTTTGAACACAGGTGTTTTCTATCCTTTTTTCTTGTTGAACAGTATCAATTTACTGACCAATTTGAGGAATGAACTTGCTGTTTGTGGTGAGGAAACTATAAGAAAGAGAGACATAAAAATGGATATTGAATTGATTAGAAAAATTGACTTTGGCGAAATAGATGGATATGGCGATCCAAATCTAGAGAAATATTTTTTAGACAATGGGTATTGGGAGAAAATAATAAATGGAAATGTTTTCTTCGTAGTTGGGAAAAAAGGAACAGGAAAGTCTGCAATATTTCGCATGATTGAAAATGAATCATACAAAAATGGTGCGATTATTGTGAACAAAGATTTTGGTGAATTTCCATTTGAGAAACTATTAGAACTCAATGATGATAGTTTTGCAAAACCCAATCAATACCAAACAATTTGGAAAAACGTAGTTTTTAATCTATTTATCCAAGCTATCGCAAGACTTCCTTTTGAAAACAATGCATACTACGAAGAGATAGTGTCATATAGGGATATGTTCCTAGGAAATGCCGTTGAATTGCATAAAGATATTATCTCAAAAGCCTCAAAAATAGAAGGGAGTCTTTTAATAAAAAACATAGGTGGCAACATTGCAAGTGAAGTAAGTCAAAGCTATAAATATGGTGATGACAACATCACCATGGTTAATTCAAGATTGAGCGATTTGCTTGTTAATTATTTCGTTACCACTGCTACTGAAAGCAAAATCATAATTCAGTTTGATAGACTTGATGATAATTATAATCAGTATCAAGATCTTGAAGAGTATTATCAGGCAATAATAAGTCTTTTTAAGACAGTATATAGCTTTAATCAGCTACTGCGTTCTAAAAGAGTAACAAACGCAAAAGTAGTTCTTTATATCCGCTCGGATATCATTAAAGCAATTGCTTCACGTGATGCTGAAAGTGCACGCTGGGATGATTTTCGATTGGATCTAAATTGGAAAATGAATAGCATTAAAGAGGCATATCAGTCTGATCTTTACAAAATGGTTGAGAAAAGAATTCAAGCATCCGGCCGGGAATTTGAAGGAAAATCATTTAGTGATGTTTTTGACATTGACGATAAAACATTAAAAGGATGCGGGATACGAGATTTGTTCAAATCACTTGTATTGCAAACGCTATTTAGACCACGAGACCTTATAAGCCTATTAAAAACACTTCAGAGAGAAATACTTAGAAACGGCCAATTCAATGAGGCAGTTTATACAGAAACATTAAAAAAGTACTCCAATTGGCTTGTAAATACCGAGATAGCAAATGAGATCAATCCAGTATTGCGTGAAGATTACAAATACGTGATAGAGCTATTACGGCTGTGCGGATCAAAAAATATAAGTGTTAAAACTTTTTCCGAGAGATACAATTCTGTCAAGCACGCTTTTCACCTTAACCCTTTAGAATTACTTGAATACTTATATGGAGTTGGGATAATTGAAAACACCTGGAGAAATAAAAAAACCGGAAAATATATGCATAGGTCAATCTTCAGAAATGAAGGAGATTTTGATAGAAATATGCAATTGAGAATTATTCCATCTGTATGGAACGGATTAACGGTATAACGGCCATTCTCTATGTCTTCTTTAGATATGCTCATTGACTTGATTATTGCCACACAATCCTTTTTCAAGCCATTCGTAAATAAATGAACTCTAGGAAAGGCACCCCGTAACCTATTGGTTAAACGAGGTGCCTTTTCTTTCTCATCGTAGTTGCGTATGATTTGCCCAAGTAATCAAAAGAACATCACATCATAGATTGGCAAATACACAATATTGCCGGTTTGCGTGACGGTTCGTTCGTTAGACAGCACAAAGGCCTTTTTTACATGATAATCCGGGTTGCTGACAAAGGTGTTTAAGGCGCTGTGGACGGTGAAATCTCTGCCGGACTTCACTTCGATGGGGACTGCGGAGAGGCTGTCATAGTCGTCGATCAGGAAATCAACCTCGCCCTTGCTGCGGTTGTCATAGTAAAACAGCGGATGTCCGTGCGCAGCAAGCTCTGTCGCAACAACTGTCTCGTAGAGTGCACCGAGATTGACGCTGCGTTCATCGTCCAACACAGCGCGGATGTTGTCGCCGTAGAGAATGCCGCTCAGGATGCCGACGTCGTTCAGGTAGAGCTTCAGCAGGTTTTTTCCCGCAGACTGGAGCAGCGGAAACACCGGCGTGGAGATCGCCTGCACGCTACACGCGATTCCTGCGCTGACCAAGTAGTCAAATTCGTCCTGGTAGTTCCGAAAGGTCTTTCCTTTCTTGTTCTCGATGCTCTGGGCAACAACGCGCTTCTTCTTGTTCTCCATGTTGGAGGGGATCAGGTCATAGATTCTGCGAATATTCAGCTTGCGCGCGGTGTCGTATTTGGACGCATCCGCGGCATAGTAGTCATGAATTTCCGCTTGAATCTCGCGTACGGCGCGGATGTTTTTCTCTGCTACATACGCATTCACCGCGTCAGGCATTCCGCCGACAAGAAGATACTTTCGGAACAGATCCATCATCCGCTGATGTACCGCCTCATGTGGAGTTTCCAACTGCTCGAACTTCTGCCGTATCACGGAAACAGCCTGCTGATTGACGCCATTGGCGTAGAGAAATTCCTCAAAATCCAGCGGATACATCCGCACCTTACGGATGCTGCCCATCGGAATGGAGCTGGTCTCCGCCAATGTGACACCCAGAAGAGACCCGCTGGCGATATAGGTAAACCGCCCATCCTGCACCAAGAATTTCAGCAGCGTGAGAAGCTCTGGATATGCCTGAATCTCGTCAAGAAAGATTAGCGTATTTTCCCGCTGCTTCATCCGATCTCCGGCCAGCATGCTGACCTGCAAATAAAAGTCCTCTACAGACCGGACACTAGCAAAAAGCCGCGGCCCGACAGAATCTTCGATCAGGTTGATTTCGATATAATTCTCAAACAGGCGCTGCCCGACATGATGGATGATGTACGTCTTGCCCACCTGACGTGCTCCGTCAATCAGCAAAATCTTCTTGTCATCAGATTTCAGATGCTCTTCAATCAGCGTTTCAATTTTTCGGTACAGCATGTTCAATCCTCCTCTATGACTTTTCAACAGGATTCTATCGTTAAAAATATGACTTTTCAATAAGATTATATCATCATGAAAATGACTTTTCAATATATATTTGTCGAAAATAATACAACTTTTCAAAACATGGTGATATAGAACGACGCCTTTTAGATTCCTGCGTACGCAAAATGAGGCTTGCAAACCCGTAAAAACACTGGCTTGTTTTACTGCTTTCCGGCACGGGTAATATGATTTCCTTCTCCTGCCCGTTTTTGGTATTCAATCTGCGTACGCAAAAAGCTGCCCCAAACTGGGGCAGCTTTGGATAGGATTGTTCAAACAAATCTGACTCTTTCTCAATCAAGTTGACCGTGGCTTGTAACCAGTTGCAGATACTCCGCAACGTCTCCGCTTAGAACGAGGTCTGCATAGGCTGCTGGATCGTTATAGATCAAATAATCCAGCTCGGATTGCTCGAAGCGGTTTCGAGCGAATTGGTTTTCGACGGCGATGCAGTCGATAGCGAGCATGGAGCCATCGGAGTATTTGACTTCCACACAGGCGGTGTCTAGGTTGTAGCAACATGAGATTCGTTTGTGATTCATAGGTGATTTCTCCTTACCCTTGACGTTACCCTTAACGCAAGGAAAAATAATAGAATTAGAAGACTATAAAATACGAAATTCACCCGAAAACAAAACTGATTTACACATTATTGTACATAAAATGTCATAAAAAACGTGATTTCAAGTGTTCGAATCCACCTTCCCCCACCAATCCCGGACGTGAAAACGTCCGGGATTTTCGTATTTTTACGGGAAAACAGAGGATTTTTGATACAAAAAAGAAGGAGAGTGCTTGACATGCGAACGATCGGTCGCTATAATAATAGTGACCGATCGTTCGCATGTTGTTTTGGAGGGATACAATGGCAAATGACACGAAAGAACGGATTTTGATTGCTGCGCTGGAGATGTTCTCTAAAAACGGTTACGCAGGGACGAACCTCCGGGAATTGGCCGGGTCTCTCGGGATGGGAAAATCCTCAATGTACCGTCATTTTGAGAGCAAGGAGGCGCTCTGGAACACGCTGCTGGATCGGATGATCGCGTACTATGGCGCGCGCTTCGACTCGAGCGAGCACCTGCCGCCGGTGCCGGATTCCCTGGACGACCTGGTCTCAATGACCATGCGCATGGTGGATTTCACAGTCCACGACGAAAAGATCGTGATGACGCGCAAGGTGCTGGCCATCGAGCAGTTTCGGGACGAGCGGGCAAAGCAGCTTGCCACGAAGCATTTTCTCACCGGCCTCACGCAGATGTTCACCCACGTCTTTCGCGGCATGATGGACAAGGGGCTGCTGCGGCAGGATGACCCGGAAATGCTGGCCTTTGCCTACACCACGCCGATTTCCGCGCTCATTCACCTCTGCGACCGCGAGCCGGAGAAAGCAGGGGAGGCAACCTCGCAGATCGAGGCGTTCAGCAGGCACTTTGTTCAGACCTACGGAAAAATCCTCACCGTCAAAGAAGCAGCCTACAGCGTTCTTCGCCTGCTGGGCAAAGGCAAGGGCGGCTATTCCTACCTGGCCGAACGGGACGGGCAGCAGGTGGTGGTCAAGCAGATCCACCATGAGCCCTGCGACTATTACCGCTTCGGGAACAAGCTTGAAGCGGAGCTGCGGGATTATGCGCGGCTGCAGCAGGCCGGGATCCGCATTCCGGCCATGCTTGCAGCGGATGAAGCAGCTGAGCGGATCGTGAAGGAGTACATCGAGGGCGACACCATCTGTGACTTCTTGCGATCCGGCCGTTCCGTGGCGCCGTATCTGCCGCAGGTGCGGGAGATGGCGGCCCAAGCCAAGGCCTGCGGACTCAACATCGACTATTTCCCCACCAATTTCGTGGTGCAAGGCGGGCGCATCTGGTATGTGGACTACGAATGCAATGACTACATGGATGAGTGGAGCTTCGAGAACTGGGGCGTCAAATACTGGTCCAGAACGCCGGAGTTGGAAGAGTATCTGAAACGAGGATGAGCGGAATGCAATTCAAGCGATATACAAACGAAGACTACAACGCCGTCTGTGATTTCCTGATCGCGTTTTGCAGTCGGGACGGGCGGCGCCTCAACTGGAACTGGGGTCGATTTGAATGGATGGTCGGGCACCCGGAATTCGACCAGAGCCAGGCCTCCTCCATCGGACTGTGGATGGAGGACGGCAGGGTGATCGGCGCAGCAATTTACGATATGTATTTTGGCGAAGCCTTCTGCGGCGTGCTGCCGGAATACGAGGCGCTGTATCCGGAAGTTTTGGATTACGCATACCGGGAGCTCAAGGACGAGGCGGGGCTTGGCATTGCGATCTGCGATGAGGATTGGAAGCAGATCGCAGCCGCAAAGGCGGCCGGCTTTGTCCGCGCAGAGCAAACGGAAACGCTGATGACGCTCGCGCTGGACCGTCCGCGCGCTGCACGGCTGCCAGAGGGGCTTTCCTTTGCAGAGCTCGACCCAACTAAGGACGCCGAAGCGCTTCAATGGCTGTTCTGGCAGGGCTTTGACCACGGAACCGACCGGACAGAGTTTGAACACACGGAGCAGGTCCCTGCGCGCCCCCGTCCGCACTTCAACCGGCATCTGAGCGTTGCGGCAGTCAATGCCGCGGGAGAGCCGGTTTCCTGCTGCTGCCTGTGGTTCCGAGAGGGGACCGACGATGCCTACGTGGAGCCGGTCTGCACAATCCCGTCCTACAGAGGAAGGGGCGCCGCAAAAGCCGTCATCTTTGAGGCGCTGCGGCGCGCCGAAGCGCTCGGCGCAAAGCGGGCCTGCGTCCTCTCGGACATGGAATTCTACAAAAAACTCGGCTTCGTCCCAAAATGGCACTACACGTTTTATTGGAAGGCGTGAGAAGCGGCGAAATGGACTGGATACTGAAACACACAGGAGGATGACGAAGCATGGATACAAAGCTGTTTTTTCAGGCAATCGTGAAATTTCTGAGCGGTCTGCTGCTGGTCGGCCTGTTGCTGTTTCTGCCGGCAGGGACCTTTGCATTCTGGCAGGCCTGGCTGCTCATGGGGATCCTGTTTGTTCCGATGTTCATTGCAGGCCTGATTATGATGAAAAAATCGCCGGCGCTTCTGCGGAAGCGGCTGGATGCCAGGGAGGCGCAGGCCGAACAGAAGACGGTGATCGCGCTCAGCGGGCTGATGTTTCTTGCTGCGTTTCTTCTCGCCGGGCTGAATTTCAGGTTCGGCTGGCTGGTGCTTCCGGCCTGGGCCTCGTATGCAGCGGCAGCCCTGTTCCTGTTGGCCTATGCCCTGTATGCAGAGGTGCTGCGCGAGAATGTCTGGCTCTCGCGGACAATCGAGGTGCAGGAGAACCAGAAGGTCATCGATACCGGGCTGTACGGGATCGTGCGGCACCCGATGTACATGAGTACGCTGCTGCTGTTTCTTTCGATGCCGCTGGTCCTGGGCTCCGTCATTTCGTTTGTGATCATGCTGGCGTATATCCCGATCATCGCAAAGCGCATCCGCAATGAAGAGCAGGTGCTGGGACAAGGGCTTGCAGGATATACAGAATACAAAACGCGGGTCCGGTACAAGGTGATCCCGTTTGTGTGGTGAGGCGTGCGGGAGCAGAAACGTAGTGCGGGAGGACAAACAGATGCAGTTTCGGGAATTTGGTTCCGCGCAGGGGAGGACGCTGCTCTTTCTGCACGGCGGCGGGCTGTCCTGGTGGAATTACCGGGAAGCAGCGGAAGCGCTGCAGCACGAATTTCATATCATCCTGCCCATCCTGGACGGACATGCGGGCAGCGACCGCCCGTTTACAAGCATCGAGGAGAATGCAGCGGAACTCATCTCCTGGATCGACGCCCATTGCGGCGGCTCGGTGCTGCTGATCGGCGGTCTGTCGCTGGGCGGGCAGATCCTGCTGGAGATGCTCTCCCAGCGCCCGGCGATCTGCAGCCACGCGCTGATCGAAAGCGCGGCGGTGATCCCGTCCCGCCTGACGAATGCCCTGATTGCGCCGGCCTTCGGCAGCAGCTACGGACTCATCCGGAATCGCAGCTTTGCCAGGCTGCAGTTTCAGTCTCTGCACATGAAGTCCGAGCTCTTTGAGGACTATTACCGGGACACCTGCCAGATTCAGAAGAGCGACATGATCGCGTTCATGAAAGCAAGCACCGCTTACACGCTGAAGGACGCGATCCGCAGCACAGCGGCCGAAGTGCATGTGTACTACGGCAGCCGGGAAACCGGCGAGATCAAGCGCTCTGCCGAGCGCATCGGAAAGACGCTCCCGCGCGGGCAGATCCGTTGCCTGCCCGGCTGCCACCACGGGGAGTTTTCCATCAACCACGCAGACGAATACGCGGCTGCGGTCAGAAGCATCGTAAGCGGCAAGACGTGATCATAGGGTAAAGCTTCCGGGGCCCAGGACCTGCGTGCGGCCGTCCGGGAGGCGCAGCTCTGCGGTGCAGTTGGCGGGAATGGAGACGGTATAGCTGATTCTTCCGTCTCGCTTTTCCCACTTGCTCTCCACCGGGCCGTAGACGCTCAGATACCGGGCAGATGCAAAGCTGAAGTGTCCGCCGGGCTGCGGCGCGATGACAAAGCGGTTTTCTCCGGCCACGCGGATGCCGCACATGGAGGAAAAGAGCCATTCCACCATGGCGCCCTTGGAGTAGTGGTTGAGACTTGCAATGCCGCCGTCTTTGCAGTTGGGGCCCTCCCAGGCCTCCCAGATTGTGGTGGCGCCGGCCTTGGGCATGGCGAGCCAGCCGGGGACCTCCTCGTTTTCGAGCAGCCGGTAGGCGTATTCGATACCCAGCTGCGCCAGCACATAGAGGATCAGCGGCGTGGAGAGAAAGCCCGTGCCCAGGCGCCAGCCGTAGCGGTCCAGGGCCTCGATCAGGCGTTTTTTGGCATATTCCGTCTGCGCGTCATCGAGCAGCTCCATGTACAGCGGCCGCACGAGCTTGGCCTGGCGGTCGGTGTCCAGAGAGAATTTCTTCGTCCGGACCAACGCCTGATAACCCTGCTTCGCCTGCTCTGCGGTCTCGTGATACAGCTTTGCGTCGTCCGGCTTGTCCAGCACACGGGCAATGTTCTCCATGTGATGCATCAGATAGACCACATAGGCGGTGGTCTCCTCCGGGTGAGGCGAGACGAAATCCGACACGGCAAAGGGCTTCACGTCGGCGGGCTCGGCCCATTCGCCGTAGGCCTGGCCGTAGTTGGAGATCTGCTTCCGCGCCTTCCGTTCGATGCCGGTGGGCAGGGCAGTGGGGTACCACTTGCCCAGGGTGCTCCGCTTATACAGGGCATAGCGGCGCATGCTCTCGTAGCTTTCCTCCAGGATGCGCCGGTCGCCGTACTGGCTGTAGATGACCCAGGGGATCAGCACGCCCGCGTCGGACCAGCCTGCGGAGCCGTCCATGGGATTCATATAGGCGTCTACGCCGCCCTTCGGCGCGATCTGCGGATAACAGCCGTTTCTGTGCTGGATGTCCCGCAGATCGTTTTCATATTTGCGGGCAAACGGGGCGAAGCGGAAGAGATAGGAGGCGGTTCTGGCAAAAATCTGCGCGTCGCCGGTCCAGCCGTGGCGCTCCCGGGTGGGGCAGTCGGTGGGAATGTCCAGATGGTTGTTCTTGGCCGACCAGACCGTGGCCTCAAAGAATCTGTTCAGCAGCTCGTTCGAGCTCTCAAACCAGCCGGTGCGCTCAAGGTCGGAGTAGACCGCGATCGCGGTGAAGTCCTCGGGACGGAAGGGGACGTCCGTCTCCACCAGCACGTACTGGAAGCCAAAGACGGCGAAGGTGGTTTTGTAGTCGTTGCGGCCCTCGGCGCAGGTGTAGTCCACCTGCTGCAGGGGGGTCGTGATTTTTTTGTTGGTACACTGGATGTTCTTTTGCGTGAACTCGCCGTCCTGATCCAGCAGCTCGCCAAAGCGGAGGAAGATCCGCTGCCCCACTCTGGCCTCCAGCGAGAAGGACAGATAACCCGCGATATTCTGGCCGAAGTCCAGCACAGTTTTGCCGCCGGGCGTGGTGATCAGCTTCGGCTTGAAGGTCTCGTGCTCGGTGACAGGCACGTTGTTCGAGCAGGTGGGGCGGACGCTGTGCCTTGTCAGCCGGGCAAAACCGTTGTACATGGGCGTGCGGAAGGCCTCGACGATCTCGCCGTCCTTGTTGTCGGCAAAGCGGATGGGGCCGTCGTTCGACCACTGCCAGCTCTCGTCGGTGCAGACGGTTTGTCGGCTGCCGCCCGGATACGTGATTTCGAGCTGCGCCAGCAGCTTGGTCTCGGTGCCGTACTGATTTTTGAGGCCCCACGCGCCGCAGGAGCCGCGATACCAGCCGTCGGCAAGCTGCACCGTCAGCTCGTTTTCACCGCTGCGCAGAAGCGCCGTCACGTCATAGGTCTGATACTGCACGCGCTTGCGGTAGTCGGTGTAGCCGGGCGCCATGACAAAGCTGCCGACTTTTTCCCCGTGGATCTTTGCCTCATACAGACCGCAGGCGGTGATGTAGAGCCGTGCGTTTTCAACCGGCTGCGACACGCAGAACGTTTTGTGGAAGCAGTCCACGGGATAGCGCTGCTTTTTGTCCGCCGCGAAATTGCCGGTGATCCATTTGGCCTGCCAGCTGGAAATACCCCGCTCAAAGAAGGCCTCGCTCCAGGGCCCCGGTGTGTCGGCCTCATCCCAGAGGCGGATCTTCCAGCTGACCCGCTCCCGGTCGTGGAGGCCCTTGGGGTACTCGGCCCACATGGCGCCGGATTGGACCTTGCCGCTGTCCCAGCGCTCGGTGACGATCTGATAAGCGGTCTGCTTTTCGCCGCCATCAACGTTCCACATCAGCCGGGGATGCTTGACGTCAATGCCGATGGGATTTTCCAAATATTCGGTTCTCATCCGTATCGCTTTCATTTTGTTTCCTTTCTGGCCTTGATCTCGGCCTGCTCTGCTGGGAGGTTCTTTTCAACATCGAGGAACTTCAGCACGACCACCAGAATGAGGCCGGTGAAGACCTCCAGTCCCAAAAACGCGAAGATGATGACAGAATACACCGCCGCAGGCTGCGCTGCCGCCACCGTATTGCCGGCAGCGTCCAGGCTGGGGGCGATATAGCCGGCCTTGGCCAGCATCCAGTTGAATACGCCGGTCATGATGCCCACCATGGCAACGGCAATGATGTTGTAGATCGACATTGCCGCACCATCGATGCGCTTGTCGGTTTTCCATTCCAGGTGGTCCAGACAGTCGGCAAACAGCGCCATAAAGACGTACGCGCAGGGAAGTCCGCCGATGTTTTTGATGAACTGGCCGATCAGCACGATCACCATGCTGCGCGGGAACAGCCAGCAGATCAAACTCCCCACGGCGTAGAGCAGAAAGCCCACCAGGGTGACGTTGCGCTTGCCGAACTTCTTCGCCAGCGGCCACACCGCGAAGATGCCGATGCCCATCGGGATGCCGCCGATGACCGACACCAGCATCTGGGTGATGCCGTCGTTGTAGGTGCCCAGCACGTAGTTGCAGTAGTAGACCAGGCCCAGGTTCTTGAGGGTCACGCCGATGGTGTAGATCAGGAAATAGACGTACATCAGCACCATATATTTGTCGGTGAACAGCAGCTTGAGCTGTTGACCGAAGGACAGGGCCGCTTCCGTTATGTCCGAGGACTCCTCCGTCACGCGCTCCTTGGTGAAGAAATACTCCAGCAGCGTCAGCGGCAGGGCCAGGATGGAGAGCACGGACATGAGGGTGATCCACTTGGACTTGTCCACGCCGATGGCCGGCATGATGACCATCGGGAACACCAGGGCAACCAGGATACCGGACATCATGATCGTGGCGATCTGGTTGAAGACCGACAGGCCGCCTCTGGCGGTGCCGTCGCGGGTGGAGAGCGGCACCATGAGATTGTGGCTCATGTTGAAGATCGTGTAGGCGAAGGAGTAGAACAGGTTGTAGGAGATCATGACCCAGAGCGCCTTGAGCGTGTCGCTGCCCTCGGGGACCGTGAAGAGCAGAATGCCGGTCACGGGCACCAGCACCGCAGAGAGCAGCAGCCAGGGCCGGGCCTTGCCCTCTTTGGTCTTTGTCCGGTCGATGATCTGGCCCATGATGACGTTGGTGATGGCGTCGATCACCTTGGAGACGATGGGGAAGATCGTCAGAAACAGACCGCTCCATAGCGGGGTGAGGTTCAGCACGTCCGTGTAGTAGACGTTGAGATAGGTGGCCAGCACTGCGTTGAGCAGCAGCGCGCCGGCGGGACCGATCAGATAGCCCAGCCATTTTTCCTTCGCCCGGACCTCCGGGGATTTGACGGCACTTGCAGGCAGCTTCATGGCTTGCTCCTCCTTTTGGATCGTTCTGTATCCAATATATCACAGGCACATAGAATTGTCTTGCATAATTGTAAGAAAATCTATAAAATAGTAATGAAATCAAACGAGGAGCGATGGATATGCAGTTGGATCATGAATATCTTGCCCGCTCGATGGCCCGGCTTTCCGGTGTCCCGGTGCGGGTGTTTGAAGGCAGGACGCTGCGCTGTGCCTTCTACCCGGCGCCGCTGCCCAGGGATCCCATGGCGCTGTATGAAACAGAATTGTTCTCCATCGAAAGTCATGTCGGGTATTACACCTCGCCCCTGTTTCACTGCTACGGCGTGCTCAACGCGATGGGCCTGCGCTATGTGCTGGGGCCCACCTCACAGATCATGGCGAACGACCAGCAGCTGCGGGCGCTGGCCTTTCAGCTGGACGTTCCGGCGGATGAGACCGGGGCCTTCCTCGATGGGATGCGTGCCATCTCGCCGCTGCCGGCGGAGACGCTGCTGCAGATGCTGCTCACGCTGAACCACCTGCTCCACGACGGAGAACGCCTGACGCTCTCCGACGTGACGATCGCAGACGACGAGCAGCGGCTCATCAAAACGCGGGTCGAGCAGCGGCGCACGGAACAGAACTACGAGACGGAAGGCACAGCCGCACAGGCGCACAACACGCTTCAGATCGAAGCGCTGCTGATGGGCATCGTCCGAAGCGGGGACAGCGCAGCTCTGCGGCGCTGGCTGGCCCAGGCCCCGCTGGTGCAGGGCGGCAAAATCGCTGCAGATCAGCTCCGGCAGCAGCGCAATCTGTTCATCGTCACCGCCACGCTGATCTCCCGGGCAGCCATCCAGGGCGGCCTGCGGGAGGACGACGCCTTCTCGCTCTCCGACGCCTATATCCAGCGGGTGGAGCTGCTCACGGGCTATGGGCAGATCATGAACCTGCAGTACAACATGATCCTGGAATTCACCGAGCAGGTGGAGCGGCTGCGCCGGGGCAAGCACGCGAGCAAGCTTGCCCTGGATGTGGCAAACTACGTCCGGCACCACCTGTCAGAGCCCATCCGCGTGGACAAAATGGCGGAGGCATTCTATCTCAGTCGCCCCTATCTGTCCGCCAAATTCAAGCAGGAGACGGGCCGGAGCCTGACGGATTTCATCCTCAGCGAGAAAACCGAGGAGGCCAAGCGGCTGCTGCGCTACTCCGACAAATCCCAGTCTGCCATCAGCGCCTACTTGGGCTTTTCCTCTCAGGGCCACTTTGCCAAGGTCTTCGAAAAATATGCCGGCATGACGCCGGGCGAGTATAAAGCAAAGCACAGCGCATAACGGCGCTGTGCTTTGCTGCATATTTATTTTTTTAGTGCCAACACCAGCCGCAGAACGTTTGCTGCCGTGCGCTGCAGCTCTCCCCGGGTGATGCCGTCGGGCTGACCGAGGGTTTCAAGCAGGGTGCCGTCGGATTGGTAGGTCTTTGCCACGTGCTTCATGTCGCCGGGCATCAGCACGTCCACCTGGGCGCGGACGCGGTAGGCGTTGTCGCGCAGGCGCGGGAACTCCGGGCTTCTTGACTTCTGCATCCACCAGTCGGTGATGACGCAGCCGGTGTAGCCCCATTCGCCGCGCAGCACCGTGGTGACGAGGTCGTAGTTGTAGTGGCTCCAGACCCCGTTGACCTTGTTGTAGCTCGTCATGATCGTGCGGGGCTTGGCCTCCCTGACCACGATCTCGAAGTTTCGCAGATAGATCTCGCGCAGGGCCCGTTCGGAGAGCCGGGAATCGTTCGTGTTGCGCTTGGTCTCCTGGTTGTTGCAGGCAAAATGCTTGGGGCAGGCGGCCTTGCCCTGACTCTGGACGCCCCGCACCATTGCGGCAGCCATCTTGCCGGAGAGCAGCGGGTCCTCGGAGAAATACTCAAAGTTCCGGCCGCAGAGCGGGTTGCGGTGGATGTTCATGCCGGGCGAGAGCTGCACGTCCACGCCGTAGTGCACCATCTCCTCGCCCACCTTGGCGGAGAGCGCTTCCACCAGCGACGTGTTCCAGGTGCAGGCCAGGGCCGTGCCGCAGGGGAGAAGAGCGCAGTATTTTTTCAGCCGAAGGCCCGCGGGCCCGTCGGAGGTGATGATGGGCGCGACGCCTTTTTCGCGGAGGCTCTCGATCACGCCGCCGAAGGCGCCCGCGTTGCCCACAACGCCGAGTTCACTGCCCATCATGCCGTGACCGCGGCTCAGGGCCTCCAGCTCCTGGTCCGTCAGGCTGCCGATGAACTGCGCGAGGCTGGCGCTTCCGGCGCGCACCTGGTCCAAGGTGCAGGCGCGGGCTGCGGGGAGCGCGGCAGGCAGGTTCTCCAAAATCCGGCTGCGCAGCGCGGCGCTGGTCTGACACAGCGGCGTGCACTGCTCCACGGTGATCTCGCGCTCCAATGAGAAGCTGCCAAGCTCCGTTTCTCCGGCGGTGAAGCGGTAGTCTCCGGCCTCCAGCACAAAGCGGCTGCTGCCCTCATCGTAGGAGGCAAGGCACTTGTCGTCACAACGAAGGGTCAGCGTCTCGCTCTCGCCGGGAGCCAGCGTCTTGGTCTTGCCAAAGGCCGCCAGCACCCGCAGCGGCTTGTCCAGCCGGCCCTCGGGGGCAGAACACCAGAGCGGAACGATCTGCTTGCCGGGGCGTTTGCCGGTGTTGGTGACGGTCACGACCGCTTCCACGCCGGAATCCAGACGGTTCAGGCCGACGGCCTTGATCTCAAATTCCGTATAGCTCAGGCCGAAGCCGAAGGGGTAGAGAACCTTTTCCGGGTGCAGGTCGAAATACCGGTAGCCCACATAGATGCCCTCGGCGTAGTTGTTGTATGCCTTGCCGCCGAAGCTGGCGCTGCTGGGGTAGTCCTCATAGCGGCGGGCGATCGTGTCGCTGAGCCTGCCGCAGGGGCTGAGCTTGCCGGTCAGCACGTCGGCAACCGCGTTGCCGCTCTCCATACCGCCCTGCCAGACCAACAGGATGGCAGAGAGCTTGTCGCCATATTCCTCGGTCCAGGCCATGTCCGGAATGCTGCCGACGTTCAGCAGTACCACGACTCTGGAGAAGGCGGCCGTCACCGCGTCCAGCATGGCCCGCTCGGCGTCGGTCAGATAGTAGCTGCCCTGGGTGAGCGTGTTTTCCCGGTCCTCGCCGGCAGCCCGGCCAAGGACCACGAGGGCGGTGTCCGCCTGCTTTGCGGCGGCCTGCACCAAGGCCTCGTCCAGCGGCATCTCGGGGTGACTGTAGGGCCAGTGGCCCCACCAGCCGTGGTCGGCCTTGTTGTCCTCCTGCTGCGTCCAGGTTTCATACGCCTGCCGCACGGCGGCATTTACCGGCACGCCGGCGTTGTCCAGACCCTCGAGCAGATTCACGTGATAAGGCGCGCTCACGTCGCCGCCGCTGCCGTAGCCCACATAGAACCAGTCGAGCTGGCAGCGGCCGAAGACCGCGACCTCTTTTTCCGGGTCCAGCGGCAGCACGCCGTCATTTTTCAGCAGCACGCAGCTCTCCGCGCCGGCCTGCCGGATCAGCGCCCCGATCCCGGGCGTCACATAGCGCTCCCCATTGGCAGTGGTTTCCTCCTGCATCAGACCGTTTCCCATCGCGGAATCAATGATCCGCTGGATGAGCTGACCGGCCTTCTTTTTCCATTTGTTCATTGCATCGACCTCCTTTTGCCCCATCATATCATATTTTTCACTGCTTGAACAGATTCCAATGGAAAAGTCTTGCAAATTTTTCCAGCATATTTTATACTGAATGATAGATATCGTCTACGGAACCGATCCCAAGCGGCAGGCACTGGATGTCTACCGCCCCAGGGCGGCGGAAGGGAAGCTCCCGGTGATCGTCAGCATCCATGGCGGCTGGGTCTACGGTGATAAGGAGCGCTATCAGTTGCGATATCCGCACGCAGGCCGCTGCGCGCTGCAACGAGGACGAGTGCAGCTTCTTCCGCAGCCGGCTGTAAAGCGGCCATTTCCGAGAGAGGAGCGGAAGCGTTATGAAATCTACAGTCTGGATCATTGTGATCCTATGCATCCTGACCGCGCTGCTGATCGGCTGCACGGCGCAGAAGAAACCGGAGGAGACTATGAATACAGATACCCAAGAAGAGACCGTTACCAAAACGCCGGAGATGACCGAGAACGCAGCCCCGGAGACCACAACCGGGGCGCCTTCGACAGAAGCGGATCCGGAGGAATTTGCCGCCATCCAGCCAGTGCCGACGCTGGCGATCGAGGCAGGAGACCGCATCTTCTATGCAGATCTCGAGGACAATTCCTCGGCAGAAGCGTTCATCGAGCAGCTGAGCCGGGAACCCGTCACGCTGGAGCTGCACGATTACGGCAGCTTTGAGAAGGTCGGGCCGCTGCCCTGGGCGCTGCCGCGAAACGACGAAACGATCACCACAGAGCCGGGCGATGTGATCCTCTACCAGGGTGATCAGATCACGATCTACTACGATGAGAACACCTGGAGATTCACGCGGCTGGCAAAGATCGGCAGCGTGACCCGGGATGAGCTGCTCGAAGCCCTCGGCCCCGGCGACGTAACGGTCCGGATGTGGATCGAGTGGAGCGAATAGATGGTTATTTCAGAAAGCAAAAGCCCCGCAGGATGATCCTGCGGGGCTTTTGTTGTATGATTACCTGGAGCTTTCAGCAAGCGCTCTGTAGAGGAAGGTCACGATCTGGCCTCTCGTGCAGGTGTCGGCGGGAGCAAAGGTGGTGGGGGTCTTGCCGTTGGTGACCTCATTCTCCACGGCCCACAGGACGGCCTTGTAATAGTAGGCGGAGTCGCTCACATCCGTGAAGGGATTGCTCGCCGCGGGCTCCGGCTTGCCCTGCGCGCGCCACAGGAAGGTCACGACCTGGCCTCTGGTGCAGGGGGCGTTCGGGCTGAACTTGTCCTTGGCCGTGCCGGAGGTGATCTCGTTCTCCACGGCCCACAGGACCGCGTCGGTGTAATACTTGCCGGCCGGTACATCCGTGAAGGGGTTTTCCGTCGAGGTGGGGGCGGGGCTGCCCTTGGCGCGCCACAGGAAGGCTACGACCTGCGCGCGGGTGCACTTGTCGTTCGGGCTGAAATGGGTGTCGTCGGTGCCCTTGGTGATCTGCGGGTCGGAATTCACCGCCCACAGGACGGCGTTGTAGTAGTAGGCACCCTCGGGCACGTCCACAAAGGGATTCTCCGGCACAGGCGGCTCGAGCTTGTCAATGGGCTCGGTCCAGGTCTGGGTCCCGAAGGCCGGATTCTCGAAGGCGGCTGTATAGGTCCGTTCGCCCTCGGCCTCCATCGTGGGCTCGAGCGTCACTTCGCTGGTCGTGGCGACCGTTTCGGTCTCGACGTGGCTTGCGTCGCGCTTGCAGATCCGGGTGGCGGTGCAGCGGCTGCTGTCCTCAGCCCATTCATAGGTCGTCTCATCCCAGTCATGGCCCAGCGCGTCCACATAGTCTGCCACGTAGCTCTCGCCGCACAGGCAGGTATAGGTGGTGTAGCCCTGTTCGGTGCAGGTGGGCGGCGTGACGACGGCCTGGTAGTTGTGCACATGCGGCGTCTCGTCGGTCAGCGTTGTGTAGCAGCGGGTGCCGCTGACCGAGCCGTAGAGGGAAACCGGCACCTGGCTGGAGGTGTAGGTCGTGAAGCGCGGGGCGCTCGAGTTGTACTGGATGCTGCCCTGGCTGCCAGTGCTGGGCGAAATCGTCGCCTTGCCGCCGTCGATCGTCACGGACCAGAGATAGGCGCTGTCGCTCTCGGTGACCTCGGTTTTCTGCGTGTCGAAGGTGATCTTCTTTGCACCGTCTGCCCGCAGGGCGGCGCCGTTGGTGTCGTAGATCGCAAAGTAATTGCCGACGGTGCGGAAGGAGAAGACGTTGATCTCGGTTGCATTGGTGACGGTCGTGCCGGTGAAGGTGACGGCGTTGAAGCCAAGATAGGTGTTGCCGGACACGTCATTGTTCATCATGACGTTCTGGGTCGGCGCGGCGACCACATACTCGCCGTCGCCTACGGTCTGCGTCAGTGTGTATTCGCCGGTTGCACCGCCCTCGCCCTCGGTCATGTAGGTGTAGAGCGCGTAGAGCACGGCGCTCTCCTGCGAGAAGGTGTATTCGCTGCCGGCGTTCAGGTATGCGGGCTTCTGCGTCTGGTCCTTGACCGGTTCGCTGACCCAGCCCACGAAGCTGTAGCTGTGCGCGCTGTCGCTGGGCGTGCCGGTGGGGGAGGGCAGACGGACGGTGTCGCTGAGATAGCCCTCGATCGGCTCGCACTGGACACCATCGGGGACCGAAAAGCGCAGGACCGCCCTGGACCGGAGCGCAAAGTGGATCGTCAGCGTGCAGTCAGCCTTGACCTTGGACAGGCGGAAGCTGTTGCCGTTCTGGCTGACCACTGCGGCGTCCGCGGGGTCGAGCGTGTAGCCGGCGGCATAGTAGCCCTCGGCGGGCACGGCGGTGTAGTATTTGCCGCTGCCGGTGACGGTGCCGTGGCTCTCATCGTCGGAGACGGCGGTGATGTTATAGGTCTCGGTCTGCATATTCTGCGCGTTGCCGGAGGGGGTGTCCATCTCCGGGACCTCGCGGCCGAAGAGCAGCCAGGCAAATTCGGGGTAATCGATGAAGACGTTGCGGTTGCCCTGGACGTTCTGCACGCAGTCGTTGCGGCTCATCTCCCAGGTGTCGACCGGGTCGAGCTCGCACCAGGAAAGCAGCGTATCCAGGCTCTCAATGACCTTGTTGCCCTGGTTGGCGTTGTTGCCGGAGCCGGAGGCCGCGGTCTTGACGCAGAGGTTCGTGTTTTCGCCGGAGGTGGTGGCATAAGCGGTGTAGACGTAGAGCAGGATGCGCGCCACGTCGCCCTTGACGTTGTCCTGGACCTCCACGATGCCGAAGTGATCGCCGGCGGTGTAGCTGCTGTCAAGCCACAAAACGTCACGGCCGTTGTACGTATAGGTCTGATAATTGTCCAGCACGCCGCGCACATTGCCCATGGTGTAGTGGCTGCGGGTGGAGTTGACCGCGGAATTGGTGGGGCGCAGATGGTGCAGGTCGGAGCCGGCGCCGGACTGGTAGAAGTTGCCCTGGCTCTTGGGCCAGACGTGCTCGCGGTTGTATTTTGGGTCTACAACACTGGAATCGAAATCCGAATAGAACAGGATCGCGTCGGACTTGCCCTGGGCAGAGTCGGTGGTTTTCCAGTAGCTGGTGAGATCACCGTAACTGACGGTGTTGGTGAGGGTGTTTCGCATCAGGTCGTGCAGGGCGTTGAACAGAGGGCTGCCCACAGCCTCGGCGGAGCTGTCGGTCTCATAGGCCTCAAGCTCGGAGAGTGCTTCCCAGGTGTTGGAGCCGGTGTAGTAGGCCTCTGCCTGGCTGCTCAGCGCGGTGCAAAGCTCGTGGCGGATGCCGGTGTTCTGCGTGCTTCCGGCGGCGTACACAGTCAGCCCGCCCAGCGTCGAAAGCAGCAGAACCAGCACAAGAAGGACGGAAATACAACGCTTCATGAAAAAACCTCCCTTGATATAATCTTCACATTTTCATTATAATACATGCAGGGAAAAATGCAAGAGGCAGCGAAAAAAATGCTGCCGAAATCAAAATTCCGAAAAAATTTTCTGCGGCAGCCAGAGAGAAAAAATCTTTGTGAAGAAAAAATGAAGCCGATTTGGTGAAATTCAACAAAACCGCAATATCTGGCGGGTTAACAAAAACGAACCGCACAAGATGTCGTGGTCAAAAAAATAAATGTTACAAAATGTAATATTTTTCAAATTTGGATTTTCGCCGTTTTTTCGACAAAAAGTGCATGTTTTTATGTTAAAATTATGTGAAAATCAAACTTTTTTCAAAAAAGGGCTTGAAAAATTTTTACTGGTGTGCTAAAATGATTACGAAATGATACAATTTTGATTTTACGACAAGGAGGTTTCCGATGAAACGTAGATGGATTGCGGCCAGCCTGGCGCTGCTCATGGTCTTTGTACTTGGCAGTTCGGCGTTCGCGGCCAGCTATGACGGTAGTGTCAACGTAGAAAATATTATCGAAGGCGGCAAGAAGATGTACGCCAATTTCGAGGGCGGGTACGACAACGTGGTGCCGAGCGATTCCGGCGCGGTCGGCCTCGGCATTCTCGGCTGGCGTGCCTGCAAGGCGCTTGAGCTTCTGCAGATCGCCTGCAAGAAGGCGCCCTCTTACGCACAGAGCGTGCTGGGAAACAGCTTCTATTCGGAGATCATGAACACCTCGTGCCTGTATCCGGCCTGGTCCTCCAGAACGCTCAACAGCACTGAGGCCGCAGCATGCAAGATCCTGATCAGCTCTTCCTACGGCGTTGCCGCACAGAACGAGCTTGCCAGAACCGACATCACCCGGCAGATCGGGGAGGCGTGGAACCAGGGCATCCGCAGCGACGCGGCGATTCTCTATTACTGCTCCGTGTCCAACCATTACGGTCCCGGCGGCGCGCAGACCTTCATGACATATGTGCGCCAGGCGCTCGGCATCTCTTCCAGCAGCACCATCACCTCGCTTGAGCAGCTCCACAGCGGCGTTGTCAGCGCGGCGAGCCTGCCCGGCAACAACGTGGCAAGCACCCTGAGCTATCGCACCAAGATCTATAATTACATCAAATACACCCTCGGCTGGAACACCACCGGCGGCGGCTCCACACCGGTCTCGCCCCTGCAGCCGCCCAGCGGCGGCGGTGGTTCCCCAGTCGGCGGCGTGCAGATCGGCAGCTACTATTACACCGACGTCTCGCCCACATCCTGGGCGCTCAGCGGCATCCGCTATGTGGTCGAAAACGGCCTGTTCCAGGGCACATCCAACTCGACCTTCAGCCCGAGCATGAGCATGAACCGCGCGATGGCGGTCACGGTTCTCTACCGGATGAGATACCCGAACGGCGCAGTTCTGCTGGGTTCTCCTAAATCCTTCAATGACGTTCCGGTCAACAGCTATTATTCCGATGCAGTTCGCTGGGCGAATCAGGCCGGCATTGTCAACGGCATGACCCCAACGACCTTCGAGCCCGATCGGCCGCTGACCCGTGAGCAGCTTGCGACCCTGCTCTACCGCTACGCCGAATACACCGGCAAGCTCGGTACGGTGGATCAAAGTGCCTGGTGTCTGCGGACGTTCCCGGATTGCAGTGAAACGCACAATTATGCCAAGGTCGCTATGGGATGGGCCGTGGACAATGGCCTGATCAAGGGCGTCGGCGTCAATGGCTCGACGATCCTCGACCCGCAGGGCTATGCAACCCGTGCACAGGTGGCTGTGATTATCATGCGCTTTCTGCAGATGAATTGACGAAAAACGACAAGAAAAGTTCCGCGCAGCTTCGGCTGCGCGGGCTTTTTCTTTTGCAGGCCGAATTTGTGAAGGATGGTGTTGCAAATTGCGGCGACATATTATATAATATCCATAATTCGGCATTTCGAGAGGGGGAATTTTCTTGGTTTTCTCCAGCCTGCTGTTTGTTTTTCTGTTCTTTATTGCGAATATTCTGACCCAGGCGCTGGTCAGCGACATGCGGAAAAAGAACATTGTGATGCTCTGTTTTTCCCTGTTTTTCTATGCCTGGGCCGGTGTGCGCTATGTGTTCTTGCTGCTGGGCATGACCGCGATCTGCTGGCTGGCCGGCCGGCTGATCGCTCACACGAACCGGAAGCAGGAAAAGAAGCTCTGGCTCACGGTCTGCATCGTTCTGGTGCTGCTGATTCTGGGCTTCTTTAAGTACACCGGCTTCTTCCTGCGCAATCTGCAGGGGCTGACGGGCTTCCCCAAGGTCATTCCGGAGATCGCGCTGCCCATCGGCATCAGCTTCTATACCTTCCAGCTTTTGAGCTATGTGGTGGACGTCTACCGCGGCGACGCCGAGGTGCAGGAGACCTACTGGCTGCTGCTGCTCTACGCCAGCCTGTTTCACCAGTGCATCGCGGGTCCGATCGTCCGCTATCGCGACGTCAACCACGACATCCTCCACCGCAAAACGACCCTGCCGGAGATCAGCCGCGGCGTGACGCGCTTCGCCGTGGGCCTTGCAAAGAAGGCGATCCTGGCCAATGGCTGCGCGGCCGTGGCAGATTCGCTCCTGGCATCCGAGACCCTGGCCTCCACGTCGGTGCTCGGCATGTGGCTGGGCATGATCGCCTACATGCTGCAGATCTATCTGGACTTTTCGGCCTATTCCGACATGGCGATTGGCATGGGCCTCATGTGCGGCTTCCACTACAAGGAGAACTTCAACTACCCGTATGTGGCCGATTCCATCACAGACTTCTGGCGGCGCTGGCACATCTCTCTGAGCTCCTTCTTCCGCGACTACGTCTACATCCCCCTGGGCGGCAACCGCTGCTCCAAGCGCCGGCACATCTTCAACATGTTCGTCGTCTGGGCGCTGACCGGCATGTGGCACGGCGCGAGCTGGAACTATATTTTCTGGGGCCTGTATTTCTTTGTGTTCCTGGTCGCGGAGAAATACCTGCTCGACGTTGACCGGATCGCAAAGCCCGTGCGGCATTTGCTGGTGCTGCTGGTGGTGCTCTTCGGCTGGGTGCTCTTCCGCTTTGAGGATCTCTCCCAGCTGGGCACGGCCCTGGGCGGCATGTTCGGCTTCAACCGCAACGCGTTCACGAACCTGGAAACCGGCCTGATGTTCAAAAACAACGTGTTCTTCCTGATCTTTGCCTGCATTGCGGTGACGCCGGTCGGCAAGAACCTCACGAATCTTCTGAAAAACCTCACCAAGGGGAATGTATGGGGCCTGCGGCTCTACGGCGTGTGGGACGTGGCCTGCCCGCTGATTCTGGTGTTCCTGTCTGCCATGGCGCTGGCCGGCAACAGCTACAATCCCTTCCTCTACTTCCAATTCTAAGGGGGCGAGACGATGCAAACTTCCAAAAAACGAGAATTACAGCAGACGCGGCAGCGCATCGCCCTGCTCAAGATCCTGGGCTTTCTGGCGCTGCTGGTCGTCATGGGCTTTATCGGCCTTCTGTGGTTTGCCCGGCCCAAGACCTCTGTGATCGAAAAGCGCGATCTGACCGAGTTCCCGAAGTTCACGCTCCAGGGCGTGTGGGACGGCAGCTTCTGCTCCCAGGTGGACACCTGGTATGCCGA
Organism: Oscillospiraceae bacterium; assembly: GCA_902795195.1. GTDB lineage: Bacteria > Bacillota > Clostridia > Oscillospirales > Oscillospiraceae > JAFRPC01. The sequence goes on from CADBKF010000002.1 coordinate 42,922, forward strand.
CACCTATCCGCTGCGCGAGGGCCTGATCTCGATGGACACGAAGCTCGAGTCCCTCTACGGCGTGCGCGGCGAGCAGATCGTCGCCGGCGGCCAGGTGGCCGACGAGATCCCCGATGAGAGCGTCGATCTGGCGGAGCTTGCCCGAAGAGACGAGACCGAGGCGCCCACGGAAGCCGCCGGCGGAGTTGTTACACCGACCGGCGAAACCGAGCAGACAGCGACCGAATCCGATGCCGAGACCGAGGCGCCGACCCCGGCCGGCGGAGCGAACGACGTGACCACGCCTGCCGAGCAGGCCGGCACGATCTATATCACAGAGAACTGCGGCTACGGCGTCTATTATTTCAGCCAGAGCGGCAGCGCGCGCTACTGCATGGCGGTCAATTCCGTGGCTGAGGCCGTTCGCGGCCAGGCGCAGGTCTATTGCCTGATCGGGCCGATCTCCGCGGGCGTCATGCTCTCCGACGAGGTGCGCGACCAGACCGGCGGCAGCGACGAGGCCGAGGCAATGAACTGGATGTTCAGCCAGATGGACAGCTCAGTCAAAAAGGTCAACGTCTACAACATCCTCAAGCAGCACAACAACGAATATATCTACTTCCACACCGACCACCACTGGACCGCGCTGGGCGCCTACTACGCCTACTGCGAGTTCTGCAATCAGAAGGGGATCACGCCGCACAAGCTCTCTGAGTTCCAGACCATGGAATTCCCGGGCTTTTTGGGCACCTTCTATTCCTCGAGCAACCAGAGCCCGGCCCTGGCGGCCAACCCCGACACCGTGACGGCCTACATCCCCAACGGCACCAACGACATGGAGATGTACGTCTCCAACGGCAATGGCACCTATACGCGCTATGACTGGCGCGTGGTCAACGACGTGTCGGACTATGCCAAGAGCGAGCTCTATGCCGCCTTTGCCGGCGGCGACCAGCCCTACAACTACGCGCACAACGAGAAGATCAGCGACGGCAGCGCGGTGCTGATCGTCAAGGACTCCTACGGCAACGCGTTCATCCCGTTCCTGATCGACCACTATGAGCACATCTACTGGGTGGACTACCGCTCGTATGAGAGCTACTGCGCCTGGGCCGGCACCGGAAATTCGTCCCTGTCCGCGTTTGTGAGAGCCAACAACATCAACGACGTGATCCTCTGCAACAACATCAACTCCACCGGCAGCAGCTCGCTGCTTGACTACATGGAGCGGATCTTCAAGTAGGGGTCAGGATTCAGGGGTCAGGGGTCAGAAGTGAGGAGCGAGAAACGAGGAGTGAGGAGTTGCCGGACAGCAGCCAGCAGAAAGCGCAAAGCGCAAAGTGCAAAGAGCAATGTGTCCGATATGTCATTCTGAGGAGCTTGCGACGAAGAATCTGGGAAAAAGGCAATAGGGAATTAGGCAATAGGGAATGAGGCAATAGGCAATAGGAGACGTAGGGGACGGCGTCTCGACGTCCCGCCGACTCTCACCGCAGCGTAGGGGACGGCGTCTCGACGTCCTGCCGACCCACACCGCAGCGTAGGGGACGGCGTCTCGACGTCCCGCCGACCCGCACCGTGACTTGTAGCGGACGGGTCACCCGTCCGAATGCTCCATATGAACAATCTGAACCAAAAAAATAGGCAATAGGAGAACGACACGCTTGGTCGTAAACTCCTATTGCCTATTGCCTTTTTAACTATTGCCTTAAATCAATCTTACAGTACGCTCATCAGCTCCAGCGCCGGCAGGGCGGCGCCGTCGTAGTCAAACAGCGCCTGGTTGGCCCATTCGTTGCCGCCGGGGCCGGCTTCGTGGATGTAGCGAAGCGCTGCGTCGGTGGCCCAGTGCGAGCCCTTGACCGGCAGCCAGGCCGGCTCCCACCAGATGAGGCCGCGGCCGAGGCGGTTCGGCACCTGCCGGATGACGGCCGCAAGATCCTGCAGGAACTGGCATTGACCCGCCGGGGTCATGGGGTAGGGGACTGCCGCTGCAGTCTTCTCATTGGCCGCCAGCCCGCGTTTTTCCGTGCGCTCCAAGCCCTCGTGCCGGTTGCATTCGTCCAGCGTGAAGGCCGTGGAGGTCTCTGCAATGATGAGCGGCTTGCCGTAGCGCAGGGCAATGTCGTTCATGTTCCTGCGCAGATCGTCCATGGAGCCGTGCCAGAAGGGGTAGTAGCTCAGCCCGATGCAGTCGAAGTCCGCGCCGCCGTTTTGCAGATAATTGTCGAACCAGCGGCGATAGAGCTCGTTTGAGCCGCCGTTGTCCAGATGGAGCATCACCGGGATCGCGGGGTCGATCTCCCGGATGGCGCGGATCGCAGCTGAGACGATCCGGGCGATGGCATCGTAGTGCGGCACCCGTGCCACGGGCCAGAGCAGGCCGTTGGAGAGCTCGTTTCCGGGCGCAACCATGTCGGGCAGCAGGTCCAGCGCCTTCAATTTCTGCAGCGTCTGCAGCGTGAAGTCGTAAACCGCCTGCACCAGGCCGTCCTCGTCCAGGCCCTGCCAGGCCTTGGGCGGGTACTGCTTGCCGGGATCGGCCCAGAAATCGGAATAGTGGAAATCCAGCAGCCAGGCCAGCCCCAGCGTTCTGCAGCGTCGTGCCATCTCAATGGTGCGCGCCAGATCGTTGGTGCCCGCGCCGTAAGGGCTGCCGTTTTCATCGTACGGGTCGTTCCAGAGGCGCAGCCGGATGAGGTTGACCCCATGCCGCTTCAAAATGACCAGCGCATCCTCACTTTCAGCTTTGTCATTCTGAGGAGCCTGCGACGAAACATCCGAAAAAGATGCTTCGCTGCGCTCGGAATGACAGGGTTTGGACCGTTCATAAAACCGGCCGCCGCAGGCCTCTACTTCCAAAAGAGAAGATAGGTCCGCACCCTTGATCATCGGTGCAGTTTCCAGGAAATTCATATCAGACATCAAAGTCGAAGCGCTCATACATCGCACGGTAGCGGAAGCGTGCCAGCTCGTTCTTTGCCAGCACGTCGGCCTCGTTGCCGCGGTACTGGCAGCGCAGGCAGTAGTATTCGTCCTTGTCCTTGTCGTAGAACATATCCATGTCGATGTCCCGCAGGAAGCAGGACGGACAGCGGTAATTCAGTCTGCCCTTTCCAGATTGAGCCATGTGGTAAAGACCTCCGTTTCCTTGAGATTGCGCTCATAGCCGAGCGTGAACATGGGGCTGAACGCGTAACCCTCGCGCACAAAGCCGATCTTGTTTCTGCCATTGGCCAGCATCGAGACGCGGGTCTTGATCGGCGGAATCACGCAGTCGATCTCCTCGGCGCCTTCGCGGATCAGCTCGCGGCACTTGTACTCGTAGGAAAGCTCCTCCTCGTCGATGTGCAGGCGCAGGCTGGACATGTCTTCGGTGTACTCGGTGGTGCCGTAGCAGGCGACCAGATACTCCTTGATCGTGATCTCCGCGTCGGGATCGGACATGGACAGGATCTTGCGGTCGAAACGAATACTTGAGCTTCCTTCCGCGAACGTGATGATTGTTTGCAGCCGGACCTTCAGGCCGTCGGCAAAGACCAGCTCGACCGGGTCGAGGGTCAGGATGCGGTCCTCGCCCTGCTGAGAAAACTGCGCCTTGGTCCGGCACAGGCAGAGGTCGATCTCCTCGCCCTTGTAGCAGACCTTGGCCGAGCGCACGGTGCCTTCTCCTGCGTAGTGGGTAAAGTAGCCGGCGCGGTACTTCTCCTGGATCAGGAAGGGGTAGCTGGCGTCCTGGATGTGCGGCGTGCCGATGCCGACGGGCCACTCGAGCTTGGCGGCATAGGGCCGCAGATCGACGATGGCGCCGCCCTGGTCCATGTTGACGCAGGCGCGCATGTAGGGGTCGCAGTACCAGAACAGCTGCTTGTCCGAGCCGTAGAGGATGTCGCGCCAGAGGGCGCATTCGGGCTCGGTGTAGTGCTTCGTTTCGCGGTAGTAGTCGGCAAACTCGGCCATGGTCATGTCCACGAGCTTGCCCTCTTTCTTGAGCTTGCCGTAGTAGGCGCAGCCGTCCTCATAGGACTTGAGCAGCAGCTCGTAGGGCTGCTCCCAGCGGCCCATTTTGTTCATCCAGCCGGGGCCGACGAACATCATGTTGTAGGCATAGCCGTTGTTGTACTTGGCCAGGCTGCGGTACTGGTCGATCAGATTGTAGAGATAGGGGTATTCCCAGGTCTTGGTGTTGTAGATCATGCCGCGCAGCACATTCTGCGGGTGGGTGCCGAAGTTGGAGCCGTTGCCGTCGTAGCAGGCGAGCAGATCGCGGCTCAGGTGCGGGATCGCGACGATGCCGCTGTCCTCGGCCTCGTTGGCAGCCGGCGCGTGGGTGTTGGCCTTGGAGGGGATCCAGGGCGCCCAGGGGCCGCCGTCCATGAAAGTATACCACGAGTTGTTGCAGGTGTGGTAGGCCTTGGGGCCCTCCTCCCAGCAGGTGGCAACCGCGCACTTGACGGAGGGGTACTCGGCCTTGATGAAGTTGATGAGCTCGGCGTCCATGTAATAGGAGCCGGTGGATTCGGGATAGAAGCCGAAGGCGTCGTGGAACTTTTCAAACACGTCGCGCACGATGGCCTTCTTATCCTCCATGGAGAACATCCAGATGCAGAAGTCCTTGGTCTTGTACTTCTGGCGGAACTGCTCGCAGGGCAGGCCCAGCAGCGTCAGACCGATCTCATCGCCGAATTCCTCGTGGTGCTGCTTGGCAAGCGCCACGGCCTCGTCGTTGAAGAGGGAAGCGTAGGTCATCTGAATCGTGGTTTTCAGGCCGTTTTTGTGGGCGCAGGCCTGCTGCGTCTTGAAAATATCAAGGCTCTCGGTCAGAAGCGCCTTGCGGCCGAGGTCCTCGGCCTTTCCGTGGCCGGTGACCTTTACGGCATATTCCGGCACCATCTCGGGCCGGTGGATAATGTTGACAATAAAGCGGTCCATAGTCATCCTCATTTGACAGGAAAAACAGCCGGCGGGAAATGTCCGCCGGCTGTTTCCAATTGCGGCTTAGTAGATCAGGTTGGTCTGGTTTTCCTCGTCGAAGAAGTGCATGACCTTGCCCTCAAAGGTGATGTTGAGCTTGTGGCCCTGGACAAGGTTCTCGCGCTCGGCAGCGGTGAGGTCGATGGTCGGCACGCGGACGATCAGGCGGGTGCCGTCCTCGGTGTAGACATGCAGATGGAGCTCGGAGCCCATCATTTCGTTGACCTCCAGCGTGACGGGGATCGAGGTCTCGCCGGGCTTGGCCAGGCGGATGTGCTCGGGACGGGCGCCCAGAAGAATCTCACCGGCGGGGACGTTCTTCTTCGCGAGCAGCTCGCCCTTTTCGCCGTCGACCGGGAGCTTGACGCCGAAGGGCTTGACATAGTACTTGCCGTTCTCCTTCAGCAGCTCGGTCTTCATGATGTTCATCTTCGGCGCGCCGATGAACTCAGCGACGAAGAGGTTGGCCGGGCGCTCGAACACCTCGGTGGGGGTGCCGACCTGCATGATGTAGCCGTCCTTCATGATGACGATGCGGTCGCCCAGGGTCATGGCCTCGGTCTGGTCATGCGTCACGTAGATGAAGGTGGTGTTCAGCTTCTGACGGAGCAGAATGATCTCGGCACGCATCTGGTTGCGGAGCTTGGCGTCCAGGTTGGAAAGAGGCTCGTCCATCAGGAAGACCTTGGACTCACGCACCATGGCGCGGCCGATGGCGACACGCTGGCGCTGGCCGCCGGACAGTGCGCGGGGCTTACGCATCAGGTAGTCGGTGATGCCCAGGATCTCGGCGGCGTTGGTGACGCGCTCGTAGATCTGATCCTCGGGCATTTTCTGCAGACGCAGGGAGAAGGCGATGTTGTCATACACCGTCATATGGGGGTACAGGGCATAGTTCTGGAAGACCATGGCGATGCCGCGATCCTTGGGCTGCAGGTCGTTGACGACCTCGCCGTCGATCTCGATGGTGCCGTCGCTGATCTCTTCCAGACCGGCGACCATGCGGAGGGTGGTGGACTTGCCGCAGCCGGACGGGCCGACGAAGACGACAAATTCCTTATCCTTGATGTCAAGGTCGAAATCGTGCACGGCGACGACCTTGTTGTCATATACTTTCTTGACTTTCGTCAGTTTCACACTTGCCATATCATGATACTCCTTTACACAGCTTGATGATGGGTCAGCCCTTGACCGCGCCGCCGGTCACGCCTTCCACATAGTACTTCTGCAGGCACATGAAGAGGATGGTGACGGGGATGGCAACGATCACGCCGCCTGCGCAGAATCTGGTGTAGCACTGGCCGATCTGGTCAAGGTTCAGCCAGTTGTACATACCCACGGCTACGTTCATGCCTGCCGAGGTGCCGAACGAGATGTATCTCGCAAAGACGAAGTCGCCCCAGGGCGCCATGAAGGCGGTCAGGATGGTGTAGATTACGATGGGCTTTGCCAGGGGAAGGATGATCTTGTAGAGCACCTGCGCACGGGTAGCGCCGTCCACACGGGCTGCCTCGTCGAGGGACTTGGGAATCGTGTCGAAGAAGCCCTTGGACACATAATAGCCCATGCCGGAGGAGGCCACGTAGACCAGAATCAGACCGGGCACCGCGTTGGCCTGGGTCAGGCCGAGGTCCTTCAGAACGCGGTAGAGGATGATCATGGTGAGCATGCCGGGGAACATGCCGAGAATCAGCATGAACTGCATCAGGGGCTTGCGAAGCTTAAAGCGGAAGCGGGAGAGCGTGTAGCTCATGCAGAGCACGATAACGGTCTGGATCACAGCCGTGACGAGTGCGATGATCAGCGTGTTGAGATACCACTTCTTGAAGTCGGTGTGCCAGAGATCGATGTAGTTCTTCCAGCCCCACTGCTTGGGGATGACATAGCCGACCTGCCAGGTGGATTCCACACGGAAGGACTGGAGCACGATGCAGATGAACGGGATGAGCCAGACAATGCTCATGATGACCAGCAGGATGTAGATGATGGTGTTGCTGATGGTGTTGCTGGCCTTCAGACCCATGTGCCGTTTCAGGGAGCCGGCGGGAGCAGTTTCGTTTTTCATCACTGGAAATCCTCCTCATTCTTGACTGAGGGCAGCACGTTGTAGACGATCAGCGAGATGACCGCGACCACGATGAACACCAGGATGCCGACCACAGACGCCAGGTAGTACTTCGACTCCGCGCCGGTGGTGATCTTGAAGAGCCAGGTGATCAGCAGGTCCGTGTAGCCTACAGAGCCGGCCGCGCCGGAGGCCGCTGCATTGGTCGGAGCGCCGCCGGTCAACAGGTAGATGACGTTGAAGTTGTTCATGTTGCTCGTAAAGCTGGTGAGCAGATACGGGCCGGTGATGAACAGCATGTAGGGCAGGGTGATCTTGGTGAACTGCTTCCAGCCGCTGGCGCCGTCGATCTTGGAGGACTCGTACAGGTCCGCGGGGATGTTCATCAGAATGCCGGTGGCGATCAGCATCAGATAGGGGATACCGATCCAGATGTTGATGATGATGACCATGATGCGCGGCAGCAGACCGCTGTGGGCGTTGTTGCCGAGGAAGTCAATGGCGTTGGACGGGGAGATGAGCTTCAGATCGATGAGCAGGCCGTTGATGATGCCGTTGAGCGAGAACATCTTCGAGACATACAGCAGGGAGATGAACTGCGGAATGGCGATGGTCATAACCAGAACGGTACGCCAGACCTTCTTGAGGTGGATGCCCTTCTTGTTGATCATCATAGCAACGAACATGCCGAGGAAGTAGTTGGTGAAGGTGGCGAAGAAGGCCCAGATCAGTGTCCAGGACAGGATCTCGCCGAAGGTGGCGGAGTAGTTGACGCCGCTGCCGCTCCAGGAGAGCATGGTGCGGAAGTTGTCCAGACCGACCCACTGGAACAGGGCGTTGTTGAAGCCGTCGTGCGCACCGTCATAGTTGGTGAACGCAACGAGGATCATGAACACGATGGGCATGACCGTGAAGAGCAGGATGCCGGTCAGAGGCAGGGCAAGCAGGGTCTTGTGGAAGTTGTCGTCGACCATGGAACGAAGATCGTCCTTGCCGCTGCGCAGCTTTTTGCCGCTCTTGAGGATCTGCTCAGCGATCTTGTTCTGCTTGACGTTGGCACGCCATGTATAGATGAATGCAACAATGAAGAAAAGCGTGAGAACGCCGTAGAGCAGGATCTTGAACGAGTTGTCGCCGTAGACCGTGGTGTAGGCGTCGTGCACGACACTGTATTCTTCGTGCGGCCCGATTTTACCAAGGGAGGGCAGCATACCAAGCCAGTAGCCGCCGGTGGTGATCATGTAGACGATAAAGATGACCTCAAAGGCCAGGAACAGCAGACCGCGGAGGATCTGACCGCGCGCCAGGCAGCCGAAGCCCATGACCAGGTAAGAAACTTTTGTCTTCCAATCACCGTTTTTGAACGTCGAGAAAATGTCAGCAAACTCTCTTCCGATCGAGAGCACCAGATTCTTGAAGAATCTGCCGATGCCCAACCCAAGGTTCTTGAAGAAGGTCGGGATCGCAAGGAAGAAGCTGGCCAACTTATAGAGGAAGCGCTTCCCCTTTGACAGCTGGAGATATTCCAGATCGCTGTATTTTTTCATAAGTTCGCCCCTTTTAATTGAATATAGATTGGCTGGAGCCAATTGCTTGACTCCAGCCAAAGGGTTTACGGTTTAGCCAAAGTACAGATATTTACACTTTGGATTTTGAGAGGATTAGGCCGGCTGGAGCGTCAGGCTCTCGTCGGTCATATCCAGAACGACGGTGTAGGTGCCGTCAGCCTCGACGACCAGGTTGTCGCCGTTGAGGCCGTTGACGCCGTAGTTGACGTCCCAGGAAGCGCCCTGGCGGACCTTCAGTTCTTCACCGGCATGGAGCTCGAGAGGCTCGGAAACGAAGCAGCCGCCAGCCTCGGACATCGGGAAGTCGGTGTCCCAGTTGGTGCCGCAGATGTTGCCGATGACGGACCAGGCTTCCTTCTCAGCCTCGCTCATGGTGAACAGCGCGGAGATGGCGTTGTAGTAGTTGTCCAGAGCAGCCTGCAGGCCGGCCTCGTCGGTGGCGTTCTCAACGTCGGTGCCGATGACCTTGGCGATATCCCACCAGGAGCCGTGGATCTGGCCCTGCGGCACGGAGCAAGCAGCGTTCTGCTTCAGCAGAGCGGCCAGAGCCGGGGAGGCCTGGACTTCGGCGTTGGCCTGGTCAGCCAGGTTGGAGGGACCCCAACCAACCGCCTGGAAGCGCTCGAGCTGAGCAGCTTCGCCAGTCAGGTACTGAGCCAGTCTGTGCAGAGCGGCGGCCTTGTTGGCGTCGGTCTGGGGCTTGACACCCATCAGCTTGCAGCCGTTGAAGGAGCCCATGTGGTACTCCTGGCCGTCAACGGTGAAGGAAGGCAGGTCGGTGGCGCCCAGGTTGTCGCCCAGGATGCCGGAAACGGTCTCGTAGGCCCAGGTACCGGTGACCACGATGGCGCAGCCGGAATCGAAGCCGGCGCCGTCGGAGGAGGACAGGTACATCGGGGAGTCGACCAGCTTCTTCATGCCCTTGACAGCGATCAGGCCCTCGGGGCTGTTGAAGTTGTCGTCAACGGAGATGAAGTTGCCGTCCGCATCGGTGACCCAGTTGGAGTGGCAGCCGGTTGCGAAGAAGAAGGAAGCGATGTACCAGGCGGAGGTGTCGGTCTCCATGGAGAAGTACTTGTTGGCGGCTTCGCAGTCGGCAACCAGCTTCTCGAGGGAGTCAAGGTCCTCTTCGGGGATGACGGACTTGTCGTAGTACATGAAGTAGCCGTTGTCGGAGGTCAGGGGGTAAGCAAAGAGCTCATCGCCAGTGGTGGCCGCAGCAACGACGCCGGGGTCGTTGGCAGACTTCACGGTCTCAGCAGCCTGCACGCCGAGCTTGGACAGGGCGTTGGCCTGCACCAGACGAGCGAACTGGTCCTGCGCGAAGCAGAAGATGTCGCCGCCGGCGGCAACGTCGGTGATCATGTTGGTGGCAGCGTCGCCTTCGCCGACGGCCTCGACGGTCGCGTTGAAGGTGATGCCGTACTCGTTGCTGGAGTTGAAGTCCTCGATCTGCTTCTTGGTCAGATCGACGATGGCGTCAGCGACCCAGACGGTGATGTCGTAGGTGCCGGCGATTTCGCTGGTGCCGTTGTTGGCGGGAGCGGGGGTCTCGTTGCCGCCGTTGTCAGCGGGAGCCTCAGCGCCGTTGCCGGCAGGAGCTTCGGTGGGGGTGGGGGTGGTGTTGCTGCTGCACGCGGCCAGAGCGAAGATCATGACCAGAGCAAGCAGCATGGCGAGAATTCTTTTCATTTGTTTGTTTCCTCCTTATAAATATAAGATGGTATAATTCTAGGCTTACGCCTTGGAATTACAAAAGATAAGAAGCGGCTGAGCCGCCGCGCGCCGCCGGCCTCGCAGACCGGTCGATAAATCCTATTGCTGTAATTATACTACAAAATTTTGCCGTTGTCCACAAAAATATTAAAAAATATGAAGATTTTTTAGCAGATTCTTAGTATTCTGTGAAAAAATGCGCCAAACCCCTTGGATTTGGCGCATTTTTTGCTTATCCGACTGCGTTGAGTGCGGCGTCGTCGATCTTGCCCCAGGCGCCGTTTCCGACGCCGGCGCACTTGACGTAAATGCCGACGGTCAGCGTCTGTCCGGCATGATATTCGATGCCGTCCACCACGCCGGTATCCCAGCTGCCGTAGGAGGTGATCTCCATCGGCGCGGTCGCAACGAGCTCGCCGTCGAGCTTGGCGTAGGCGTAGATCTCGGTCTCGCCACCGTCGCCGCCCATGATGGACACCGAGAAGCGGTAAACACCGTCAGAGAGCTCGGACGGTGTCTGCTCCATCGTGAACTCCACGCTGTTCTTTGCCGCGCTCCAGAAGTGCATGTGCCACTCGCCGGAGAGGGAATCGGACTGCTTCTGCTCGACATAGAGCTGCTCTGCACCGCCCAGATCCTCCACGGTCCAGGGGCCGAGCTCACCGGACTCAAAGCTGCCGTTTTCGAGCATATTCGGGGCGATCAGCTGCACCGTGCAGCTGACCTCGCGGCCCTCGACCTCGGTGGAGAGCACATAGCTGCCGGGACCGGCGCCGCTTAGCTGCTCGGCGCCGATCCAATTCGCGGGCACCGCCTTTGCCGAGTTGTCGCTCATAATGACGTCCACGGTCTCAGGCAGCGCCACCGGCTGGCCGACTTCCGCCTGCAGGAACAAATTGTTCACATCGTCGACCTTGAGCTCCGCCTCATTTCCGAAGCGCACGAGGCGGAAGACCTTGAGCGATTCCAGCGCCGTGCCGTCGGGGCCGAAGAAGCACTGGTTGTCCACCGCGCTGCCGCCGTACCACTTGCCGGCGTCCTCGGGATCGTAGACCGCCGCGTAGCTCGAGGCCCAGCCGGAGCCGTACTGCTCCCAGAGCTTCTGGTTCTCCTCATAGGAGCTGCCGCCCACGGTGATCCACGCGCCCTCCCAGTAGCAGACGCCCAGGCAGTTGGTGGTCTGGGCGGCGGTGGCGATGACGTTTCTCACGCAGTTGGTCTGGCCCTGCATCGTGTAGGGATAGTCCTTGGTGACCGCGCTCTCGTCGGAGATCGTGTTGCCGCTGAAGTCCGTGTCCTCGGGGGTGTTGGCGTAGGAGGTCTCCATGACAAAGGTCTTTTTGTCATAGCCCTCGGCGATCCGGGAGAGGGTCTTCTGCAGATTCTCCAGCGTGCCGTGCCAGTAGGGATAGTAGGAGGTCGCAAACACGTCATAGTCCACGTCGTAGACCTTCAGCTGCTTGGCGTAGTCCATGTAGGCGCTGGAGTTTTCGGGGTTGGCAAAGTGCAGCGCGACCTTGGCCTTGGGGCAGGTCTCGCGCACGGCGGCGGAGCCTGCGGAGAAGAGCTTGCTCATGGCGTACCAGCCGGTTTCACCGGCCAGGCCATTGTTGGTCTCGTTGCCGACGGAAACCATGTCGATCTCGGTGCCGCTCTTCTGGATCGTCTGCAGAGCCTGGACGGTGAAGTCGTGCAGGGCTGCGGCCTTGTCCTCAATGGCGAGGTCCTCCCAGGCTCTGGGGGCCTGCTGCTTGCCGGGATCGGCCCAGAAATCGGAGTAGTGGAAGTCGACAATCAGCTTCAGGCCGTACTTGGCGGCTCGCTTGCCGATCTCAGCGGCCTTTTCCACGTCGTTGTTGCCGCCGCCGAAGCCGTTGCCGTTTTCGTCATACGGTTCGTTCCACACGCGCACGCGGATGTGCGTCAGCCCGTTTTCGGACAGCAGGCGGAACAAATCCTGCTCCTTGCCGTCAAAATCCCGATAGACGACGCCGCTGGCCTCCTCGGCGAGCACAGAGGAGACATCCATGCCGAGGATGAAGTCCTCGGGGAGATTTTCGACCTGTTCTACATACAAAAAGCTGTCGGGCTTTGTCAAAGGGGAAGGCTGTGCGGAGCAGCCGGCCAGCAGCGCAAGCGCCAGTACCAATGCGATCAAGCGTTTCATTTTGCGTTTCTCCTTCTAGGGTAATTGCAAAAGCTGTTCTGCGATGAATTGCGCCGCGCCGTCAGAAAGGTGCACGGAGTTGAGCCCATAGGCCAGGTAGTAGTCCTCCGGCGGCGTGTCGGCGTCCCAATAGGCGATGTAGTCCGTGAGTATGCCGCTGCGGGTTTGCCCGTCGTAGATCTTGTAGACCACCGCGCCGTCCTCAAGCGTCAGCGCTTCGGCGTCCAGGGTCATTTCGCTGCCGGTGAAGGCGTCGGGATAGCTTGCGAGCTTCGAGGCCGGCAGGATGTAGAGATCGGAGCTCACGATGTCCTGGCTGAACATTGCGTAGTCAAAGCTGTGGACCTCCATGGCCTTGATGCCCTCGGGCAGATCCTCCTCGAGCTTCTCGGCCAGCGCGATGTCGTCGATGGCGGGGCAGTCGGCATAGAGCGTGACCTTCTTTTCCGGCTTGACGTCCATGGCCAGGCTGAAGACCCAGCCCCAGAAGATCGCCGAGAGCAGCGCGCACAGCACCAGCCGGTGGAAGATCGAGCCGATGTTTTTCAAAAACTGCATAGGCCCCTCCTTACGTCAAACGCTCATAGGCTGCGACGTAGCCGTGCACCACGTAGAGCACCAGGTGTTCGCCGGCCTTCTTGATGCGCTTGACCTTTGTGGCGTTGATGCTCACGCGCCGAACGCCATCGGGCGTTTCGACCTCGAGCTTGCGCAGCGCGATGCTGCCGCGGATGCGGAAGCGCTCCTTCGTGAGCCGGACCCTGCCGCGCAGGACCTCCGGCGCGCCGTCCGAGAGCGTCTCGGCGTGCTGCAGCTCCCGCTTGCCGCCGCGGATGGAGAAGGTGGAAAAGTAGATCGTGATCCACCCGGCCAGCGTGCTGATGCAGATGGCGATCAGCTCGTGCCGGAGCTCGTTGCGGCGATTGACCGTCACGATCAGGCCGATGATCGCGCCCAGGGCCAGGACGAGCAGCACCGGCAGCGCCCAGGTCCAGAAGCGCCGCCAGAAGCGCAGCTGCCTGAGGTCCCGGTCAGTATAGAGCGGAATTGCGGTATCGGGCATAGCCTCACCTCCGAATCGGAAACAAAAAATCCATTTTTCATTATATCTCATAGAAAACGGAAATGCAACCGAAAGATTTTCCGACTGCGGCCGCGCGCAGACGGGGAAGGGGATTGACATTTTTCGCGGAATTTTGTACGATACAAGAAAAGAACACAGGGAGGAATATGCTTATGAGACGTTATTTGGCACTGCTTCTGCTCCTGGCCATGCTCCTGGGGCTTTTTGGCTGCACGGCGAACGTGGACCCGGGCCCCGTACAGGCAGACACCGACGCACAGACCGAGCCTGCCCCGGAAACCGAAGCGCAGACCGGCGAGCTCAGCCTGCAGGAGGACTATTTTGCGCAGGCGGCCGCCACCGAGGACAACGCCAGAGTGTTCTATGAGATCTTTGTCGGCTCCTTCTCCGACTCGAACGGCGACGGCGTGGGCGACCTCAAGGGTATTTTGAACCGCCTGGACTACCTCAACGACGGCGACCCGACCTCCGGCAAGAGCCTGGGCATCGAGGGCATCTGGCTCACGCCGATCTTCACCTCGCCCAGCTACCACAAGTACGACGTGGCGGATTATTACGAAATTGACCCCAAGTTCGGCACAATGGAGGACCTCCAGGCCCTCATTGACGCCTGTCACGCGCGGGGCGTCAAGCTGATTCTGGACATGGTCATCAACCACACCAGCACCCAGTGCAGCTGGTATAAGTCCTTCGTCCAGGCGCACAAGGATCAGGACACGGAATCCGAGTTCTACAATTTCTATTCCTGGAGCCAGGAGGACAGCATTCCAGCCGGCCGCGTCTTCAACAAGATCGGCGGCACGCTGGACTACTACGAGTGCAACTTCTGGGATCAGATGCCAGAGCTCAACTTCGACAATCCGCAGGTCCGCCAGACCGTGCTGGACGTGGCGAAGTTCTATCTAGACATGGGCATCGACGGCTTCCGCTTCGACGCGGCCAAGTACATCTACTACGGCGAGCACGAGCGCAGCGTGGAGTTCTGGAACTGGTACATGGACGAGCTGCGCGCCTACAAGCCCGACATCTACACCGTGGCCGAGGTCTGGGACAGCGACGGCGTGACGGATCTGTACTTTGACGCGCTCAACTGCTTCGACTTCACGGTCTCGCAGGCCGAGGGTCTGATCGCCCAGACTGCAAACAAGGGCGACGTCAACAGCTACTGCGCCTATGTGCAGAGCTACCTTGAGACCATCGCCGGGAAGAACCCCGACGCAATGTATCTGCCCTTCATCGCCAACCACGACACCGACCGCGCGGCCGGCTATCTGCCCGACGCCAGCGGCCAGATGCAGATGGCGGCCAACCTCTATCTGCTGGGCCCCGGCTCGCCGTTCCTGTATTACGGTGAGGAGCTCGGCATGCGCGGCTCGCGCGGCGGCGCCAACACCGACTCCAACCGCCGCCTGGCCATGGTCTGGGGCGACGGCGACACGGTGAAGGACCCCGAGGGTACGACCTACCAGGCCTCCAACCAGATCAGCGCCGGCGCCATGCAGCAGGCGGAGGATCCCAACAGCCTCTATACATATTATAAAAAGGTCATAGCGATCCGCAAGGCCAACCCCGAGATCGCCCGGGGCGTGTACACCGCGCTGTCCTTCCCGGAGGACAAGGCCAGCGGCTTTGTGGCCTCACTGGACGGCAGCTTCGTCTGCGTGATCCACAACACGACGCAGCGGGAGATCACGATCGACCTCAGCAAGGGTACGGATCTGAGCTTCACGCAGATCACCGCCATGATCGGCCTCGGCGAAGCCACCCTGAACGGCACGATGCTCACGATCGGCGCGCAGACGAGTGTGGTATTGAGATAGGCAATAGAGAATAAGGCAATAGGCAATAGGAGAACGACGCAGTCCGTCGCACAACTCCTATTGCCTATTGCCTTATTGCCTGTTGCCTCTAATCAATGGGCTGATAATAGACATCCAGCATGGTCTCAAAGAGATTGTCCTCATCGGGGTACATGATGGCGACCTTGTAGCCGTGGATGTTGAGGACCCAGTCCATGGTGCCCTCGAGGCCGAGCATCTGGATGCTGTTCCGGTGCAGCAGGAAGGTCTCTGCCAGGAAGATCACATCGCTGAGGTCGGTGTCGGTCACAATGTAAGGCATGATCGTCTGATAGAGCTTCGAGATGATACTGAAGTCCGAGCGCGCCTGCCGGATCGTGGTGCCGGCAAATTCCTGGATATACTGCTTTTGCCGCACCATACGGACGTTGTTGCCCTCCAGATCATGGGTACGGTGGCGCAGATAATGATCGCAGTTTTGATCGTGCAGCGTAATGACGTCGCCGGCCTTGACATCGGTGCCGTCGGGCATGCTCAGATCCTCGAGAGAGGTGAGCGTGACGCCGCCGATGGTCTCGTTGGCCTCAATGACGCCCTCCATATCGATTGCGATATACTTGGAGATCGGCATGCCGTAGAGCAGCTTGGAGACCGTCGCCAGCGTGTTCTCGCAGCTGAGCTCGCGCCGGTTGCCGTAGGAGTAGGCCACACAGATCTGGTGCTTCTGATAGCCGATCGGCTTGCCGCTGCCGGAGTAGACCATCATTTCCGCTTCGGTGTCGCGGTTGATGTGCAGGATCTTGATCTCGCCGGTCTCGGTGTCCTCGGCGATGAGCAGAATGACGTCGGCCTGGCCGGCGGAGCCCTGCGTCTCGACCTCGTTGAGGTCTTTCCGGTCCACGCCCAGCAGCAGCACGGTCGTGAGGTTTTCGTTCTGTCGGTAGCGGACGCCGTTGTAGGTCAGCGTTTTGCCGGCGTCCTCGGTGACGATCCGCTCGTCATTCTCCGGCAGCGCGATCTGCGCGGTGCTGAAATCGGTCAGAAGCTGGGACCTGCCGCGGTTGAACTGATACTGCAGCCACTGATCTGCGCCCAGCACCGCCAGGCTCAGCAGCAGCACAACGGACAGCAGAACGGCCAGAATCCCGCGCAGCACCGGATGGCGCTTCTTCGGGGGCTCGTCGTCCTCGTCCTCGTCTTCCTCATCCGCTTCCGGCGTCAGATCGGCCGCATCGGCTTCGTCAACGGGCAGGACCTCCTCAGGCGCTGTATCGTCCTGCTGCACGGCCCGGTCCAGATCCAGCTCCGGGACCGGCCCGCCGAACTCGGCGAGAATGGAATCGAGTTCCTCGTCGGGATTGCTCCACTGCGCATCATTCGGTTGGTTGTTCATCGACCAATACCCCCTGGACCAGGTAGCGGATTTTATCGTTGTTGACATAGGTGCAGGTGCTGAGCGTGACGATGTGATCGTCCAGCGTCAGCTCCACGCCCTCACGCACATTGGCGATCACGGTGCGCGGAGAAAGGATCGTGTCAAGATACTCCTGGAAATCCTCGTCCTTGCCAAAGTCGAAGTTGTTGAGGATGTGCCGCGTGTCGTAGGCGTGCGCTGAGGCGATCCGGTAGGTGTAGACGCGGTCCGGCGTGTAGATATAGAAGAACTCATGCTCCTGGAAGAAGGTTTCGTCCTCAAAGTAGAGCAGGTTCGTGAAGCGCTCGCCCTCGCGCTTCATGTTGTGCCCGTAGAGCACCGTGACGCGGTCTGTGAAGTCCTTGGCGTTGGCCTTCTGAGAGTAGATCTCGCCGGCAAACAGATAATTGCCGTTGATGTCGTGGTGCAGATAGAAGTTGTCGTCCATCTCGCCGTGGGCCTGCAGCACCGGCAGGTCGATCCCGGTGCCGGGGATGACGATCCAGGCGTAGACGTCCTCGTTGAGCTCGGTGTATTCCGCCCAGTCGATCGGGTTTTCCGCCAGCGACCGGGTTTCCTCCGCGTCGGTCTCCTCCGGAACAGCGGAGGCAGGCTCTGCGTCCGTCAGCGTGGGCAGCGCCTCCTCGTCGACGCCGGAAGAATGTGCCGGCGCCGAGAGCAGCTGCGGCAGCAGCAGGATCACCGCGCCTACCAGCACGAGCAAAGAGACGACCAGCACCGCGATCCACACCCCGCGGCCGGTCTTCTTGGTTGGTTCCTTACTGTATTTTCCCATGTTGCAATCCTCCATTGAACTATCATTATATAATAAGACGCGACGATTGTCAAACAGTTCCGGAGGAAATACCGCAAGAAAAAAGCAGAGCTGAAAAACAGCTCTGCTTTTTTCCTTTGGAACATCAGGCCTTGCCGGCGCAGCCGAGGACGTCGACCAGCTTGTGGCGGACGAGCTCCTTGATGTTGGCACGGGCGGGCTTGAGGTACTGTCTGGGATCGAAGTGATCCGGATGCTGCGCCATGTACTGACGGATGGTGCCGGTCATGGCCAGACGCAGGTCGGAGTCGATGTTGATCTTGCAGACGGCCAGCTTGGCAGCCTCACGCAGCTGCTCCTCGGGAATGCCGATGGCGTCGGGCATCTTGCCGCCGTTCTCGTTGATCATCTTGACATATTCCTGGGGGACGGAGGAGGAGCCGTGCAGCACGATGGGGAAGCCGGGCAGACGCTTGACAACCTCATGCAGAACGTCGAAGCGCAGGGGAGGCGGCACCAGGATGCCCTTCTCGTTGCGGGTGCACTGCGCGGGGGTGAACTTGTAAGCGCCGTGGGAGGTGCCGATGGCGATGGCCAGGGAGTCGCAGCCGGTGCGGGTGACGAATTCCTCGACCTCTTCCGGATGGGTGTAGGAGGAGTCCTCAGAGGAAACCTTCACGTCGTCCTCGACGCCGGCCAGGGTGCCGAGCTCGGCCTCAACGACCACGCCGTGGTCATGGGCGTACTCAACGACCTGCTTGGTGATGCGGACGTTCTCGTCGAAGGGCAGGGAGGAGCAGTCGATCATGACGGAGGTAAAGCCGCCGTCGATGCAGGACTTGCAGGTCTCGAAGTCGGGGCCGTGGTCCAGATGCAGGGCGATGGGGATCTCGGGGCACTCAATGACGGCAGCCTCGACCAGCTTCACCAGGTAGGTGTGGTTGGCGTAGGCGCGGGCGCCCTTGGAGACCTGAAGGATGACAGGAGCCTTTTCCTCGCGGCAGGCTTCGGTGATGCCCTGCACGATCTCCATGTTGTTGACGTTGAAAGCGCCGATGGCGTAGCCGCCGTCGTAGGCCTTCTTGAACATTTCGGTGGTAGTTACCAGAGGCATAATAGATTACACTCCTTGTTTATTGATTTGCAGCTTCATTATACCATATTTTTCCGGAAATACAAGAAGCAGTTTTCGATTTGTGAAAATTTGAGGAATTTTGATCATATTCCGCGGCCCGGAAAATATTCCGACACAAAATCGACGTCCCGGACATGGAAGCTCTTTCCGTTCAGATAGTCCAGCGCGCCGGCGTCCGTGGTGAAGCGGAAGGTGAGCTTGTAGGAATAGAGCGCCTGATACTTGCGGTCATAGCGCTTGTCGAGCTTGCCGTATTTGCCGTCGCCGAGCAGCGGCGTGCCGTTGTGGGCCATCATCGCGCGGATCTGGTGGGTACGGCCGGTGATGAGCTCGCACTCGACCAGAGACAGGCCGTTTTTCGTCTGCAGCGTCTCGTATTTGGTCACGGCGGTCTTTGAGCCCGGCTGCGGCTGATCGGTCACATAGACCCGGTTCTGCTTGGCGTCCTTGAAAATATAGCCCGAGAGCGTGCCGCTGAGGGGCCTTGGCGTGCCGTGGACGATGCAGAGGTAGCGCTTGTCGATCTCCCGGTCCTTGATCTTCTGGTTCATGACGCGCAGAGCCTCGGCGGTCTTGGCCGCAATCACAATGCCGCCGGTGTTGCGGTCGATGCGGTTGCACAGCGCCGGGGTGAAGCTGGCCTCGTCCCGCGGCCGCCATTCCTTTTTCGCGTAGAGATACGCCTGGATGTGGTCGATGAGCGTGCGGCCGTATTCGGCCCCGTCGTGCGGATGCACGGCCTGGCCGGGCTTCTTGTCCACCAGCAGGATGTGCGCGTCCTCGTAGACAATGTCGAGCTTCGGGCTCGCCACGGTGAGGTAAGCGTTTTCCTCCTTCGGCACGTCGAAGAATTCGTCGTTAATATATAATGAGAGCACGTCGCCCTCCTGCAGGCGGGTGTCGCGCTCGGCCCGCTTTCCGTTGAGCTTGATCCGCTTGAGCCGGATGTACTTCTGACACAGCGACGCCGGCAGCAGGGGAACGGCCTTGGCAAGATAGCGGTCAAGCCGCTGATTTGCGTCGTTTTTCCCGATTGTGAGCTCCTTCAAATCCATTCACCCCCAAAACCAAACCCATTTTACCATATCGTGGGGCAGAGTCAACAAAAAAGTCGAAAATATTGAAAAAAACATTTGACAAATGGGGGCCGGATGGCTATAATATCTCCTGCATGACTGTGAGAATCGAGGAAACGCTATGCTGCTGGATGTATCGAAGCTCAAAAACGAACCCGGCGGAACGTTAGCCTTTGAGGTCAGTCTCGATCTGAGCGATCTGACGTTTTGCGGCGACTGCCGCGCTGCCCGGCCGGTGCATGCCGCGGGCACGGTCCGAAACACCGCAGATGTGTTCGTTTTGAGCGGGGAGCTCACGGCGACACTGGAGGGTGTGTGCGACCGCTGCGCGAAGCCTGTCACCCGGGCGATTTCCCTGCCGATGCACGCGGTGCTCTCTGAGGCGCTGGCAAACGACGACGGCGAGGAAGACCCCTGGCTCTTCCTGCTCGACGGCGACAAGGCCGACCTCGACGAGATCGTCACCACGACCTTTGTGCTCGGCATGGACACGAAGTTCCTGTGCAGGGACGATTGCAAGGGCCTGTGCCCAAGCTGCGGCAAGGACCTCAACCTGGGGCCCTGCGACTGCAAGGCGGAGCCCGATCCGAGACTTGCTGTGCTGAAACAGCTGCTGAAAGAAAAAGAATAAATTTTGATTTAGCCGATGAGGCAGAATGACCGAGGAGGTGTCACCATGGCTGTTCCGAAGAGAAAAGTATCCAAAGCTAGACGCGATAAGAGACGCAGCTCCCACTGGAAGCTTTCTGTTCCCGGCGTCGTCGCCTGCCCGAATTGCGGCAAGCCCCGTCTGCCCCACAGAGCGTGCAAGGAATGTGGCTACTACAATGGCCGTCAGGTTATCGAAGTCGCTGCGGACTAAGCTCGAACAAGAAAAAAGTTGAGAGGAGGGCATTGGCTCTCCTCTTTTCTTTGTATGATTCATTTTTAATTCCGTAGTGGCCGATGCCCACATCGGCCATCCAATCCAGTGCGCCCGTAGTGGCCGATGCCCACATCGGCCATATGACACGTCGCAGAATGTCTTTTTATGGCCGATGTGGGCATCGGCCACTACGAATCTGCGGAGGGAGGCCTTGTATGCGAAAGCTGGTGCTGTTTGCCGTGCCGTTTGCGCTGGCGGTACTTTCGCTGTATCTTTTCTCCGCTGTACATATGCTGATCGGTGCTGGGATTGGGCTGCTGCTCTTCCTGATCACAGTTCGCAGCAAATGGCGGTGGCGCATCCAGGCGCTGATCGCGCTTGCTGGCCTCTGCCTTGGCTTCGTTTATTGCGCTGCTTACACGCAGATTTTTGTTCAACCCGTTCAGCAGCTGGACGGGCAGACCTGTGAGGCATTCGCGCTCATCTGCGACTACCCGGAGCCGACGCAATACGGCTGCCGCGTGGCGGCGGAAGTGCCGCTGGAGGGCCGCAGCGTGCGGACGCTCCTCTATCTTGACACCGCCGGCATGGACCTCAAACCCGGCGACCGGGTGCAGACGCGCCTGGAGCTGCACCGCTCCGACCGCACGAAAAGCGGCGAGGAATCCCTCTATTACCAGGCCAAGGGCATTCGCTTGATCGGCTATGCCCGGGGCGAGGCAGAGACGGTGCCTGCTTCCCGCGTTCCGCTGCGCCTCTGGCCGGTCCTGTTTTCCCGCGCGCTGCGGGATATTCTTGCGAAGGCCATGCCGGCCGGCACCGCCGGCCTGGTCCAGGCGCTTCTGACCGGGGACCGCTCCGGGCTCAGCTACGCGCAGATGAGTGACATGAAGATGGCGGGCGTGTCCCACATGATCGCCATTTCCGGCATGCACGTGTCGATCCTGCTGGGCTTTTTCACCCTGCTGACCGGCCGCCGGCGGCTGCTCACCGCGCTGCTCGGCATCCCGCTGGTACTATTTTTCGTCCTGGCGACCGGCGCCTCGCCCTCGGTGGTCCGGGCGGCGGTGATGCAGATCATTTTTCTGATCGCGCCGCTTCTGTGGCGGGAAAACGACCCGCCGACCTCTCTGTGCGCTGCGCTGCTGCTTCTGCTGCTGCGAAACCCCTATGCGATCGCCGATCTGAGCCTGCAGCTCTCCTTCGGTTCGATGGCGGGCATCCTGTTTGCCACAAGGCCGGTCTATCACTGGCTGGCAGCCCATGTCGTGCCGAAGCGGTGGACAAAGCCGCTGCCCGAGATGCTGAAGCTGACAAAGCAGGAGCGGCTTCTGCGCTGCTGCAAGACGCTGCGGCGCAAGGCGGTTTTCTTTGTCTTTGCCAGCGTTTCGACCACGCTGGGTGCGCTGATCTTCACCGTGCCGGTCATTGCGATCCGCCTGGGGACGTTCAGTCTCTACGGGGTGCTGTCGAATCTTGTGATCCTCTGGGCGGTCAGCATCTGCTTTGTGGGCGGTGCGGTGACCGGGCTGCTGGCCTGGCTCTGGCTGCCGCTGGGGCAGCTTGCCGGATGGGTCGTGGCCTGGCCGGTGCGCTATATTCTCTGGATGGCAAAGCTGATCGCGCATGTTCCGTTTGCGCAGCTCACCACCCGGACGCCCTATCTTGCGATCTGGCTCGTTGTGAGCTATCTGGTGCTGATCCCCGCGATCCGCTGCCGCAAGGTCGTGATCCCGACCCTGGGCATTCTGGCAGGCCTGCTGCTCACGGTCGCATTGACGTATTTTGACGGCATTCCGAATGAATTTCGCATCACGGCGCTGGATGTGGGGCAGGGGCAGTGTATCTGCCTGCAGACCCCGGACTTCCGCGCCGTCTATGACTGCGGCGGCAGCAATGCCGATTTTGCCGGCCAGCACGCGGCCGAGCACTTTTTATCCACAGGCCAGCAGCGGATCGACGCGCTGATCCTCAGCCACTATGACGAGGACCACATCGGCGGCCTGCCGCAGCTGCTCTACCGCGTGGAGGTGGGAAGGATCTATCTTTCGCCGTATCTCGACGAGACCGGCGCACACGAGGCGATCCTGCAGCTCGCGGCGGCCTATGACATTCCGGTCACATATGTGGAAACCGAGGTCACGCTGCCGTTTTCCGGCGGCAGTCTCACGATCTTCCCGCCGCCGTCGCAGCAAAATGACAACAGCAGCCTTGCCATCTTGTTTTCCTGCGGAAAATATGATATGCTGGCAAGCGGAGACATGGACCGCTATGACGAGAACCTGCTGCTGCACCAGCATCTGCTTCCCAAAACAGAGCTCTATATCGCGGGCCACCACGGCGCGAAGGAGTCCTCCTCCGAGGCGCTTTTGCGCACGATCACGCCGGACTGCGTGCTGATTTCCGTGGGGACCAACCGCTACGGGCAGCCCTCCGAGGAGGCGCTCTTGCGCTTTGCAGCGCTCGGCGCGGCAGTCTACCGCACGGATCAGAACGGCGACATTTCGATTGAGAGGTGAGACGATGGCAAAACCGGAAGCCGACAACCGGGGCTTTGAACAGCTCAAGCAGGACATCAAGCTGAAGAAGCCCGCAAATTTCTACATTTTCTACGGCGAAGAGGCGTATCTGCGCGCCCATTGGCTGGACCGTCTGCACAAGCTGCTGGTGGAGCCCTTTGCCGAGGCCTTCAACTACCACCGCCTCACAAGCGAGAGCTTTTCGGTCCGCGCGCTGATCGACAGCGTGGAGGCCATGCCGATGATGGCAGAGCGCAGCCTCGTGCAGGTCGACGACATCGACTTTTTCAAGCTGCCCGAGGACGAGCGCAGCGCGGCAGCCGCGCTTTTGAGCGACCTTCCGGATACCTGCACGCTGGTGCTGGTCTACGAGACCACGGCCTACAAGCCGGACAAGCGGCAGAAGAAGCTGGCCGATGCCATGGGCAGCGCGGTTTTGGTCGAATTCAAGACCCCGTCGGAGCGAGAGCTCGCCGCCTGGATCGCCCGGCACTTCAAGAGCCACGGCAAGCAGGTGTCCTATCCCATCTGCCAGTACCTGATCCAGGCCACCGGCGGCGACATGTCCACGCTGTCCTCCGAGATCGAGAAGGTCGCGGCCTTTTCAAGCGGCGCGGAGATCACTCGCGCCGATGTGGACGCGGTGGTTGAGCCGGTTTTGGAGGCGGTGGTCTTCACGCTCTCCGACGCCGTGGCCGCCGGCCGCTACGATAAAGCCCTGCAGACGCTGGAAACGCTTCTGCAGATGCAGGAGGAGCCGATCCCGATCCTGGGCGCGATCAGCGGCCAGATGCGCCGCATCCTGACGGCGAAAACGCTGATCAAGGCCGGCAAGGGCGTGAAGGAGCTGATGTCGCTGTGCGGCATTACCAGCTATCCCGCGCAGAAGACCATGGACTTTGCCCGGCGGCTGCCCGACCGCTTTGCCGACCGCGCGGTGCTGCTCTGCCTGCAGACCGACGCAAAGCTCAAGACCTCGTATGACGAGCCAGAGCGCCTGCTCGAGCTGCTGGTGTTCGAGCTGGCCCAGGAGGCGCAGCATGCTTAGGCTGCGCCAGGCCATCGTCGTGGAGGGCCGCTACGACAAGAACACGCTCTCGCAGATCGTGGACGCCGAGATCATTGAGACCGGCGGCTTCGGCATCATGAAGGACAAGGCCCTGCTCGCGCTGCTGCGCCGCATTGCCGAGGCGCGCGGCCTCATCATTCTGACGGATTCCGACGGCGCGGGCTTCGTGATCCGCAACTACCTCAAGGGCGCGCTGCCGAAGGACAAGGTGGCGCACGCCTACATCCCCGACGTCCGCGGCAAGGAAAAGCGGAAAAAGGCCCCCGGAAAAGAGGGCAAGCTGGGCGTCGAGGGCATGAAGCCCGAAATCCTGCTTCGTGCGCTGAGCGAAGCCGGCGCGCAGTTTGAGGACGCGCCGCAGCGCGATCCCATCACAAAGTATGACCTCTACGAGCTGGGCCTGTCCGGCAGGCCCGACAGCGCCGCAAAGCGCAGGGCGCTCATGCAGGCGCTCGAGCTTCCCGAGCACCTGAGCACCAACGCCCTGCTCGATATTCTGAATCTCTTGTATTCAAAAGAAGAATTCTTATCCAAATATCAACTGACACCTGACCCCTGAATCCTGAATCCTGAAATCATGATTGAAATATCTGTACAAAATCTGGAAAAATCCTTTGAAGTCGGCGAAAAGCTGCTCGACGGGCTCTCCTTCGAGATCCAGAGCGGCGAGTGCGTCGGCATCATGGGCAGAAACGGCAGCGGAAAAACCACGCTCTTCCGCATGCTGACGGGTGAGCTGCGCCCGGACGAGGGGACGATCGTGATCGCCTCCGGCCGGCGCATCGGCCTGATCTCCCAGATCCCGCACTATCCTGCGGGCTACTCGGTCGAGGACGCGCTGCGCTCTGCCTACCGCGAGCTGTTTGACATCAAGCGGAAGATGGAGCGCCTGGAGGAGCGCATGACAGCCCACACGCCGAAGGACACCCTCTCGGAATACGACCGGCTCTCTACGGCCTACGAGGTGGGCGGCGGCTACGAGATGGACACGAGCGTGGACAAGATCTGCAACGGTCTGGGCATCCCCAGGGCCATGCGCGAGCAGGAATTTGACCTGCTCTCCGGCGGCGAGAAGACCCGGGTCAACCTGGCGCGGCTGCTTTTGGAGCAGACCGACATCCTGCTGCTCGACGAGCCGACGAATCACCTGGATCTGCGCAGCGTGGAGTGGCTCGAGGCCTATCTCAAGCAGTTCAAGGGCACCACGCTGACCATCTCCCACGACCGCTATTTCCTCGACCGCGTGGTGGACCGCATCATCGAGATCTCCGACGGAAAGGCCGAGCTCTACAACGGCAACTATTCGTTCTATCTCGAGGAGAAGCAGGCCCGCTTCAACCTGCAGATGAAGCAGTACAAGCAGGAGCAGGCCAAGATCAAGCAGCTGAGCTACACCGTCGAGCGGATGAAGGGCTGGGGCATCAACAACCGGGTGCTCTACCGCCGCGCCATGGCCATGCAGCACCGGATGGAGCGCATCGCCAAAACCGAACGCCCGAAGACCGAAAAGAATCTGCGCGCCCGCTTCGGCGAGAAGGAATTTTTCGGCGATTCGGTATTCTACGTCAAGGACATGGCGAAGGCCTACGGGGAAAAGCAGCTCTTTTCCGGCGTGGAGCTGGAGGTTGAGGGCGGCGAGCGCATCGCGATCCTGGGCGACAACGGCGCCGGCAAAACCACGTTTCTTCGCTGCCTTCTGGGCGAGGAAACGCTCGATGCCGGCAAGGTGCGCTTCGGCCCCACGGTCAGGAGCGCGTATCTGCCGCAGGTCATCCACTTCGAGCACCCCGAGCGCACGCTCTACGACACGATGCTCTATGAAAAAAACTGCACCCCGCAGGCGGCGCGCGACCGCCTGGGCGCGTTTTTGTTCTCCGGCGAGGACGTGTTCAAAACCGTGGGCACGCTCTCCGGCGGCGAGCTGTCGCGGCTGCGCCTGTGCATGCTGATGGACGAGAAGGTCAACCTGCTGATTCTGGACGAGCCGACGAACCACCTGGACATCGCGGCCAGGGAGTGGATCGAGTGCGCCGTGGAGGAATATGAGGGCACGCTGCTGTTCGTCTCCCACGACCGCTATTTTGTGGACAAGTTCGCCACCCGGATCTGGGAGATTGAGGACGGCACGCTCAAGGATTACCGCTGCGATTACGCGAAGTACCGCAGCCTGAAGGAAAACGCGGCAATTCGTCCGATCCCGCAGACGAAAAAGCCGGAAAAACCGCAGAAAACCGAGAAAAAGTCCGACAGCAAGGCCCTGGAAAAGGAGCTGCGCCGCTTAGAGCGCGAGATCGACAAGCAGGAGCAGCTTGTGGCCTCGCTGGAGGAGCAGCTGATTGCCTCGGCCACCGATTACCAGGCCCTTCTGCGCCTGGGCGATGAAAAGCAGGCCGCCGAGGACGCCCTCTCCGCCCTCATGGAGCAGTGGGAAGCCACCGGTGCGGCGCTGGGTATGTAGGATTCAGGGGTCAGGGGTCAGGGGTCAGGGGTCAGGGATCAGGATTCAGGGGTCAGGGATCAGGGATCAGGGAACAGTCGACAGTGGAAAGTGGAAAGCGGAAAGTGGAAAGTGGAAAGTGATCCGGCAGATGGCGGTTATGTCATTCTGAGGAGCTTGCGACGAAGAATCTAAAAAGGCACGAAAAAGTGACAGAGTATAGAAATTGGACACCAAGACTCCCAAAATCTGTCATTGCGAACCAGTGACCGATGTCACTGGTGTGGCAATCCGTTTTTTCCAAAATCAGATGTCAGTGAACGGAAAGCGTGTTTTTATCGATTCTTCGCTGCGCTCAGAATGACAATCGGTGATCTGCTTGCCGCCGAACGGGGTATGCACGTGATTTCCGCTTGTAATCTGCAGGCGGTGCCTGGCCCCTGACCCCTGAATCCTGAATCCTAAAAAAGAAAAATTCCTCTTTACTTTTCGCCCGGCATCTGCTATAATATCTTTCGGAAACGCGCCGGTGGCTCAATGGATAGAGCATCAGATTCCGGTTCTGAGGGTTGGGGGTTCGAGTCCCTTCCGGCGTGCCAGAATCCCCCATGCAGCAGCGTGGGGGATTTTCCATATGTATTTTCCGGCAGTTTGCTGTCTAAATTGTTGAATTTGGAGACAAAATGAACGAAAAAATGCACGCTGCGCTGGTGCGGATGCAGCAGATGAAGGAAGAAAACTGCACGATCACGTCCGAGGACTTTGTGCGTTCGCTGCTGCCCGAGCGGCCGCGGAATGCGCACAAGGGTGATTTCGGCCGCGTTTTGATCCTCGCGGGCAGCGTCGGCTACACCGGTGCGCCGGCCCTGGCAGCCAACGCCGCACTGCGCATGGGCGCCGGGCTGATCTTTGTGGGCGTGCCGGAGCCGGTCTATCCCATCGTCGCCGTGAAGCTCGACGAGCCCATGGTCTTCCCGCTGCCGGCAAAGGACGGCGGCCTGTCGGCTGCGGCTATCCCCGGGATCCTGGACCGCGCCGCCCGCTGCGATGCGGTGCTGATCGGCCCGGGTCTGGGCAGGGGAGCGGACATCCTTCCGATCGTGACGGCGCTGCTGCAGGCCGAGGGCTGCCCCTTGATTCTGGACGCCGACGGCATAAACTGCCTCGAGGGACATATAGATATTCTGAAGCAGGCGCGGCGGCCGGTGGTGCTCACGCCCCACGACGGCGAGTTTGCCCGGCTGGCCGGCACGGCCAAAGCAGCGGAGGACCGCTTCCTTGCCACGAGAGATCTGGCGGCCGAATGCAGCGTGACCGTGCTGCGCAAGGGTCACCGGACGCTGGTTCTGGGCGAGGGCAAGGCCTTCCTCAACACGACCGGCAACCCCGGCATGGCGACCGGCGGCAGCGGCGACGTGCTCGCCGGAATGCTGCTGGCCCTTCTGGGCTACGGGATCGATCCCACGGATGCAGCTGCGGCAGCGGCCTGGCTGCACGGCGCAGCCGGAGACGACTGCGCCGAGGCCCTCGGCGAATACGGCATGACGCCGGGCGATCTGATCGCCGCGCTGCCGAACCTGCTGAAGCATCTGACCCGGCCGCGACCGGAATAACCGAATCGGGAAGTGAAGCTGTGCGGCGAAGCATTCTTGCCGTACTGATGCTGCCGCTCCTTCTGCTCAGCGCCTGCGGCGGAGGAGAAACGAAGCACTTGCAGGCGCCGATGGCGTTTCGCGCCGAATTGCTGAACGCCGACTGCTGCGCCTTCCATGCGGATCTGCGCGTGGATGTGCACGGCAGGCTCTATGAGATTTCGGCTGACTGCCGCTGTGATTCTGACGGCGCATCCGAGATCACCCTCACCGCGCCGGAGACCATTGCGGGCGTGAAGGCCCGCGTGGACGGGAAGACTGGCCGCCTGGAATTTGACGGCACCGCCGTGGACTTTGGCCTGCCGGCCGACGAGGACACCGCCCCGGTGCTGCTGCCCGGGCTGCTGGCAAAATTCTGGCGCGAGGGTTATATCCTTGCCGCCGGCGAGGACGAGGGCCTTCTGCAGGTCAGCTATGAGGACGACCTGCACGGCAGCCCGATCCGGGCCGAAACCTGGTTTGACGAACAACATGTACCGGTCTGTGCAGAGCTCAGCGCCGACGGCGCGGTCTTTGCATGGCTCACGCTGGACGGGCTGGTCATGGACGGAGGAACACAATGAGATTACTGAAGAGAACCTGGGCGGATGTGTCGCTCGACCACCTGGCCCATAACTACGCGGTGCTGCGCGGCAACGTGCCCGCCAGCTGCAAATTCCTCGGCGTGGTCAAGGCCGACGCCTACGGCCACGGCGCCGTGCCGGTCAGCCGGCGGCTCAAGGAGATGGGCGCGGATTTTCTGGCCGTCTCCAATTTTGAGGAGGCTCTGCAGCTGCGCCGGGCCGATATCCGCCTGCCGATCCTGATTTTGGGCTATACCCCGGCGGTCTACGCCCCGGATATGGCCGACATGGACATCCGGCAGGAGGTCCACTCCATGGAGTACGCGCTGCAGCTCAACCACCGGATGGAAGGCGTGGGCCGGCGGCTCAAGGTGCATCTGAAGCTCGACACCGGCATGTCGCGCCTCGGCTTCTTTGCCTACGACAACGACCGCAGCTTTGACGAGCTGCAGGCGGTGGCTCAGCTGCCGAACCTGCAGTGCGAGGGCATCTTCACGCATTTTCCGGCGGCGGACAGCTTCGATCCTGCAGATCGCGACTTTACCCGCCTGCAGTTTGAGCGCTTTACCGGCATGATCGGCGCCCTGCGCGGCGCCGGGGTCGAATTCCAGCTGCGGCACTGCTGCAACTCGGCGGCAACGATCCTCTACCCGGAATTTGCGCTGGACATGGTCCGGCCGGGCATCGCCACCTACGGCATCAGCCCGTCGGAGGAGCTCGAGGGCAGGCTGGATCTCAAGCCGCTGATGTCCCTGCGCACGACGATCTCTCAGATCCGTGATTTTGCCGGCGGGATTTCGATCAGCTACGGCAGAACCTACACCACGCCGGGCCCGCGCCGGATCGCGGTGCTCTGCATCGGCTACGCCGACGGCTTGTCGCGGAAGCTGTCGAACAACGCGCATTTTCTGCTGCATGGCAAGCGAGTTCCGGTCGTGGGCCGGATCTGCATGGACATGTGCATGGTCGACGTGACCGAGGTCCCCGAGGCCAAAGTGGGCGACGTGGTGACGGTCTTCGGCACCGACGGCGAGGCCTGCCTGCCACTGGAGCAGATCGCAAAGACGCTCGACACGATCCCCTACGAGATCCTCTGCGGTATCAACAAGCGCACCCCCCGCATCTACCTCGACGGCGAGCAGCGCATCGAGGTGCTGCAGTACATTGTCTAGCAGGCAATAGAGAATAAGGCAATAGGCAACAGGAGTTTTACGGGGCAAGCCGCGTCTCCTATTGCCTATTGCCTTTCGTTTCTCCTATTGCCTTTTTTTCCGCCTGGGCATCAGGCCGGACCAGAGCAAAATAATGATCTGGCCTGGGATGCCGAGGATGAAGATCAGCCAGATGTTGCGGCCGAAGGGGAGAAGGGAGAGGAAGATCGTGGCCAGCACGGACCACATGAGCAGCGAAATGATCAGGAAATTTCGCCGGCGGTCGAACCAGATGGAGTTGAGCACCAGCCACACGATCATGCCGGCGGGAACGGCATAGACAAAGGAGAGCCAGCAGTAGGCCGCGTCTACGCCGATCAGTGTCAGAATGACAAAGGCGAAGGTCGCGATCAGGCAGACCAGCAGCAGGCTCATGCCGACGATCAGCCCGTGCTTCTGGCTGCTGCTGACTTTTTCCTCCGGCGATGGCTCAGCCGGCTTCCGGTCACGGATCAGCTCGTCCATCGTCACGCCGAACAGATCGGCGATCTGCACCAGTACGGTGATGTCCGGCGTGGACTCGGCACGCTCCCATTTGGAGATCGCCTTGTCCGAATAATTGAGGTGGGCGGCCAGGTCGATCTGTGTCATATCCCGCGCAATGCGCAGCTCGTGGATTTTGTTTGCAACAATCTGTCGGTTGTTTTCCATGTTCTTCTCATTCCTCACGTTTCGATGGCAAAAGTATAGCACAGATTGGATTGAATTTCAACTTTTTTCGATTTATTCAGAATTTGTTCAAATAATGCCGAAATTTGTTCCGAAATACCGGTATTCTACGAATCGTAGAGTCGCGATTATGCACTCTACTAAAACGGTATAGAACGTAGAGCAGAATTTTTGTGCGGTAGCTTGCGATATTTTGGCGCGTTTGATATAATATGGCATATCATTTGAACAAAGGAGGCTGTTTTGCGATGCAATTTCGTATTGTGACGGACACGTCGGCGAATCTGCCCTCCGAGCTGCTTGAGCAGCACGGAATCCCCGTCATTCCGTTCAGCTATTATGTGAACGGCGGCGAGGAGGCAAATTGCCTGGATACGAGAAAGTTCAACGGAAAACGCTTTTATGATCAGATTCGTGCCGGCGCCCGGGTGACCACCTCTCAGATTACGCCCCAGCGCTATATCGATACGTTTCGTCCGTATCTGGAAAACGGCGAGGATATCCTGTTTATCAGCATGTCCTCCGGCATCAGCGGCTCGTTCCACTGCTCGGAGCTTGCAAAGGAGGAGCTTGCGCCGGAATTTCCCGAGCGGAAGATCATGCTCATCGACACCCTGGGCGCGTCGCTCGGCGAGGGCATCCCGGTGCTGCGCGCGGTGGAATGCCGCGAGAAGGGCATGAGCATCGAAGAGACCACCGAATTTGTAAGAACTCTGTGCGACCGGATTTGCCAGGTCTTCACCGTGGACGATCTGATGTACCTCAGAAAGGGCGGCCGCCTGTCCAACATGAAGGCCATCGTGGGCACGATGCTGCGCATCAAGCCGCTGCTCAAGGGCAACGAGCGCGGCCAGATCGTCAGCTTCGCCAAGTGCCGCGGCAGAAAGCATTCGATCCAGGCGCTAGCCGAACGCTATGACATGTTTGTCAAGGACCCCGGCGAGCAGATCGTGGGCATTGCGCACGCCGACTGCGAGGAGGACGCCAATTACCTCATTTCACTGTTAAACAAGAATAACCCGCCGAAGGAAATTCTGACGGTCTGCTACGAGCCGGTGACCGGCTCTCATGTGGGCCCTGACACGCTGGCGCTGTTCTTCGAGGCCGTGGAGGGCGTCCGGACCAAGTGCGATCACTGATAAACTTGCAAGATACAGAAAGGGAACTACCATGGGCAACTACATCATCTACACCGATTCCGCCTGCGATATCAAGCCCCGGCTTCTGAACGAGTGGGGCGTGCACTACACGGAGCTCACCTTCACCTTCGGCTCAGATGGCAAGGAGCACAGCGATTTTTCCATGCCGTCGAAGGAATTCTACAAACGAATGCGTGACGGCGACGTGGCCAAGACCTCCGCGGTGAACGCGGCTGTGTTCAAGGCGGCGTTTGAAAAGGAGCTGCAGACGGGAAACGACGTTTTGTACATCGGCTTTTCCTCGGGCCTGAGCACCACGGTCAACTCCGCGCAGATCGCGGCCGATGAACTCAAGGAGCAGTATCCCGAACGCAGGATCGTGGTCGTCGATACCCTGGCGGCGTCCGCCGGCTTTGGCCTGCTGCTGTATATGATCGTGCAGCAGAAGAAAAACGGCGCGGGCCTGGACGAGGCGGCTGCCTATGCCGAGCGCATGAAGCTGCACATCTGCCACTGGTTCACGGTGGACGATCTGGTCTATCTCAAGCGCGGCGGCCGCATCAGCCCCACCGTGGCGTTTGTGGGCAGCGTGCTGGGCATCAAGCCGGTGCTGCACATGGACAATGAGGGCCACCTGATCAACATGTTCAAGGAACGCGGCAGAAAGGCTTCGATCCGCGCGCTGGCTGCCAAGTACGGCGAGCTGTGCATGGACCGTGAGGCGTCGATCTTCATCTCCCACGGCGACTGCAAGGAGGATGCGGACTACCTGGTTAAGCTGGTCAAGGAGCAGTACGGCGCGAAGGTGGACCTCGTCACCGACGTCGGCGCCGTCATCGGCGCCCACTCCGGCCCTGGCACCCTGGCGTTCTTCTTTGTGGGAAAAGAGAGATAATGAGACAATAGGGAACAGGCAATAGGGAATAAGGCAATAGGCAATAGGAGAACGACGCAACTCATTGCGCAACTCCTATTGCCTATTTTTTGCTTCAGGTTATTCAGTATTTATGCGAAAGATATGATATTGAGACAACTGCCCTGCGCCGTTCGATCGCTGCTTCAAGTTGGAACAAACGGATTGCCACACCAGTGACATCGGTCACTGGTTCGCAATGACAAATGTCGGACTCTGGTGCCACATCTCAGCGCACTGCTGCTTCTTGGCGCTTTATAGATTCTTCGTCGCAGGCTCCTCAGAATGACATGACGTAAGTTTGACAGATCACTTTCCACTCTCCACTGTCAACTGTCCACTCGCTCCTCGCTCCTCACTCCTAACTCCTGACCCCTGCCCCCTGATCCCTAATCCCTATACGCGTACACCCACGCGTTGGGGAGGTAGCGGCCCAGGGGCGTGTTGGTGTTGGAGCAGCGGATCACGGGTGCGCCGTCGTACCACAGCATGGCCGAGGTGCCGCCGTCCATGTTCATGGCGTTGATGCAGCGGTAGCGCTGCAGAATCGTCGTGCACACGCCCACGCTGCAGCCGGCGGAGTCGCTGAGTCTGCCCTCGATGGCCAGCATCAGGATCTCGCCCCGGTCGGTCTGGCCGACGCAGGCGCGCGGATTTTCGCCGGTGTAGACGTAGTTCTCCAGGCGCTGACCGTCGACGATCAGTGCCGGCTCAAATTCCATGGCGTCGGTCACGTCGTCGCGACAGTCGCTGTTGGCCTCGGTGACGTAGAGCCAGTGGTCCTTGCGCAGCTCCAGACGCTTGCTGCCCCAGTAGCGGTGCGTGCCGTAATCGCGGCCTTCGCTGCGACAGAAGCCCACCAGCGCGCCGCCGGTGCCCACGCCGTATTCGTCGATGAAGCCGCTGCCGGTGATGGCAAGAACGCCGTTGTGCAGCGAGGCGATCGTCCCGGCGGTCTGGCCGTAGCCCTGGGCCTCCTCAGAGGTGGCGATGCCCTCGGAGGTGTACAGGTGCAGCCGCGTGGGGTCCTTCGCGATGGCCAACACGCCGCGATAGCGCGGCCCGCTCACGCGCACAAGCAGAATGCCGTTGACCGCGTCGATCGCCAGCACCTGCTCGCCGGAAGTGGTCAGAATCTCGGTTCCGGCCTGGTCAAGGCCGGCCTCGTTGATGCGGATGCCCTCGTAGCCGTTGGCGAGCGCCTCGGGATGGCGCTTGAAATACAGCTCGGCGGTGTTGACGTCCAGCTGGTAGAAGGTCTCGTAGAAGGCCAGCTGCTCGGGCGTGATGGTCTCCTTGACCTCCTCGGGGATCACGATCTCATAGGAGATGATGGGCTCGCCGTCGGCCGGCGGGGTGAGGACGATGCTGGCGGGGTCAATGTTGGTGTTGAACTCCGCCTGCTGCGCGCGGGCAAGCTCCTCCTCTTTGATATACGGCTGACGGATATAGGAAGGGAAGAAGTACTGCACCCACTGGAACGAGTGCGATTCGCGCGAATTGCGGATGAAAAATTCCTGGAAATTGTCGAGCGGCCCGGTTGGCGTCAGCTGCCGCCAGGGAGTCCAGCACAGCAGCAGATACGCAAGCAGCAGCGCGCCGAGGATCGAGAGCAGCCAGGCGATGCGCTGCTTCTTTTTTCGCGCTATTTCGGCCTGGCGGCGCTTTTCCGCCCGCTTCTGCCGGGCTCGGCGGTCGGCGGCGGGATTCGGAGCGGTCTGCGGCGTGGGCCAGGGGTGGACGGTGCCGTCCTCGGCGATATAGTAGCGCGGCCGGGTGCCGCTGTAGCTCGAGGCATTGGCCTGCGTGCGGTAGACGCGCGGATCGACCGGGCCGGACGCGGCAGGGGAATAGCTTTGCTGCGGCCGCGTGTAGGTCTGCCGTGGTATTGCTGTATGATTTTCTCCGTTGGTTTTGCGCTGACCGGAGGCTTGCTGCGCAGCGCGGGATGCAGCCTGCTGCGCAGCGCGGGACGCAGCTTGCTGCGCAGCGCGGGACGCAGCCTGCTGCGCAGTTCGATAACCTGCAGCTTGCTGCGCAGCCCGATAACCGGCCGCTTGCTGCGGATTTGTTGTTTGATACGCTGCCTGAGCCCTGCGCAGATCCGGTTCTTTCTGCGACGCGCGGCGCGCAGCGGAAGCTTTGGTGTTCGCCTGTTTGCCCTTTTTAGAGTCGGAGCCGGCCGCAGAGGTCGGCTGTCTGCGCGCCGCAGCGGGTGCAGACGATGTGATCTTATAGCTCTTGAGCTTTTTTTCCGGCTGCTGCTTCACGGCGCGCCTCCTTTCTGAGAGAGTAGGGAAGGGGTAGGGGTTAGGGGTTAGGGGTTAGGAGCGAGGAGCTAGTGGATAGTTGAAAGTGGAAAGTGGAGAGTGTAGGGACAAGCCTTGCTTGTCCGGCGGCGAGAGGTTTGCAGTGCAGGGATCAGGGATCAGTGGACAGTGGAAAGCTGTCAGGCGTCAGCAATCAAGGATTCGGGGTCAGGGGTGAGGCGTTAGTGCGCTGTAACACCGAAATCTTTACTTCTGTAGCGCGGGCTATCAGCCCGCAAAAATGCATTCTGGCGCTTGGATGCGGGCAGATTGCCCGCGCTACATCGGCCACTACGAGAGCGTGCCGCGGGTGCCGGCACTTCGTGCACGGTTCGTTTGGGTTCTCAATGCTATTATACCAACGCTGTCAATGCTTTTTAAATCCAGATCGTTTTAGATTCTTCGTCGCAGGGCTCCTCAGAATGACATGCATGAGACACGTTCCACTTGTGGCGTGCAACACCCAAAAAGTTTTTAATGTAGCGCGGGCAATCTGCCCGCATCCAAGCGCCAGAATGCATTTTTGCGGGCTGATAGCCCGCGCTACAGAAGAAAAGCCAACCAAAAAGTTTCCAGAAAACCGGTTGCCTTTTTGCTTTGAATATGCTAAAATACATTAGATTATACACGTTAGGAGGGATCCGATGATCAAAAAGCTTTTGGCCAGCGTGCGGGATTACAAGGCCCATACGCTGCTGACGCCGCTGTTTATGATCGGTGAGGTCGGATTGGAATGCGTTTTGCCGCTGATCACGGCACGACTGATCAATTCCATTGAGGCCGGTGCGGAAATGTCGGTGATTTTGCACTACGGCTGGATTCTGGTGCTGATGGCGCTCTGCTCCATGAGCTGCGGCATTCTCTCGGGCTGGTTTGCAGCCTCTGCGTCTGCGGGCTTTGCCAAGAACCTGCGCCATGACCTGTTTGCCAAGGTGCAGAGCTTTTCCTTTGCAAACATCGACAAATTTTCCACGTCTTCTCTTGTCACGAGACTGACCACCGACGTCAGCAACGTGCAGATGGCGTTCATGATGATCATCCGCACGGCGGTGCGCTCGCCCTTGATGCTGGTGTTTGCCATCGTGATGTCGGTCAACATGGGCGGCCCCATCGCCTTTGTGTTCCTGCTGGTGGTGCCGATCCTCGGCATCGGTCTGCTGGTGATCGCAAAGAAGGCCATGCCGCTGTTCAAGGCGGTCTTCAAGAAATACGATAACCTGAACAACTCCGTGCAGGAGAACGTCAAGGGCATGCGCGTGGTCAAGAGCTTCGTGCGTGAGAGCTACGAGCAGCAGAAGTTCGCTGCGGCCTCCGAGGACGTGCGAAACGACTTCACCAAGGCAGAGAAGCTGCTGGCCATCAACAACCCCCTGATGCTTCTGGCGGTCTACATCTGCATGACGCTGATCCCGTATTTCTCGGCCAAGGTCATCATCTCCACGCACGGCTCGGCCATGGCCGTGGGCGATCTGGCGAGCCTGATTACCTACTCGATGCAGATTCTCATGAGCCTCATGATGCTCTCGATGATCTTCGTCATGATCACGCTGGCCGGCGAAGCGGCCCGGCGTATCGTCGAGGTACTCGACACCGAGCCCACGCTGACCAACCCCGAACACCCGGTGGAAATCGTGAAGGACGGCAGCATCGACTTCGAGAACGTCAGCTTCAAGTACAACCCCGACGCCAAGACCTATGCCCTCGAGGGCGTGAACCTGCACATCAAGCCCGGTCAGACCGTGGGCATCCTGGGTGGCACTGGCTCGTCCAAGACGACGCTCATCCAGCTGATCTCGCGGCTTTACGACGCCACGGTCGGCACCGTCAGGGTCGGCGGCGTGGACGTAAAGGACTACGACATGGAGGCCCTGCGCAACCAGGTGGCCGTCGTGCTGCAGAAGAACGTGCTCTTCTCCGGCACGATCAAGGACAATCTCCGCTGGGGCGACCCCAACGCCACCGATGAGGAGATGATCCGCATCTGCAAGCTCGCCCAGGCGCACGACTTCATCGTCGCGCATCCGGAGGGCTACGACCGCTACATCGAGCAGGGCGGCGCCAACGTCTCCGGCGGCCAGAAGCAGCGGCTGTGCATCGCAAGAGCGCTGCTCAAGAAGCCGAAGATCCTGATCCTTGACGACTCCACCTCTGCGGTGGACACGCAGACCGACGCGCTCATCCGCAAGGCCTTCCGCGAGGAGATCCCCGGCACCACCAAGCTCATCATCGCCCAGCGCGTGGCCTCGGTGGAGGACGCGGACCTGATCCTCGTCATGGACGACGGCAAGATCGTCGGTCAGGGCACGCACCAGGAGCTCATGCAGAGCAACTCCATCTATCGCGAGGTCTACACCTCTCAGACGAAGGGAGGCGACGACAATGGCTAAGAATATGCCCAAGCGCGACATGCCCAAGGCCAAGAAGGGCACGCTGCCGCGCGTTTTGAAGCTGCTCATGGAGGACTACAAGTGGATGTTCCTCCTGGCCATGCTGTGCATGGCGCTCTATTCGCTCGGCAATATCACGCCGTCGATCTTCATTAAAAACATTACGGACATCATCGTCCGCTTCACCCAGGACGGCACCTGGGCGGAGGTCCGGCCGCAGATCGGACGGGTGCTGGTGGTCATGGTCGCCGTGCTGCTGCTCACGATCGTCTTCTCCTACCTCTACGCCAGACTCATGGCCGTCATCACCCAGGGCTTCCTGGACAAGATGCGCAAACGCATGTTCAACAAGATGCAGGGCCTGCCCATCAAGTACTTTGACGCCCACGGCCACGGCGACATCATGTCGCACTACACCAACGACATCGACACCCTGCGCCAGCTCGTGAGCCAGAGCGTGCCGCGCCTGCTGCAGTCGGGCATCATGCTCGTCGGCATGGTCGGCATCATGCTCTACTACTCGATGAACCTCATGCTGGTGGTGCTGGTCGCAGTGTTCTTCATGAGCTTTGCCGTGTCGAACATCGGCGGAAAATCCGCCTCCAACTTCGTCAAGCAGCAGAAGTCCATCGGCCAGGTCGAGGGCTTCGTCGAGGAGCTCATGAACGGCCAGAAGGTCGTCAAGGTCTTCTGCCACGAGGAGCAGAGCCAGAAGGACTTCGACAAGGTCAACGAGCAGCTCTGCGAGGACGCCACCAAGGCTACCCGCTTTGCCAACATTCTCGGCCCCGTCATGGGCAACATCGGTAACCTCCTGTATGTGCTCATTGCGATCGCCGGCGCGGCGTTCATCACCGCAAAGACGCCCAACCTCTCGCTGAGCGGCCTGTTCTCCGGCAGCTTCAAGGGCGTGCTGGAGATCTCCGTGGTCATCTCGTTCCTGAACATCGCCAAGCAGTTCACGGGCCAGGTCAACGCGATCGCTCAGCAGTTCAACTCCATCGTCATGGCCCTGGCCGGCGCGGACCGCATCTTCCAGCTCATGGACGAGCCGCCCGAGGAGGACCACGGCTACGTCACGCTGGTCAACGCCAAGGAAAATCCCGACGGCAGCATCACCGAGACCGAGGAGCACACCGGCGTTTGGGCCTGGCGGCATCCGCACACGGCCGACGGCAGCGTGACCTACACCAAGCTGCAGGGCGACGTGC
Organism: Oscillospiraceae bacterium; assembly: GCA_902795195.1. Classification (GTDB taxonomy): domain Bacteria; phylum Bacillota; class Clostridia; order Oscillospirales; family Oscillospiraceae; genus JAFRPC01. The sequence goes on from CADBKF010000002.1 coordinate 81,618, forward strand.
GCATGTTCAACGTGGACTTCTCCTATGTCGAGGGCAAGCCCGTGCTGCACGACATTTCCCTCTGGGCCGAGCCCGGCCAGAAGATCGCCTTTGTCGGCGCGACCGGCGCCGGCAAGACCACGATCACCAACCTCATCAACCGCTTCTACGACATTGAGGACGGCAAGATCCGCTACGACGGCATCAACATCACGAAGATCAAGAAGCCCGATCTGCGGCGCTCTCTGGGCATCGTGCTGCAGGACGTGAACCTGTTCACCGGCACGGTCATGGACAATATCCGTTACGGCAAGCTCGACGCCACCGACGAGGAGTGCATCCGCGCGGCGAAGCTCGCCAACGCGCACGACTTCATCAAGCGCCTGCCGCAGGGCTATCAGACCATGCTGACCTCCAACGGCGCGAACCTCTCGCAGGGCCAGCGGCAGCTGCTCTCGATTGCAAGAGCGGCCGTGGCCGATCCTCCGGTCATGATCCTCGACGAGGCCACGTCCTCCATCGACACCCGCACCGAGGCGCTGGTCGCCAAGGGCATGGACGCGCTCATGAAGGGCAGGACCGTGTTCGTCATCGCCCACCGGCTCTCCACGGTCCGCAACTCGGACGCGATCATGGTCCTCGACCACGGCCGCATCATCGAGCGCGGCACCCACGACGACCTGATCGCCCAGAAGGGGACCTACTACAAGCTCTACACCGGCGCATTCGAGCTGGAATAAAGAAAAAAATCCCTCATGGTTTTGAAGCCATGAGGGAATTTTTTCGTTAATTTTCCTTCTTCCACTCGAGATACGCATCGTACCCGCAGAGCCGGTCGATGATCTTGCCGCCGGGGAGGAATTCGATGATGCGGTCGGCGGTGGTGGAGAGCAGCTCGTGGTCATGGCTGGCCAGGAACACGTTGCCCGGGAAGGCGCTCACGCCCTTGTTGACGGCCTGGATCGATTCCATGTCCAGGTGGTTGGTGGGCTGGTCCATCAGGATGCAGTTCGCGCCCGAGAGCATCATCCGCGAGAGCATCATGCGGACCTTCTCGCCGCCGGAGAGGACCGACACCGGCTTGAACACCTCGTCGCCGGAAAACAGCATCCTGCCCAGGAAGCCGCGCAGATACACGTCGTCCTTCTTCTCGGAATAGGGCCGCATCCAGTCCACCAGGGACTCCTCGTGGCCCTCAAAATACGCGGTGTTGTCCTTTGGGAAGTAGCTTCTCGAGGTGGACACGCCCCACTTGACTGTGCCCTCGTCGGGCTCCATTTCGCCCATGAGGATCTTGAACATCACGGTCTGTGCCAGCTCGTTTTCGCCCACAAAGGCGATTTTTTCGTTGCGATTGGCAATGAAGCTGACCTTGTCGAGCAGCTTGACGCCGTCCACGGTCTTGCTGACGTCGGTCACAAAGAGCACGTCCTTGCCGACCTCGCGGTCCCGGGAGAAGCCCACGAAGGGATAGCGCCGTGTCGAGGCGGGAATCTCCTCCAGAGAAATCTTCTCCAGCAGCTTGCGCCGGGCCGTGGCCTGCTTGCTCTTGGATTTGTTGGCGGAAAAGCGCTGCACAAAGGCCTGCAACTCGGCGATCTTTTCCTCGTTGCGCTTGTTCTTGTTGCGCAGCAGCGCCTGCACGAGCTGGCTCGACTCGTACCAGAAGTCGTAGTTGCCCACATACATCTTGATCTTGCCGTAGTCGATGTCGACGATGTGGGTGCAGACCGTGTTGAGGAAGTGACGGTCGTGCGAGACCACGATGACCGTGCCCTCATAGTCGAGCAGGAAGTCCTCAAGCCAGTTGATCGACTCAATGTCGAGGTTGTTGGTCGGCTCGTCGAGCATGACGATGTCGGGTTTTCCGAACAGCGCTTGGGCCAGCAGTACCTTGACCTTGTCTCTGGGATCGGTGTCGGCCATGAGGTCGTAGTGCTTGTCGGTGTCGATGCCCAGGCCCTGCAGGATGCGGCTGGCGTCGGACTCGGCCTCCCAGCCGTTCATCTCCGCAAATTCGGCCTCGAGCTCGGAGGCGCGCATGCCGTCCTCGTCGGTGAAGTCCTCCTTCTCGTAGATGGCGTCCTTCTCCTTCATGATGTCGTACAGCCGCTGGTTGCCCATGATGACCGTGTCCATGATGGGGTAGGCGTCGTATTTGAACTGGTCCTGCTTGAGGACCGACATCCGCACGCCGGGCTTGATGGCGACATAGCCCTTGGTGGACTCGAGCTCGCCCGAGAGAATGCGCAGGAAGGTGGATTTGCCTGCGCCGTTGGCGCCGATGACGCCGTAGCAGTTGCCCGCCGCAAACTGCAGATCCACATGCTGGAACAGCCAGCTGCCGCCAAATTGAATGCCGAGATCGGATACTGTGATCATATTGGTACCTCCAGGAGTGGGTAGTGGGAAGTGGGAAGTGGTTAGTGGGAAATGGGTAGTTGACAGTGGAAAGTGTTAGCAATAGGCAATCGGAGACGTAGGGGGCGGCGTCCTCGACGCCCCGCAAAGCAGACAGCCGGCAAGAGCCAATAGGAGAGTGAGGAGTGAGGAGTTAGGAGTTAAAAGCAAGTGGACAGTGGAAAGTGGAAAGTTGTGGTGTTTTTCAAATTGCCATTTGAAAAACCATTTTGATTCGCCGCAAGGTAAGCCTGTTGCGCACTCCGAAACTATATTGTAGGGACGAGCATTGCTCGTCCGGTGTGCGAAGCACACATCGTTTGCGCTGCGCAAACGATATGCCAGCACCGGTTCCCTGCGGAACCTGCATCCTTCGGATGCACGGACGGCAGATTGCAGTCCCTATGGGTGCGGAGCATTCGGACGGGTGACCCGTCCGCTACGAGGCACGGTGCGGATCGGCGGGACGTCGAGGACGCCGTCCCCTACGGGTGCGGATCGGCGGGACGTCGAGGACGCCGTCCCCTACGGGTGCGGATCGGCGGGAGGTCGAGGACGCCGTCCCCTACATCTTCGATTGCGTGTTTCCGCTTTTAGATTCTTCGTTGCAGGCTCCTCAGAATGCATGTGGGGAGTGCAGTCTGAACAGGTCAGCAGGCGGCTTTGCAGTCGCGCCTTCATGATGACATGACGGAAGCTTCCTGCTACGCTTTTCCATGCCCTGCAAACCTCTCGCTGCCGGACAAGCAAGGCTTGTCCCTACACTCTACACTCTCAGCTTTCCACTGTCAACTGTCAACTGCTCCCTGACCCCTGACCCCTGACCCCTGAATCCTACATATAACCATACCATGAAGCGCCTTCATTTTCAAGCGAAATTGCATAATTTTCATGCTTTCACAGATACTACCTCCGAAACCGAAAAGGAGGCGTTCGTATGAAACGAAGGACCCAAGTGTTATTGCTTTGCGCGCTGGCGCTGCTGTCGGTGCTGCTGCCGTGCCGCGCGGCCGAGGTGCCGGCGGATGAGCACTATGTCTTCACCGGCGCAGAGTTTTGCGCGGAGGAAGAAGCCATCGACGGCGTCTATCTATGCAGCGTTCCGGAAGAAGGCGTCGGCAGCCTGCGTCTTGGCAGCCGCACCGTTCAGCCCGGCGACGTGCTGAGCGCGGATGCGCTCTCTTATCTCCGCTTTGACCCAGCCTGCGACGAGACGCTCGACGCGCTGATCTGCTTCCGCCCGATCCGGGACGACCGGCTCGGCGAAGAAACCCAGCTCACCATGCATATCCAGTCCACCAAAAACGAGGTCCCGACCGCCGAGGACCTCACGATCGAGACCTACAAGAACATCCCGAACAGCGGCACGCTCCGGGCGAGCGACCCCGATGGCGACGTGCTCAGCTTCCAGCTTGCCGACAAGCCCCGGCGCGGTACGGTGGAGCTGTCGGAAAACGGCGAATTTGTCTACACTCCGAAGAAAAACAAGGTAGGGGAGGACCGCTTCACCTTCACGGTCACGGACCTGGCCGGAAATGTGTCGGCGCCTGCCACTGTGACCGTGACGATCACCCAGCCGCTGGATGCCGAGACCTTTGACGATCTGGCGCCCGAGACGCAGTTTGGCGCGATGTGGCTGCGCGAGCAGGGCCTGTTTGGCGGCGAGCGCGTGACCGACAAGCTCTGCTTCTGCCCGGAAAAGACCGTCACGCGCGGGGAGTTTCTGGCCATGGCGATGGAGCTGGCCGGCATTGATCCCGAGATCGGCCTCGAGACCAGCCTGTTCCGGGACCAGCAGGACGCGCCCGCCTGGCAGCAGCCCTATCTGAGCTCGGCCCTGCGCCGCGGCATCGTACGGGGTTATGCAGGCGCGCAGGGCCTGGAATTCCGGCCGAATGAGGCGATCACGGCCCGGGATGCCGCCCGCATTCTCGCGCGCATTTTCGGCGTGCCGAAGGATGGGCAAGCGGCAGCCTTGCGCCGGGCAAACGCAAACCCGGATGCCGCAGCCGCCGTGTCGCTGACTGACACCGCCGCCCCGGATGTCATCGCGGGCAGCGACGATGTGCCCGCCTGGACCGCGGATGGCACCGCGCTCTTAGATCGCGCTGCCTGCGCAGAGCTGCTCTACCGCGCCGCACACGCGTAAGGGCGCGTCTCCACCGCTTACAGCAAATATAAATGTATGAAATTCATTATATTTATTCACCTTTAGGGACTTCAAAAACGGGGAACAACGTGCTATAATAAAAAAGGCGCCGGGCGGCGGGAAGCTTCCGGCGCCCCATTTGCGCCTTGCTTTCAAAAATGCTGTAAGCGTTGAATCTTCGTATCAAGGCAAAAGGGAGGCCGGATGCCCGTGAAACAGCAGACGTCCTTTTCCAGGGTACTGGCCCTGGGCTTTGCGGCGCTGTTCATCGTCATGATGGCGCTCGTGGCAGTGCTGATCCTGAATTTTCCACAGACCTATCTGGACGCTGAGCTGCAATTCCGCAGCGGCGTGTTTGAGTCGGGCTGGCACTATGCCGACGGCAGCGCGGTTCGCTTTGACCCCATCCAGCATGCGCTGGTCCTGCACGCCGACGAGCCCAGCGTCCGCCTGTACAAGACTGTGGACATGCCGCTCGAGCAGGGCGACACGATCTCGTTCTACACCAACGCCGAGGCGATCCGTTTTTCCCTGGACGGAGAGCAGCTTTCGACCTATTTGCGCAGCGATCGCAAATATCCCATCGCCGGGATGAAATACCGCGCCCGGTGCCAGACGCCGGTGTGCGAGCCCGGGCGGCAGCTGGAGCTGGAGGTGGACTGCAGCAATTCGGACGCGACGCTCTTGTGCTATCCATACTGCGGGCAGACGAGCGAGCTGATGCTCTATCTCTATTCCTGCGCCGAGTTTCCCATCGTTCTGGTCGTGTTTCTGATCTATACCGGGGTCATCTGCCTGTTTTTCTTCTTCGAGGCCATGACCAGGAAGCAGCTGGCGATGCCGTATCTGTACATCGTGATCATCGCGCTGTTCTCTGTGACGTATCTGATCACCAACTGCTCCATTGCGCTGCTGATGATCCATCGAACTGCGTTCCGATATTTCCTGTCCGCGCTGTCCTTTTTCCTGCTGCCGGTGCCGTATCTGATGTTCTTGGTCAGCCTGCCGTCACTCAGGGCCAGGCCGCTTGCGGTGCTGGCTGTGGCGGATCTGGTGTTGTGCGTGGCCGCACTGCTGCTGCATGCCTTTTCCGTCAGTACGCTCCATGCCCTGGCCCCTGTGTTTCTGGTCTTTGCGGCCGTGTGCTATCTCACGGCCTTCGCCCGGCTGCTGAAGTCCTTCCGGGAGCACGTTCAGTTTACCATCGGAACCGGGGTTCTGGCGGTCTACACTGTCATCAGCCTCGTTCTCGTTGTTTTCTTTGATCTGCAGGACCTCTCGGTGCTGATCGGCTCAGCCATGCTGCTGTTCTTTGTGTGTCTGCTCTGGCGCACGGTGGCCGTGACCCGTGAGAACTCCCGCCAGGCGCAGACCGCGGCGCAGCTGCTGGCCGAGAAGAAATTTGCCGAATCCAAGGCCCTGGTCTCGCAGATCAACTCCCACTTTTTCTACAACACGATGAACACGATCCGGGCGCTGATCAGGCTCGACCCGGACAGCGCCTACCGCATCACCGGCAGCTTCTGCAAATTCCTGCGCTACCGGGCGCAGGCCGTGGGACTGAGCACCCAGCTCACCCCCTTTGCCGAGGAGCTGCGCGCCACCGTGCAGCTGGCGGAGATCTGCAAGGCCCGCCACCCGGACCGCTTTGTCTTTGTCCAGCAGATCGAAACGACGGATTTTCTGATCCCGGTGCTGAGCGTGGAGCCGTTTGTGGAAAACGCGATCCAGCACGGCATCTTCGAGGGCGAGGGCGTCGGCAGCGTCACGCTGCGTGCCGCGCGCGTGGCTGGCGGGTATCGCGTCGAGGTGGAGGATGACGGCTGCGGCTTCGACCCGACCATCCTGGAGACCACCGAATCGCTCGGCATCCGCAACGTGCTCGAGCGCCTGCAGCAGTATGACGGCTGCCGGGCGGAAATCAACAGCGCACCCGGCGAGGGGACGCGCGTCACCCTGTTTTACCCGGAGGACATCTCGCCGCACGAGGCGGAGGGACAGATTGCGTCCTTCTGAGTTCGCGCAGGAAGCGCCAAAAGAGGTATTCCCAATGAAAATGATTCTCGTTGACGACAGCCTGGTGGAGCTCAAGCTCTTTGAGATTGAGTGCGACGGTCTGCCGAATTTTGAAATTGCCGGCATGTTCCAGGACCCGATGAGCGCCCTGGACTTTGTCAAGACCCACCGGGATGTGGATTTTGCCCTGCTGGACATCGACATGCCGGTGATGAACGGCATTGAGCTGGCTGCCCAGCTGCGAAAGCTGCGGCGGGATATTATCATCATCTACGTCACGGCGCACACGGAGTTTGCAGCCGACGCCATTCGCAGCAAGGCGGATTTTGTCGTCTTCAAGCCCTTTGACCGCGAGGACGTGCTCGACGCGCTGCAGCGCGCGCAGCTCATGCAGGTGCGCCAGCGCAAGCGCTACTATGCCAACCTGTTTGACAGCTTCAACCTGATCGCGGACGGCAAGACCGTGCACTTCCGCTCAGCCAAGGCCAGGGAGCTCATGGCGCTGCTGATCTGCTACCGGGGCAAGGCGGTGTCGATCTATGACATCGTCGACCGGCTCTGGGACGGCGACGCTGAGGCCGACGTGCGCTCGGTGGGCTACCGCAAGGCGATCAAGAACCTGGCAGACACTCTGGCCGACTATGACGCCGAGCAGCTGCTGGATCGCAAACGCGGCTTCTGCCGCCTGCGCGCGGAGCTGATGGACTGCGACTACTACGCGTTCCTGCGCGGCGACAAGGAACAGATCCGTGCCTTCGACGGCGTATTTCTCCCCGAATACCCCTGGGCCGAGCCCTACATCTACCCCATGCTGGAGCGGAAGCGGGAGCTGGAAGGGAAGGCAGGGGGTAGTGATTAGGGATCAGGGATCAGGGATCAGGGATCAGGGGTTAGGGGTCAGGGATCAGTGGACAGTTGACAGTGGAAAGTGGAGAGTGGAGAGAGTAGAATGAAGGGACAAGCCTTGCTTGTCCGGCAGCGAGAGGTTTGCAGGGCAGGAAAAGCGTAGCAGGAAGCTTCCGTGGTGTGGCAATCCGTTCTTCCAGGGATTT
>CADBKF010000002.1:89240-89601 GCA_902795195.1 Oscillospiraceae bacterium
TTTCCTTCGGAAAATGCATCCTTCGGATGCGCGGACGAGCAAGGCTCGTCCCTACAGTCAATATCGAGTCCTGCGGCATGGTTTATTTCGCGTACGACGCAATAGGTCAAAAAAATCAGCCGTGGTATAAAGAATAGGCAATAGGAAAGCGACACAGTTGGTCGTGAAACTCCTATTGCCTATTGACTTATTCACTATTGCCTCTGCAAGCCCGGGAAAGATTCTTCGTCCCAGCCTCCGCAGAATGACATGTGGAAAGTGTAGGGACAAGCCTTGCTTGTCCGGCAGCGAGAGGTTTGCAGGGCAGGAAAAGCGTAGCAGGAAGCTTCCGTGGTGTGGCAATCCGTTCTTCCAGGGATTT
>CADBKF010000002.1:89637-133332 GCA_902795195.1 Oscillospiraceae bacterium
TTTCCTTCGGAAAATGCATCCTTCGGATGCGCGGACGAGCAAGGCTCGTCCCTACAGTCAATATCGAGTCCTGCGGCATGGTTTATTTCGCGTACGACGGAATAGGTCAAAAAATCAGCCGTGGTATAAAGAATAGGCAATAGGAGAGCGACACAGTTGGTCGTAAAACTCCTATTGCCTATTGCCTTATTCACTATTGCCTCTGCAAGCCCGGGAAAGATTCTTCGTCCCAGCCTCCGCAGAATGACATGTGGGAAGTGCGGTGCCGCAGCCTATGCTGGATGACATGTGGGAAGTGCGGTCCGAACAGGTCAGCAGGCTGCTTTGCAGTCGCGCCTTCGTGTGGTGCCTGACCCCTAGCCCCTGAATCCTGACCCCTTCACTCTCCACTTTCCACTGTCCACTAGCCACTAGCCACTAACCACTAGCCTAACAGCGCCAGGACCTGCTCCTTCTTCATATAGCCGATGCCGGAATTGACCAGCTTGCCGTTCTTGAAGACCAGCAGGGAAGGGATGCTGTTGATGCCGAAGCGGTAGGCCAGCTCCGGCTCGTCGTCGACGTTGACCTTGCCGACCTTGATGCCGTCGTTCTCCGCGGCGATCTCGGCCACGATGGGCGCGATCATCTTGCAGGGGCCGCACCAGCTGGCCCAGAAGTCCACGAGCACCGGCTTGTCCGAGCCGATGACCTCTGCCTCAAAATTATCCTTTGTCAGTTTGATTTCCATGGTAGTTTCTCCTTATTTCGATTTGTAGTAGAGCATGCAGTGGCAAAAACCCTCGTAATCGGGGTCCTTGATCTGGTCACGGAATTCCTTGCACATGCACTTGGTGTCCTCGGTGCGCTCTCTGCGGCAGGGGCAGTAGCCGCCAGTGTGCGCAAGACCCTCCTTGACGGTTTTGACGATTTCCTCGTCGGGATTGTAGGTAATCTTCATATGTCCCAGCTCCTTTGGAATGAAATCTTAGCTTACTTTGTTTATTATACCACGCTTTTTGTGTTTTGCAAGAATCGCCTTGCACTATTTACACAAAATTCAGAAACGGAATTCATACATTCCGCAGCCTTGACACCTTGCCGGAAACAACCTATAATAAATAAAATATACTTCCGGAGCTTCGGAGGAAAGTGAGGTATTTGCCGTGAAACAACTGCTGAAGCACTGTGATATCCTGACCCTGGAGCAGGGCGGCTGGCGCACCTGGAAGAACGCCTATCTTGGCGTCGACGGCGACACGATCTGCTATCTGTCCGAGACCGCGCCGCTTGAGCGCTACGACGAAGAAAAGAACCTCTCCGGCAAGCTGGTGCTGCCGGGCCTCATCAACTGCCACTGCCACAGCCCCATGGTCTTCTTGCGCGGGCTTGGCTCGGATCTGAACCTGCAGGACTGGCTCTTTCAGTATATTTTCCCCACCGAGGCCAAGTGGACCGACGCCGGCGTGCGCGCAGCGAGCGAGCTGTCGCTGCTGGAAATGATCGCCTGCGGCATTACGAGCTTTTCCGACATGTACTACCACTGCGACGAGATCGTGGGCGCCGCGATCGAAGCCGGCATCAAGCTCAACGTCTGCCGCTCCACGCAGGGCCGGCCCGATCTGCCCTTTGCGGAAAACACCGACTGTAAGGAGGGCGTCGCCCTCTTTGACCGCTGGGACGGCGCGGCAAACGGCCGGATCAAGGTCGATCTGTGCATCCACGCCGAGTACACCAACACCCCTGACACCATGCGCGCCTATGCCGCCGTCTGTAAGGAAAAGGGCACCCGCCTGCACCTGCACCTGTCCGAGACCCGCTCGGAGCAGGAGGCCTGCATCCAAAAATACGGCATGACCCCGGCCTTTTTGATGGACAGCCTCGGCGTGTTCGACAATCCCGTGCTGGCGGCCCACTGCGTCTGGGTCACAGACGAGGACATCGAGCTCATGAAGGCAAGAGGCGTCAGCCCTGTGCACTGCCCGTCGAGCAATATGAAGATCGGCAGCGGCTTTGCCCCGGTGCAGAAGATGCTCGACCGCGGGCTCAACGTCACGCTCGGCACCGACGGCGCCGCCTCCAACAACAACCTCAACATGTTCGAGGAGCTGCACCTGGCCGCCATCATCCACAACGGCTACCTGAACGACCCCACGGTCATGAAGCCGGCAGACCTGCTGAAAATGGCTACGGTCAACGGCGCGAAGGCCCAGGGCAGAGGCGACACGGGCGAGCTGCGCGTGGGCAAAAAGGCCGACCTCATTGCGATCGATTTCGACAAGCCGCACCTTATTCCGGCGCTGGACTATCCGGCCATGCTGGCCTATGCCGTGCAGGACAGCGACGTGTGCCTGAACATGGTCGACGGCCGCATCCTCTATGAAAACGGCGAGTACAAGACCCTTGACGCCGAGAAAATCAAGGCAACCGCCCGCACCGCGCTGGAGGCGCTCTATTGATGGCGCGCGCGGATCAGGACCTGGCCTTCATGCTGCGATATGAGAATATCGCGTGGTATGAGGACGGAGAGGTGCGCATCCTGGACCGGCGCATCTACCCGCGGGAGGTCCGCTTTGTCCATTGTAAAACCCACGTGGAGGTCGCGCAGGCCATCACCGACATGGTGACGCAGAGCTGCGGGCCCTTTACGGCCGCCTCCGCCGGCATGGCGCTGGCCGCCTGGGAGTGCCGGGACCGGTCGAAGGAAGGACAGTGGGCCTTTTTGCAGCAGGCCGCCGAGACGATCTCCCACGCAAGGCCCACCACGGTTGCCCGGATGCAGCGCATCACCGGCGGCTGCCTGGCTGCGGCCAGAGAGGCCCTGGACCGGGGCGAGGCCGTGGATCAGGCCATCGTGCGGCATCTGATCGCCGCAAACGACCGGCGCTACAACAAGGTTTCACAGATGGCGGGCTACCTTGTGGACATGTTTCCCCAGGGCGGCAAGGTCATGACCCAGTGCTTCGGTGAGACCATCGTGGGCATGATGCTGCGCGAGTGCAAGCGGCGGGGGAATCCGATCAAGCTCTTCTGCCCGGAGACCCGGCCCTATTTCCAGGGCGCGCGCCTCACCGCCACGGTCTGCAGCGAGATGGGCTTTGACACCACGGTCATCACCGACAATATGCCGGCGTTTGTCATGCAGCGCGAGGGGATCGACGTCTTCACCTGCGCGGCGGACGCCATCTGCCTTGACGGCTACGTGGTCAACAAGGTCGGCACCTTCCAGATCGCGATCGCGGCCAAGTACATGGGCATCCCGTTTTTCGTCAGCGGCGTACCCGACCAGGGCCATCCGACAAAGGACACCATCCATGTGGAGCTGCGCGACCCGGCGTTTGTGCTGCAGGCCATGGGCGTGCGCACGGCAGCCGATGGGGTCAAGGGCTATTATCCGTCCTTCGACGTCACCCCGCCCAGCCTCATCTCCGGCGTCGTGACCGACCGCGGCATCTATTCCCCCTACGACCTGCCGCGATACCTTGACGGCGCCGATCTGGGGGAATTTGAGATGGTGGTGTGAGAGAAGGCAATAGGGAATTAGGCAATAGGCAATAGGAGTTTGAGACCAGGAGCGAGGAGTGAGTGGAAAGTTGACAGTTGACAGTGGAAAGTGGAAAGTGGAAAGTGGAAAGTGGAAAGTGATCCTGCCATTGTCCGTCATGTCATTCTGAGCGCAGCGAAGAATCTAAAGAGCACCCGAAAAATAATAGGCAACAGGAGAACGATGCAGCCGGTCGTGAAACTTCTGTTGTCGATTGCCTTATAGATTACGAATGCCTCTTTCAAGATTCTTCGTCGCAGGCTCCTCAGAATGACATATATGGGGCATCTGTCCACTGCCCACGCGCTTCTCCGGACAAGCAAGGCTTGTCCCTACAGGCATTACTCCTCGTTCCTCACTCCTCACTCCTCACTTCCATCCCCTGATCCCTAATCCCTGCTCCTGACCCCTAGCCCCTGGCCCCTGAATCCTGAATTCGACACCCAACACACCACATATAGCGTCTGCTTCGTCGAATCTCCACAAATAAATTGGTGTTTTTTCTGTGAAAATCTCTATAAACGCTATTTACAAATGAATTATTTGTGCTATAATTAACTCTGTAAACTTGTTTGCACTTGAATAGGAGGAATTTGACATGAAACGGATTCTTGCGATTGCGCTTGCAATTCTCATGCTGGCCGGTCTCGCTACCGCGGCCTTTGCGGATGATGCGACGACCGAAACCCAGGACCCGAACGGCCTGAGCGCCGTCGGCAATGTCAAGTATTTGGTCGAAGTCAATCTGGATCTCGCTGGCAGCATCAAGCTCCAGGAGAAAGCCGAAGTCAATGAAGGCGAGAGCTACACGATCGTTGCGCCCGATGTTGCGGGTTACACCTTCGTGAAGATCATCGTCGACGGCGAGTTCGAGGAAGCGTCCCGTCAGACGAAGGAGTACACTTCCAAGAGCGTAACCATCACCCCCACCGGTGATGTGAACGTCATCATTGAGTACGTCAAGAACGCGACCAACAATGGCCCTGCCCAGCCTGCTGATCTCGGCGGCGACAACGCGGCTGCACCCGCGGGCCCTGTCGACAACAGCAACACCTCTCCGGACACCGGCGTGAACTTTGCACTGATCGCCCTTGTCATGATGATGAGCGTCTGCGGCATCGCTGTTGCAACGAAGAAGCTCTTCGAGTAAGCAAACAAAGAAAAAGGGCCGGAGATGCCTCCGGCCTTTTTCTTTTGGCTCTCACGCTGCGCCCGCTCCGGGCGCGCAAAGCATAATGGAGTATCTATGAAGGAAGTAACAATTTATACCGACGGCGCCTGCAGCGGCAACCCCGGGCCCGGCGGCTGGGGTGCGATCCTGGAATACCGCGGGCACGAAAAGGAGCTCTCCGGCGGCGCGGCGGAGACCACCAACAACCGTATGGAGCTGACCGGCGTGATCCGCGCGCTCGAGCAGCTCAAGGAGCCCTGCCGGGTGTGCCTGTATTCCGATTCCAAATACGTGATCGACGCGCTCTCGCTCGGCTGGGCCGTGCGCTGGCGCGCCAACGGCTGGCGCAAGGCCGACAAGAAGCCCGCACTCAACGTCGATCTGTGGGAGCAGCTGCTGGCCCTGACGGCACAGCACGAGATGGAGTACCACTGGGTCAAGGGCCACGCAGAAAACCCGAAAAACAACCGCTGCGACGAGCTGGCCGTGGCCGAAAGCCGGAAGTTTTTGACTGGCAGCAGCAATTAGAGCATTGAGGTGAAATCATGGAACAGGCGGATGTGTTGGCATTTTTGCAGCCGGGGCAGGAGGTCTCGGGTGCGATGATCGCGCAGCAGCTGGGCGTCACGCGGGCTGCGGTTGCCAAGGCCGTGAGCCAGCTTCGGCTGGAGGGCTACGAGATCGAGGCCTCGCCCCGGCGGGGCTACTGTCTGCGCGCGATGCCGGACCGGCTCTCCACCGGCGGCATCCGGGCGCTGCTGGCAGAGCATCCCTGGCAGGCGCGCGTGCGCGCGCTGCAGACGGTGGACTCCACCAATCTCCAGCTCAAGCGCGAGGCGGCCGACGGCGCCCAGGAGGGCACGGTTTTGGTGGCCGAGCAGCAGACGGCCGGGCGCGGCCGGATGGGCCGGAGCTTTGTGTCGGCATCCGGTGTCGGCATCTACATGTCGGTCCTGCTGCGGCCGGACTGCACGCCCGACCGGCTCATGACCCTGACCGCGCAGGCCGCCGTTGCGGTGCGGCAGGCGATTGCTGCCGTCTGCGGCACGGCGCCCGACATCAAGTGGGTCAACGACCTGCTGATCAGCGGGAAAAAGATCTGCGGCATTCTGACCGAGCTCTCCGTGGAGGCCGAAAGCGGGCGCGTGGGCTATGCCGTGGTCGGCGTGGGCGTCAACTGCAACCAGCCGAGCGAAGCCTTTCCGCCGGAGCTGCGCTCGATTGCGGGCTCCATCTACAGCCAGACCGGCGCCCGCGTGGACCGCAGCCGCCTGGCCGCCGAGATGATCCGAAGGCTGTCGCTGCTGCCGGCACTTTCATGGCGGGAGGAATACCGCGCGGCCTGCGTGACCCTGGGGAAAGACGTCGAAATCCTCCGCCCCGGAAAGCCCGCCTGCGCAGCCTATGCCCTCGAAATCGGCGAATCGGCCGAGCTGATCGTGCGCCTCCCCGACGGCACCCGGAGCGCAGTGAATTCCGGTGAGGTCTCAGTGAGGACGGATTAGTGGTCAATGGTTAGTGGTTAGTGGCTAGTGAAAGCGGGCGCGGGGATAGAACACCAGTCAAATCAATCCGTAGTGGCCGATGCCCACATCGGCCATAAAGGTGCGATGTGCGACCGGGCATTATGGCCGATGTGGGCATCGGCCACTACGAGGGGAACGGATTGCCACACCAGTGACTAGGTCACTGGTTCGCAATGATGGGACCGGGACTGTACCCGTTTCAACCAACTGCACAACGCCCTTTAGTTTTTTGACATGCTGAAAAACCCGCTGCCCGGATGATCGGGCAGCGGGTTTTTATCGAACAAGATTTATTCAGCGGGTGCTGTGGGGACGTCCTCGGGCTCGACATCGGCGTAGTCCTTGAACTCCTCGATGATGGCCTCGGCCTTTTCCTTGGCGGCCTCGGCGGCCTGCTCGGCGTCCTCCTGGACTTCCTCAACAAAATCCTCTACGGTCTCCTCGGCCTTCTCAATGGCGGCCTCAACGGAGCCCTCCAGATCGCTGGTGTCCTCCGCGCCGCGGTTGCAGCGGTATTTCTCCAGCAGGGCTTTGATCTTGTCGCGGAATACGAACAGAAGCGCGGCGATGGCGGCGATCGCGCCGATAATGGCAAGAACCTTGGTGATGGTCTTCTTCATAAAGAACAGCCTCCTACTGCTTTTTTGTTTGGCAACACCGCACTATTCCGGCGTGCAGATTGCGCCGTCGGAATTTTCGTCAGATCGTTCAAAAGCCGCAGGGAATCCTGTCGGATTTCCGAGGATTTTTGGGCGATATGACGAAGATGTGCGCTGGGAATTGTGCGGTGTTGCCTGTATTATACTACAGCTTTTCGAAAAATACAATGCCTTTTCGTTGAATTTTCAAAGGAATTCTTGGATTATTCTCCCTCAGCCAGCAGGTCGGAGCCGGTGGCCTCCTTCATGTCCTCCACAGCCTCGAGCAGCTCCTGGTAGAGCGCGCGGGACACGCGGTCATAGTGGCTCGACTCGTAGAGCGAGATCGCGTTGCGCGTGTCATATACCGTAAAGCGCTCCTGGCCCAGGCTTTCGGAGGGATAGGCGCTGTAGACCGGCAGATACGACACGTCGCTGATCTTTGCAACGCCGTCCTCCTTGGTCACGGTCAGGCGCAGCATGCAGCCCTGGTGGGCGTCCTCGCGGTCGGCCGAAGAGAGCAGATCGCCGATGCTGTAGGCGACCACGCCGGTCTCGTGGTAGCGCTCGAGGGTGGGGAAGTCCTTCCACTCGATCAGCCCCACGCGGTGCGGGTGCGTGCCGATAATCGCGTCGGCCCCGTTGTCGAGCAGCAGATTTGCGATCTCCTTCTGCGCGTCGGAAATCTCCGAGGAATACTCGCTGCCCCAGTGGACCATGCAGATGATGAGATCGGGCCGGGCCTCCCGCGCAGCATCGAGCAGGGCGAGGATCGCGTCCTTGTCGACGTCGCTGTAGTTCGTGTCATAGTCGCGGAACAGCAGGTTCACGCTGTATTCCGCGCCGGCCGGCAGACGCAGGCCGTTTGTGCCCTTGGTGAGGCCGATGAGCGCGATGCGCACGCCGCCGACCTCCTTGATGAGGATGCCGCCGGACTGCTGCCGGTCCTCCTGGGAGACAAAGGTGCCGAGCGCGTCGAGACCCTGGGCCTGAATGAACTGCTTGGTGCTGACAAGGCCCGTCAGGCCGTTTTCGATGCTGTAGGAGTTGGCCGTCTGCACCACGTCAAAGCCGCAGGTCGCAAGCGCCGTGAGCAGGCTCTCCGGGTAATTTGCCTGCACCACGTTGTAGGGCTCGCCGCAGAAGGTGCCTTCCACGTTGACGATGGCAAGGTCCGCGGCCGCCACGTCGCGCGTGATGGGCAGGAAGAAATCAGAAAAGTCATAGCCGTTTGCCGTGCGCGCCTGGGTCATCATCTGCGCGTTCAGACACACGTCGCCGGCGGCCAGGATGGTGATCCGGCGCTCGGCAGGCTCAGTGGGCTCCGGTGTCAGGCTGGGCTCGGGCTTGTTGAGAAAATAGAGAATCAGAAACAGGATGCACAGCGCCAGAAAAATACAGATCAGCGGGATCAGCCAGCGCCTGCGGCGTCTGCGCCGCATGGCCGCAGCGAGTCGCTCTTCCTCCCGCAGCTGATCCTCCAGGCTGTCTCCCTGTCGGAAATTGGACATAAAGCTGCCTCCAATAATGCAGAATATAGACCATTGTACTATAATTCTTCAAAAATGCAATGATTTTTTTGAAAAAAATATGGCTTGGAGATTGCAGCGTTTTGTGGTATACTGATCTGGAAGCGAACGGAAGGAGGTGCAGCCGTGGCGAAAACAAAAAAACAGCGCTCGGGCAGGCGGCTGTCCGTGTTGGGCGTGCTGGCGCTGCTGGCGGCGGTTTTGCTGCTGGTGGGCGTGCTGCGCAGCGGCGAGGGCGTCACGGTCCGGCAGACCGGACAGGAGGACACGCTGGCACTTCCGATCAATGTGCGCAAGGCCGAGGATTTTCTCACCGACGAATACGGGCACATCCAGTATGTCGGCGCGCTTGCCGGCGTGGATGTTTCCGCCCATCAGGGCGCCATCGACTGGGCCCGGGTCAAGGCCGCGGGCGTGGACTTTGCCATCATCCGCGCGGCCTATCGGGGCTACGGCGTGGGCGGCCTCATCGAGGACGAGTGCTTCCGGCAGAACCTTGAAGGGGCCAGAGCCGCCGGCGTGCAGGTGGGGCTGTATTTCTTCTCGCAGGCCATCTCCGAAGCCGAGGCCGAGGAGGAGGCGGACTATATCGTGTCGCTTCTGGGCGGCGAGGCGCTGGACTATCCGATCTACTTCGACTGGGAAGAGGTCTCCGAGGAGGGCAGCCGCACCCGGAACATGGGCACCTACGAGGTGGGAAATTACGCCCTGGCCTTCTGCAAACGGATCACCGAGGCCGGCTACGCGGCGGGCGTCTACTTCAACCAGCGCTACGGCTACACGATCATGCAGCTCGAGCAGCTCGCGGATTACAGCTTCTGGCTGGCAGAATATCGGGAAGCGCCGTCGTTTTTGTACGATTTTGACGTCTGGCAGTACACCGGACAGGGAACGGTGGACGGCATCGAGACCATCGTGGATCTGGACCTGTTTTTTCCCTGAGACAAAGGAGTTTGAATGAAATACGGTATTTTGTGGGACCTGGACGGGACCCTGTGGGATTCCAGCCGCTGGGTGAGCGCGGCCTGGAACGAATACTGCGCCGCCCACGGCATCGAGCGGCGCTTTACGCCGGACGACTGCCGCAGCTACTGCGGCAAGACGCTCGAGCAGATCGCGGCGGTGGTGTTTCCGGACGCCGAGCCCGCCTGGCGCAACCGGGTGATCGAGGCCTGCTGCGATGCGGAGTGCATCCCGCTGGCAAAGCACGGCGGCGTGCTCTATCCCGATACGGAGGCGGTGCTCGAGCAGCTGCACCGGCGCTATCACATGTCGGTGGTCAGCAACTGCGGCCTGGGCTACATCGAGGCCTTCTATGCCGGCAACCGGACGAAGCGATTTTTTGACGACGAGGAGAACGCCGCCAGGACCGGCCTGGGAAAGGCCGGAAACATTCGCCTGGTCATGGAGCGAAACGGCCTTGACCGGGCCGTCTACATCGGCGACACCCAGGGCGACTTTGCGGCGGCAAGCCAGGCCGGCGTCCCCTTCATCCACGCCGCCTACGGCTTCGGGCAGGCCCCGGACGCAAAATGGCGCATTCAGAGCTTGAAGGAGCTTCCTGCCTTGATTGAACAGATGTGGGGAAAATAGGAAATTTCAAAACAGCTGCGGCTTTGGCCGCGGCTGTTTTTTTGCGCGGCATATGCCGCGACGCATCCGCATAGGCTTGTTCCGGGTGATGGGAATGGAAGAATGTGTATCTCAGGCGATCCGCGTGCTGCCGGAGCGCGTGCAGACGCTCGTCGCAGCGCAGTGCGCGCGCAAGGCCGTGCGCATTGAAGAGCTGCGGCTGCGGACAGGCTGCCCCGTGAGCCTGTTTGCCGGCGGCCGGGAATGGGGGCTCTCGGATGCGGACGGGCCCTGCGTCGCAGACGGCGCCATGCTCCGCCAGGTGGTGGCCCGGGCGACCGAGCACTCGCTCTACGCTGCGGGCGAGCAGCTGAGAAACGGCTACTGCACGCTGCCGGGCGGGCATCGCCTGGGCATCTGCGGCAGCGCCGTCATGGACGACGGACAGATCCGCACGCTCACGGCGTTCAGCTCGCTCAATCTGCGCGTGGCGCGGCAGCTGCGCGGCTGCGCGGACGCGCTGTTCCGGGCCCTCTGGCAGCGGCCCTTGTCGATGCTGCTCATCGGCCCGCCGGGCTGCGGCAAAACGACCATGCTGCGCGATCTCATCCGGCAGCTGTCCGACCGAAGCCGCTTCCGCGTGGGCGTGGTGGACGAGCGCGGCGAGCTGGCAGCGTGCCTGGACGGCGTTCCGCAGTTTTCCGTGGGCGCCTGCACGGATGTGCTCACAAGCAGCTCCAAGGAGGCCGGAATCTATCTGCTGCTGCGCTCGATGCGGCCCGACTGGATCGCGCTGGACGAGATCTCCGCGCTCGAGGACGTCGAGGCGCTCTGTCGGGCCAGTTATGCAGGCGTCCGCTTTCTTGCCACCGCGCACGCGCAGGGCAGGGCGGATCTGGACAAGCGCCCGGTCTATCGGGCGCTGTTGGAGACCGGCGTGTTTTCACTGCTGGCCGTCCTCTCGCCGGACCGGCAGCTGACCATTGAGGGACTATGATATGATCGACTGGAAACCTTTGGGCATGGCCCTGATCCTCTGCGCCTCGAGCTGGACAGGCTTTCGCGCAGCTGCCGCGGTGCGCAGGACCGACCGGGAGCTGCGCCAGCTTCGGCTCGACCTCGAACGGATGCGCTGCGAGATCAGCTGCCGCCTCACGCCGATCGGCAAGCTCTCGGCGCAGCTGGCGCAGTCGAGCCGCGGCGCGCTCACCACGTTTTTCTCTGCCCTTGCTGGCGGGCTGCATTGCGGCGAAGCCGTGGAGCAGGCAGCCGAAACAGCATTTGCAAAGGCGCAGCTTTCACTGCCGCCGGAGGTCATGGAGAGCCTGCGCGGCCTGTTTGTCGGCTTCGGCAGCTACGACTATGCCGGGCAGCTGCGGCAGATCGAGCTGACGCAGACGCAGGTGGCTGCGGGCATTGCGCTTCTGGCCGAGCAAAAGCAGGCTAGATGCCGCAGCTATGAGCTGCTCGGCCTGTGCACCGGGCTCTGCCTGGTGATCCTGGTGGCCTGATGGACGTTGATCTGATTTTCAAAATCGCCGCGGTGGGCATCATCATCTCGATCCTCAACCAGGTGCTGGTCCGCTCCGGGCGCGAGGAGCAGGCCACGATGACCACGCTGGCGGGCCTGGTCGTGGTGCTGATGCTGGTGGTGCAGCGGATCGCTGATTTGTTTTCTCTGGTCAAGGAGCTGTTTGGGTTTTGATGGATGCGTGTCTGAAACTGTCGATCGGCGCTGTGGCGGCGGCGCTCGCGGCGCTCACCATCCGGCGGCAGAACGAGGATCTGGCGCTGCTGCTGGGCGTGGCCGGCTGCTGCATGGGCGGCCTTCTGACGCTGGAGCTGCTCTCGCCGGTGCTGGAGCAGGTGCGAAGGCTGTTTTCCCGCACGGGGCTGGACGAGGCGCTGCTCTCGCCGCTGCTCAAGTGCGTGGGCGTGGCGCTTCTGAGTCAGCTTGCCTCGGCCATCTGCCTCGACGCAGGGCAGGGCGCGCTGGCAAAGACCGTGGAGCTGGGCGGCGCAGTGCTGGCACTCACGCTCTCGCTGCCGCTCATCTCGGCAGTCCTTTCGCTGCTCGAGCAGCTCTCCTCCGGCTGATGCGGGCCGTTCGGGTGCTGGCGATCGGGTTGGTCTTGTCGGCGCTGCTGTGTTTCGCAGCCGCAGCGGCAGAGGCGGATTTGGGTCTGGAGGTGGACCCCGAGGCGGGCCTTTCGGAGGAGATACTGTCGGATTTGGGGCCGTTTTCTGCAGATGAGCCGGCTTCCTTCGGAGAAAAGCTCCTGCAGCTGCTTTCCAAGGCGCTGCGCGCGCTCTCTCCGAGCCTCCGGCAGGGGCTTGCCGCCTGCGGAATCATGCTCACTGCGGTGCTGCTCTGCAGCCTTATGGAGCAGGGAGAAGGGGCCTCCGATCCGGTGCGGCTGGCGGGCGTTCTGGCCATCATGGGCGCCTGCGCGGGCAGAGTCGGCGCGATGATCACGCTGGCCGGGCAGACCGTGACAGCGATGCGGGAATACAGCGTTCTGCTGCTGCCATCCCTGGCCGGGCTGACGGCGTTCTCCGGCGGCACGTCCACCGGGGCGGCAGTCTATGCCGGCGGCGTGATCTTTTTTGAACTGCTGCTGCGGCTGAGCAGCGGCCTGGTGCTGCCGCTGTGCTGGATGCTCTGCGCGGTGAGCGCCGCCAACGCCGCGCTGGGCGATGACCGCCTTGGCGCGCTGGGCGGTTTTCTTCGCTGGACGGCATCCACAGCGCTGCGCTGGACAGGCTATCTGTTCACGGGCTATCTGGCCGTCAGCGGCGTGCTGGGCGGCGCGGCGGACGCGGCGAGACTTCGGCTGACGCAGCTTGCGATCTCCGGCGCGGTGCCCGTGGTGGGCGGCATCATCTCGGAGGCGTCCGGCGCGGTGCTGTCAGCCTCGGGCCTTCTCAAAAATGCCGTGGGCGTCTACGGGATGCTGGCGGTGCTCGCCATCTGCGCCACGCCGTTTCTGCAGCTGGCGGTCCAGATGCTCTTGCTCAAGGCTGCCGCGGCGATCTCCGGCCTGTTCGGGCAGAGCCGGCTGACCGGCCTGATCTCGGAGCTTGCCGGGATCATGGGCCTGCTTCTGGCCCTCACGGGTACCTTTTGTCTGGCGGCGCTTTTGAGCATGGTGCTTCTCATGAAGGCGGTGGGCGGATGAGCTTTCTTCGGGACTATCTTCTCAGAATCACCTGCGGCGCGTTTGCCGTCAGCCTGTGTCTGGCGCTCGTCCGGCAGGGGCAGCTTCGGCGGGTGGTGAAGCTCTGCGGCGGCTGCCTGATGGCGCTTCTCGTGCTGCAGCCGCTGCTCGGCCTGTCGCTGCCGGAGCTGGACACGCTGCTGCCTTCGGTCATCACGCAGGACCCGGTGCAGGCAGCTGCCGAGAAAAACGAGGCGCTTCTTGCAGATCTCATCCGGCAGCAGACCGAGCAGGCGATCCGGGATGAGCTCGACCGGCAGGGGATCGCCGCGGACTTTCACCTGGAGCTGCAGATGGACGATGCCGTCGGCGCGCCGGTGCCCTGGGCCATCGAGCTCACGAGCGCCTGCAGCGAGGCACAGAAGGCGCGCTTTTCCGCATACTTGGAGGATGCGCTTGGCATCCCGCCGACGCGACAGGATTGGAGGCCGGAATGAAACCGTCGATTGTGCAAGCGCTGAACCGGCTGCGGCCGCAGCTGCAAACATTCAAATATCCTGCCCTCATTCTGCTCATTGGTCTGCTTCTGGTGCTGATCCCGTCCAAGAAACCGACGCCGCAAGCACCGGCGCACACCGAGACGGAGACGAGCGCGCCGTCAGAGGACGACTACTGCCGCGCCGTCGAGCGGCAGCTTGCCCGCATCCTTTCGCAGATCGACGGGGCCGGCCGGGTGGAGGTCATGCTCACGCTCAAGGCAGGGCAGACCGTCCACTATCAGACCGACTTTGAAAACAGCAACCAGCGAAACGGCGAGAGCGTGAACGGCAGCGCCAGGCAGTCCACCGTCATATTGCAGCGCGGCAGCGCATACGATGAAGCGGCAGTGGTAAACACAGAGTATCCGTCCTTCCTGGGGGCGCTGATCGTCAGCGAGGGCGCGGGCGACCCTGCGGTCCGTCTGGCGCTGAGCGCTGCGGTCTCGTCGCTGCTGGGCCTGGGCGCGGATAAGATCACTGTAGTCAAAATGAAATGAAGGGGATCATGGAATGAAGATTTGGAAACGCAACGCGATCATCGCCGCTGCCGTGATGCTGGTCTGCGGCGGGGTCTACCTCAACTGGCAGTACGGCGAGTCGAACAAAACGCCGCTCGTGCAGACCCTGGACGAGGAAAAGATCCTCGACGACGCGGTCTTTGTGGTTGCCGAGCAAGACGACTCCCTCGAGGCGCTGGCCGCAGAGGGCACAGGAAAGCCGAGCTACGAGGACGAATTTGCCCAGATGCGGCTAAGCCGCCGCGAGAGCCGGGACAGCGCCGTCGAGCTGCTGCAGGAGACCATCGCCTTTGCAGGCGATGACGAGGACATGGCGCCGAGCGCCCAGCAGCTGAGCAGCATCGTGCGCCGGGCGCTCAGCGAGGCGCAGATCGAGAGCCTGGTGGTCTCCAAGGGCTATGCCGACTGCGTGGCCTACATGACCGACGACGGGATCTCCCTGGCGGTCGCCGCACCCGAGGCGGGCCTGGCCGAGGCCGACGTGGCGCTTCTGACCGACATCGTCTGCGCGCAGACGGATTACGAGCTGCCCCAGATCCGCATCATCGAGGTCGGCTGAAAGCCCCGGAAAAACTTCACTCCGGACGCCAAAAACCGAAAATAGCAGTTGTTTTTTGGAAAATTTGTGATAGAATAAAACAAAGCACACAAAGGAGGTCATTTTTATGGCTGATAATAAAGAATACGCCGTGCAGCAGGAAGAGAACGGCACCATCAATATCAGTGAGGAGGTCATCGCCACCATCGCCGCCACCGCGGCGAAGGATGTGGACGGCGTGAACGCCCTCACCGGCAGCATCGGCGACGACATCGCCGGTATCCTCGGCAAGAAGAACGTCAACCGCGGCGTGCGCATCCAGCTGCAGGACGACGGCGTGGTCGTCGAGTGCAACGTGGAGGCCAAGTACGGCGCAGCCGTGGTGGAGATGGCAAAGAACGTGCAGTCTGCCGTCAGCTCCGCCATCGAGTCCATGACCGGCCTCAAGGTCAAGAACGTGGCGGTCAACATTGTCGGCATCGCCGTCAACCCCACGAAGTAAGGCCATGACGAGATCCAACGCCAGAGAACTGGCCCTGCACCTGATCTATGCCATGGACTGCAGCGGAATGCCCGTCCAGGAGCTGCTGGAAACCCGCCTGGAAAAGGAGTATTTTGAGCTCCTGGCCCAGGAGGACGAGGTCTACGCCGAACGGCCCAAGGGCAAATACCGCAGCTATATCGAGGGCACCGTCATGGGCGTGGCGGCGAAAAAGCCGGAGCTTGACGCCGAGATCGAAGCCCTGTCCCAGAACTGGAGCTTGTCCAGAATCTCCAGCCTTGCCAAGGCCATTCTGGAGCTTGCCATGTACGAGGCGCTCTATGCAGAGGACGTGCCCATGAACGTCGCCATCCACGAGGCCGTCCTGCTGGCCAAGAAATACGAGGAGGAGGACACGGTCAAGTACGTCAACGGCGTGCTGGGCGCCTTCTCCCGCAAGCACGCGCCGGAGGCACCCCAATGCTGAGCCTCGGCTTCGACACCAGCAACTACACCACCTCCTGCGCCTTCTTTGACAGCGCGGGCGGGCAGAACTTTTCCCGTCTGCTGGATGTCCCGGAGGGCGCTCTGGGGCTGCGCCAGTCGGACGCGCTGTTTTCCCATGTCAAACGCCTGCCGGAGCTCTCCGACAGGCTGTTTGCGTGTCTGGAAGGGAAGAAGCCCGACTGCATCGGCGTCTCGACCAGACCCCGGGCGGTGGAGGGCTCGTACATGCCCTGCTTCCTCGCCGGGCACAGCCAGGCCCAGGTCCTAGGCGCCGCGCTGGGCATCCCGGTCGTCGAGGTCTCGCATCAGCAGGGGCACATCGCCGCAGCGCTCTGGTCTGCCGGACGTCTGGAGCTGCTGGAGCAGCCGTTTCTGGCCTGGCACCTCTCCGGCGGGACCACGGAGCTGCTGTATGTGGCCCCGGAGGGCAGAAACGTCGCCTGCACAAAGCTGGGCGGCACGACGGATATTTCCGCCGGCCAGCTGATCGACCGGACCGGCAAGCTGCTATCACTGCCGTTCCCGGCAGGCAAGGCGCTCGACCGGCTGGCGCAGACGGCAGAGGAAACAGACTTTTTCCGCGTGCGCGTGAATGAATGCGAGTTTTCCCTCTCCGGCGTGCAGAATCAGGTCGAAAAATACCGGCAAACGCACGAAAACCCGGCGGACACCGCCGCCTTTGCGCTGCGCTCTGTGGTGCACGCCGTGAAGCAGGCGACCAAAAACGCGCAAAAGCGCTACCCGGGCCTGCCGGTGCTGTGCTCAGGCGGCGTGGCCTCCAACAGCCTGCTGCGCAGCCATATGCGGGATCTGGACGCCATCTTTGCCGCCCCGGAGTTTTCCACAGATAACGCCATGGGCTGCGCGATCCTGGCACAGCGTGTTTTGGAAAAATGAAAGAATGAAATTTTGAAAAAATGAAAAAATTATGGAGTTTTTCATATTGACATATGAAAAACAAATCCGAATTTTCTCTCTATTTCAAATCCATCCTGAAGGGATACCGCAATTTTTTCATTCTTTCATTTTATCATAGTTTCATTCTATATGATTCCAATGTACTGAGAAGAGAATGCCACATGGACATTTTATCCGTCTCCCAACTCAATGACTACATCAAGCGGCAGTTTGACCGCGACGAGCTGCTGGCCGGGGTGTGCGTCCGGGGCGAGATCAGCAACTACAAGGTCTACCCCTCGGGCCACCACTATTTCACGCTCAAGGACGCAGAATCCGCGATCCGCTGCGTGATGTTCAAGGGCAGCGCGCTTTCGCTGCGCTTCCGGCCGGAAAACGGCATGGCCGTGCTGGCGATCGGCCGCGTGTCGGTCTATCCGCGCGACGGCGCCTATCAGCTTTACTGCACCCGCCTCAGCCCCGACGGGGTGGGCGACCTGCACGTGGCCTACGAGCAGCTCAAGCAGAAGCTCCTCGCGGAGGGCCTGTTCGATCCGGCACACAAAAAGCCGATCCCGAGCTACCCTCACCGCATCGCGATCATTACATCCTCTGCCGGCGCGGCGATCCACGATATGCTGCGCATTTTGGGCAAGCGCTACCCGCTGAGCAAGGTGATGCTGCTGCCGGTGCGCGTGCAGGGCGTGGAGGCCCCGCCGGAGATCGTCGGCGCGATACGTTATGTAAACCGTTGGAAGCTGGCCGACGTGATCATCACCGGCCGCGGCGGCGGCTCGATCGAGGACCTCTGGGCCTTCAACGACGAGCGCGTGGCCCGGGCGATCTACGCCTCCGAGATCCCGGTCATCTCCGCGGTGGGACACGAGCCGGATGTGACGATTTCCGACTTTGTGGCGGATCTGCGGGCGGCCACGCCGTCGAACGCGGCGGAGCTGGTCGCGCCGGATCAGATGGAGCTGAAAACTGCGCTCCTGCACGCGCAGAGCGCAATGAATTCCGCGATGGACCGCCGCGTCAAGCTGGCCCGGCGGCAGCTGGATTCGCTCAAAAGCGCTCACGTGCTGCAAAGCCCGCTCGCCTGGACCCAGGACCGTAGAATGCGGCTCGACGGCCTGCAGCAGCGGCTGCTGCGCCTGTCGCAGGGCATGCTTGCCGGCAAGCGGCAGCAGTTCACGCGCCTTGCGGCGGGGCTTGATGCCATGAGCCCGCTCAAGGTGCTCTCGCGCGGCTACAGCATGGCGTTTCAGGCCGACGGCAGCATCGTCAAATCCGCCGCGCAGGTGCAGCCCGGCGACCGCATCCGTGTTCAGACCGGCGACGGCGCCTTCGAGGGCATCGTCGATCAGACGAACCCGTAGTGGCCGATGCCCACATCGGCCATCACTTATGGTACAGACTTGTATGGCCGATGTGGGCATCGGCCACTACGGTGAAACAGGAGAAGCAAAATGAACGAACAACAATCCATGACCTATGAGCAGTCGGTCAAGCGGCTCGACGAGATCGTTCGCCAGCTCGAGCGCGGCGATGTGCCGCTGGATGAATCGCTGAAGCTCTTTCAGGAGGGCACCGCGCTGGTGCAGTCCTGCCAGGCGCTGCTCGACCGGGCGGAGCTCGAGATCGTCAAGCTGAGCAAGGGCGCGGACGGCGCCCCGGTGGAAACGGAGTTTGCCGATGGAATGGACTGAGCGCTGGGCCGAGACCACGGCCCGGGTGGAGGCAAACCTCGACCGGCTCTACGCCAAGAACCGGGAGCCGCAGAAGCGGCTGTTTGAGTCCATGCGCTACAGCCTGCTGGCCGGCGGCAAGCGCCTGCGCCCGTTTCTGGTCTATGAATTCTGCCGCGTCTGCGGCGGCAGCGACACGCAGGCGGATTGCGCCGCCATGGCCGTTGAGATGATCCACACCTACAGCCTGATCCACGACGATCTGCCCTGCATGGACAACGACGATCTGCGGCGGGGCAAGCCCACGAACCACAAGGTGTTCGGCGAGGCGGCTGCGGTGCTGGCCGGCGACGGTCTGCTCACGGATGCCTTTTTCGTGCTGACGCAGTCCGAGCTTCCGGCCGAGGCGAAGGCAGAGCTCGTCAAAACGCTCTCCTATCGGGCCGGCCCCTACGGCATGGTGGGCGGCCAGGTGCTGGACATGGAGGCAGAGACGCGCGCCTGCACCCGAAGCGAGGTGCTGGCGATCCAGAAGCGCAAGACCGGCGCGCTGATCCGCGCAGCCTGCGAGATGGGCGTCATCTGCGCGGGCGGAAGCAGCGAGCAGAGAAGTGCCGCAGGCGCCTATGCCGACGCGGTGGGCCTGGCCTTCCAGATCCGGGACGACGTGCTCGACGCCGAGGGCGACGCTGCCGTTCTGGGCAAGGCCGTGGGCGTGGATGAGAACAAAAATACGTTCCTGAAGCTCTACGGCCCCGACTACTGCAAGCGCAAGGTCCGCACCCTGACCCGGCAGGCCATTGCCGCGCTCACAGGCTTTGAAAACGCCGACGCTCTGGCCAACCTTGCAAGCTACCTTGCCACACGGGACAGATAACGATACAAAAAGACCGCTTCCGGGGGAAGCGGTCTTTTCGTATTGTTTTTCATCTGAAAGCATGGAATGCTTCGTTCATGATTTGGATTCGGTGGCAGCGGGTAAAATCCGGCTTGCAGGCGGGGAGCTCTGCTTCGATGGCGGTGAGCAGGAGCAGGGGATTGAGCGTCGGATTCTGGGCGCTGACCGTGGCGGTGAGCGCCAGCGTGGTCTCGTCCGGCTGCGTGACGGAATATGCGTGCAGCATCGGCAGGATGTCCACGGTAACCGGGCCGTTTTTCCCGTGCTTTTCGACCTCGAGCGACGGCCGGGCAAACAGTGTGCGAATCTGATCGGCAGCCTGGGCCGGGACGCCCGCGTCGTAAATGAGGGTCAATCGGGCCTCGAGCCATTTCAGGTGCTTGAGCTTCTCGCCGTCCTCGTAGCATTCGAGGATCTCGATCCCCTTGGGCAGGGCGGCATTGAGCCGGGCAGGCAGGGCGGCCAGATCGGTCGGCGCGTCGAGCTCAAAATCCGCGATCTCGTAATCACTCGACACGCCGACGGACAGCGGCAGCGCGATGGAGAGCACCGGATGGGGCGTGAAGCCCTGCGAGTGCTTGAGCAGCACCCCGGCGCGGCGGAAGCCCCGCTGCAGCGCCCGCATCAGGTCCAGATGGGAGATCCAGACCGCGTTGCCGGTCTTGGAAAAGCGCATTCTAGGCATCGCACACGCCTCCTTCCAGCAGTCGGTTCGCCCCGCAGCCGGCGCAGCCGGCGCGGCAGTCGGGTGTGATCTCCGAGCGGTATGCCCGCTCGCGCTCGCGCAGGAAGAAGCGCTTGGTGACGCCCACGTCGATGCTGTCCCAGGGCAGGACCTCGTCCTCGGCGTAGCCCCGCGTTGTGTAGAAGGCCGGGTCGATGCCGCAGTCCCGGAGCGCCTGCATCCAGAGCTTGTAGTCAAAATATTCCAGCCAGCCGTCGAGCTTGGCCCCGCGCCGCCAGGCGGTCTCGATGACCCTGCAGAGCCGGCGGTCGCCTCTGGCCAGAACGGCCTCGAGCTGGCTCAGGTCCGGCGCATGCCAGTTGTATTCCACGCTCTTGGAGAGCATCGCGTCCTTCAAGAGCCGCTGCCGCCGGGTGTATTCCTCAGGCGTGATCTGCTGCTCCCACTGGAACGGCGTGAAGGGCTTGGGGACGAAGAAGGCGGTCGCCACGTGGATGCGCAGGCCGCGCTTTTTGTTGCTGGCGTTCTCCCGCCAGGTCTTCAGGATCTTGTAGACCAGGTCTGCGATGCCCAGCACGTCCTCGTCGGTCTCGGTGGGCAGGCCCAGCATGAAATAGAGCTTGACGTTGCTCCAGCCGCCGGAAAACGCGATTTTACAGGTTTCGAGGATTTCCTCCTCGGTGACGTTTTTGTTGATCGCGTCGCGCAGGCGCTGGGTGCCGGCCTCGGGCGCGAAGGTCAGGCCGCTCTTGCGGACCTTCTGCAGCTTGAGCATGAGCTCGCGCGAGAAGTTGTCGGCCCGCAGCGAGGGCACGGAGAGGTTGATCTTCTTCTCCTGGCAGTAGTCCTCGAGCGAGGCCATGAGCTCGGGCAGATACCGGTAGTCCGAGGTCGAGAGGCTCGAGAGCGTGATCTCATGGCAGCCGGAGTCCTCGAGCAGACCGATCGCCTGGTCGTGCAGCGTCTGCACCGAGCGCGGGCGCACCGGGCGGTAGACAAAGCCCGCCTGGCAGAAGCGGCAGCCGCGGATGCAGCCGCGCATGACCTCGAGATTCATGCGGTCGTGGACGATTTCGGTCGAGGGGACGATCATCTTGTCGGGATAGCGCGCCGTGTCGAGGTTCTGCATGATGCGCTTGCGCGCGGTTTTGGGCGCGCCGCCCAGCGGAATGATCTGCTTGAGCGTGCCGTCCTCGTTGTACACGTGTTCATAGAAGGAGGGGACGTAGACGCCGTCGATTTTGGCGACCTCGCGCAGGAAGGTCTGCTTGTCCCAGCCGGCCTGCTTGGCCCTGCGGTAGCATTCGAGGATCTCAACGGTGATCTCCTCGCCCTCGCCGAGGGAGAAGAAGTCGATGAAGTCCGCCAGCGGCTCGGGGTTGTAGGCACAGGTGCCGCCGGCAAATACAATATTATGTAAACCTTCCCGTTCCGACGAATGCAGCGGGATGCCGGACAGATCCAACACGTTCAGAATGTTGGTGTAGCACATCTCATAGCCGATGGAGAAGGCGATCATGTCAAAATCGCGCACGGGGTCCTGGCTTTCCAGGCACCAGAGGGGGAGCCGGGCCTTTCTCAGCTCGTCCTCCATGTCGCCCCAGGGGGCGAAGACCCGCTCGCAGGCGCACCAGGGCAGGTCGTTCATGACTGCATAGAGGATGCGCATGCCGACGTTGGACATGCCGATCTCATAGGTGTCCGGGAAGCAGAAGGCGACGTTGACGTCGGTCTGCGTTTTGTCCTTGACGATTTCATTGTATTCCCCGCCCACGTAGCGTGCAGGCTTCTGCACCCGGGGCAGGATGCGTTCGAGTTTTGTGTTCATAGTTTTTCAGAGTGAAGAGTGAGGAGTTAATAGCGGATACTTTAGGAGGGGGCGGCGCTGTCACTATTTTACCAATCGGCGCCGGAAAATACAAGCCCAAATTGGCAGCCGGGAGAGGAAAATGGCCATCAGGAGCATCGGCATTCGTCCCATTTTTGCGCAAACGGTCAGATAAAGGCAGAAGATCGAAAGAAGCAGAAGGATGACCGTTGCAATGATATTTGAGATTTTCAGGCCCCGAAATACTCCGAATGCTGCAACACATCCGATGCGCAGCAGGCGGCCGCCGTCGAGAGGGTAGATGGGGAGCAGGTTATAGAGCAGCAGGATCGCGTTGAGGATCGAAAACATGGGATCGACGCGGAAAAATGTCAGTGCCAGCAGCAGATTGACGGCAGGGCCGGCGGCAGCGGAGAGCGCCTCATCCCGGGCCGTGCGGAAATGCGCCGAGATCACCGCGCTGGTCAGTCCGATCTGTATGTGCTCCACCGGAATGTGCAGCAGCGCCATGCAGCCCAGATGCCCCGCCTCGTGCAGGGCCGCAGAGAGCAGGAACCGGGGAACAAGCCCGTCCTCATCGAGCCAGATCAGCCCGCAGAGCAGCAGCGCAAAGGCAGGGGAGAGGGAAACGCGCCTATTCATTCGGGGCAAAGACCTCGTAGACCCGCTCCATCGCGGAATCCGGCCAGAGCACCTCCCGCAGCGCCCGAGCAGGCCCCGGCAGCAGCAGCCGCAAAAACAGCCCCAGCGCGCAGAGCAGCAGGAGCACCGAGAGAGAAACGCCGTGTTTTGGCTTGCGCATCAAAGAATCACCGGAACAGTATATGCAGAAGCTATGATGTTCAGTACGCTTTCCACTTTCCACTTTCCACTATCAACTGAAAATCCCGCTCCAAGCAGACGCTTGGAGCGGGGCGATCGGGTCTGTAAGCCGGGTTCTGTTTTGACAGCCATCTATCTAGGCGCAGCGTTGCCGCTGCGCTCCAGCCACCTCCTCGGAGACGGTCGGGCCGACCATAGCCTCCTCCACGGTGTTGCTCCGGATAGAGTTTACATCACCGGATTGTCTCCAACCGGCGCGTGAGCTCTTACCTCACGTTTCCACCTTTTCCCGTCGGCAAGCCGGCGGGTAGTATCTCTCTGTTGCACTTTTCCTGAAGTTGCCTTCGGCGGGCGTTACCCGTTATCCTTGCCCTGCGGAGCCCGGACTTTCCTCACAAGGCGCCTTTCGACGCTCCCGCGCGGCTGTCCAACCCGGTCGCGTGCTGCATTTTACCAGATTTGCAAAGAAAAGTCAAATACTTCATTGCAAATTTGTGCGCTTCGCGCTATAATAAATAGGAATCATCGAAAAGGGGTGGATTTATGAAGCTTGCAAGCGCATTGTCCGAGCGGGCCAATCTGCAGCGGCGGATCGCGGCGCTGGGCGAACGGCTGAACAACAACGCAAAAACCCAGGAGGGCGAGCCGCCTGCGGAGGACCCGGCCCTGCTGCTGCAGGAGCTGGATCAGAACATGGTCCGCCTGGAGGAGCTGATCCGCCGCATCAACCTGACGAACAGCCAGACCGTCTCCGAGGGCGAAACGCTGACCGCGCTGCTGGCCCGGCGGGACGCGATGGAAAAGCGGCTGTCGATCCTGCGCAGCTTCCTCACGGAAGCCAGCAGCAAGATCGACCGCTATTCCCGCACAGAAATCAAGATCGTCAGCACCGTGGACGTGGCCGCGCTGCAGAAGGACGTGGATCTGCAGTCCAAGCAGCTGCGGGAGCTCGATGAACGCATCCAGGCCCTCAACTGGACGACGGAGCTGCTGTAGATAATAAGCGCCTCGTAGTGGCCGATGCCCACATCGGCCATTATGTCTCACTGTACCTCGTATTTTCATGGCCGATGTGGGCATCGGCCACTACGAATCCAATAAAAACAGTTGGTAGTCCGAAAAGGCGAGCGGGATCTCTGGCGGTTGAGAAGGAACCGCACCTGTATGGCGGCCGCCGGGCGCGGTCTGGGTTCGACTCCCATCTTGAACGTTACGCCCTGCACTGTCACACGCGCAGCGTCATTGCGCACCGTTACTACCATCAACGCTGATTTTCGGACGAGGGCGGCGTAAGGGGAAACAAATAAACAATTTTCTGCGTAGTGGCCGATGCCCACATCGGCCATTAGACCTTGTGCGCATTGCACTTTTATGGCCGATGTGGGCATCGGCCACTACGGAATTTCAGAAGTGAGGAACTCTGCTTTTTCAGAGCCACGGAGAACAACATGACAAGACTGGACCATTATTTTGAAAAGCTGATGGGCAAGCGCGTGCTGGTGCTGGGCGTCGGCGTGAGCAACCGGCCGCTGGTGCGGCTGCTGCTGCACTACGGCATCGACACCGTCTGCTGTGACAAGACGCCCAGAAGCAAGCTCGATCCCGAGGTGCTCGAGCTCGAGCGCCTGGGCGCAAAGCTGCACCTGGGAGACGATTATCTGGAAAACATCGACGGCGACGTGGCCTTCCGCACGCCGGGCCTGCACCCGGACAAGCCGGAGATCCTTGCGCTCAGGGCGCGCGGGGCTAAGATCACCTCGGAGATGGAGGCTTTTTTTGAGGTCTGCCCCTGTCCGATCACCGCGGTGACCGGCTCGGACGGCAAGACCACCACGACCACGCTGATCTACGAGCTCTACAAGGCCGCGGGCTTCCGCGTCTGGGTGGGCGGCAACATCGGCACACCGCTTCTGGACAAGGCTGATGCCATGCAGCCGGGGGACAAGGTGGTGCTGGAGCTGAGCTCGTTCCAGCTCATGTACTTCCCCTACAGCGCGCACGTGGCGGTCCTGACGAACCTGGCGCCCAACCACCTGGACATCCACAAGGACATGGCCGAGTACGTGGCCGCCAAGGAAAACCTGTATCTTCACCAGGGGCCGGACGACACGCTGATCGTCAACATGGACAACGAGATCACCAACGGCTTTTCGGACAAGGCCTGTGGCCGGCTGCTGAAATTCTCGCGACTTGGCGTGCCGGAAAACGGCGTGTATCTGCAGGACGGCGTAATCTACAGAAAAACAGGGGAGCAGGTCGAGGAGATCATGCCCCAGTCGGAGATCCTGCTGCCGGGCATCCACAACGTGGAGAACTATATGGCCGCGATCCTGGCCGTGGGGGACGAGGTCTCCGACGGGACGATCCGCCAGGTGGCCCGCAGCTTCGGCGGCGTGGAGCACCGGATCGAGCTTGTGCGCGTGAAGGACGGCGTGCGCTTTTACAACGACTCCATCGCCTCCTCGCCCAGCCGGACGATCGCGGGCCTGCGCAGCTTCTCCGAGCAGGTCATCCTGATCGCTGGCGGCTATGACAAGCACATCCCCTACGACGTGCTCGGGCCGGAGATCGTCGAGCACGTAAAGCTGCTGATCGTCACCGGTGACACCGGGCCGAAGATCCGCGCCGTGACCGAGGCTGCGCCCGGCTACGAACCCGGAAAGCCCGCGATCCTCTCGATCGACGACTTCTATGAGGCCGTCCGGCGGGCTGCCGCGCTGGCAAAGCCCGGGGACGTGGTGCTGCTCTCGCCGGCCAGCGCCGCCTTTGACAAATTCAAGAACTTCATGGTGCGCGGCCGGGAATTCAAGAAAACCGTAATGGAGCTGTAACATGGACAACAAGGAACGAATTTTTGCGCTCTCCGAAGCCATCGGGCCAAGCGGAGACGAGACGGGCGCGGCGGCAGTCGCCAAGCAGCTGCTGCGGCCCTATGTTGACTCCGTCACGCAGGACGTGAACGGAAACGTGATCGGCATCCGCACGGCAAAGCAGCGCGGCGCGCGCTGCCTGCTGCTGGATGCGCATCTGGATGAGGTCGGCATGACCGTGTCCGGATACGACAACGGCTTTTTGCAGTTTGTGCCCATCGGGCTCGATCCGAAAATCCTGCCGGGTCTGGAGGTCCGGGTCTGCACCGAGCCGCCGATCAGCGGTGTGATCACCTGCCTGCCGCCGCACGTGCTCAAGGCGGAGGATCACGACAAGGCCTTCCAGATGGACAAGCTGCGCATCGACTGCTGCCTGTCAAAGGAGGAGGCCCCCGAGCGGGTGCCCGTGGGCACACGCGTGGTGTTTGCAACCAAGCCCTTTGCCATGGGAAAGCACCTGGTCTGCGGCAAGTCGCTCGACGACCGGGCCTGCTTTGCCATCCTGGTGCGCGCGATGGAGCTATTAAAGGACGAGCCGCTTCCCATGGACGTGGTGGTCCTGGGCTCCGTACAGGAGGAATACACCGGCGCCGGCGCCAAGACCGGGGCCTACAACATGATGCCCGACGAGGCCATCATCGTGGACGTCAGCTTCGCCAAGCAGCCGGATGTGGGCGAAGATGAATCCTCGCCCCTCGGCAGTGGCCCGATGATCGGCGTGGGTCCTGTGATGAACCGCCGCATGAACAAGCGGCTGACGGAGCTTGCAAAGCAGCAACACATCCCGTACACCCTCGAGGTGCTCCCCGGCCGCACCGGCACGAACGCCGACGAGATCCAGGTCAGCCGCAACGGCGTCAACGTGGTCTGCGTGTCGCTGCCGCTGCGCTATATGCACACGCCGATCGAGGCGGTGGACCTGCGCGACGTGGAGCACAGCGCGCAGCTGCTGGCCGCCTATATTCTCTCGATGGGGGAGGACGACGCAACATGATCGAAACCCTGAAAACACTCTGCGCGCTGCGCGGCCCCTCCGGCTATGAGGACGCGGTGCGCGATTACCTGGCAAAGGAAGCAGAGCCCTATGCCGACGAGATGACCGTGCTGCCGAACGGCAGCCTGCTCGTCTTCAAGCGCGGCCTGAAGCAGCTGCGCCACAAGCTGATGCTCTGCGCCCACATGGATGAGGTCGGCCTCATCGTCTCCAAAATCGAGGACGACGGCTTTTTGCGCTTCCGGTTCATCGGCGGCGTGGACCGCCGCGTGGTCATCGGCAAACAGGTGCTCGTGGGCGAGCAGCAGATCCCCGGCATCATCGGCATGAAGCCGGTGCACCTGAGTCACGACGACGAGGAGGGCAGCGTCCCGAAGCTGAAAGAGCTCTACATCGACATCGGCGCTTCGTCGAAGGAGGAGGCCGAGGAGATGACCTTCCTCGGCGACTATGTGAGCTTCCAGACCGACTGCACCGAGCTTCCGAACGGATACATCCGCATGAAGGCGCTCGACGACCGCGTCGGCTGCGCGATCCTGCTTGAGACGCTCAAAAAGGACCTGCCGGTCGACTGCTGGTTTGCCTTCACCGTGCAGGAGGAGATCGGCGGCAGAGGCGCCCGGAGCGCGAGCCACTACATCCAGCCGGACATTGCCCTGATCGTCGAGGGCACCACGGCAGCGGATGTGCCGCCCTCGAGCGGCGCAGGCAAGGTCTGCTCGCCGGGCAAGGGCCCGGTGCTGCCGTTCATGGATCGGGCATCGATCTACGACCGGGAGCTCTTCCGGCTGCTGAGCCGGATCGCAGACGAAAAACAAATCCCCTGGCAGACCAAGACGAAGATCGCCGGCGGCACGGACGCCCAGGCCATTCAGAGAAACTGCGGCGGCTGCAAGGTCGGTGCGGTTTCGGCGGCGCTGCGGTACATCCACAGCCCATCGAGCGTGGGCAGCCTCAGGGATATCGAACAAATGCAGGCCATTGTCGATGGCTTCTTGGAGAAAATGGAGGAAGTTTATGGATAAGCTATTGCAGCAACTCATTCCGCCGGTCTCGGTTTCCGGCTGTGAAGGCGAGATCGCCAAGGTCATCCGGCAGCTCGGCGCGCCCTACGGCGAGGTCGTGAGCGATCATCTGGGCAACCTGGTCATCCACAAGCCCGGCAACGGCAAGCGCATCATGCTGGCCGCGCACATGGACACCGTGGGCGTGGTGGCAACGTACATTGAGGACAACGGCTTTGTCCGCTTCGGCAGGCTCGGCGGCATGAAGCTGCTGCACATGGTGGGCCAGCGCGTCAAATTTGAGAGCGGCGTTCTGGGCGTCATCTGCGCCGAGGGCGACCTCGAGCCGAAGGACCTCGATGAGAGCCGGCTCTACATCGACACGGCAGGACAGAAGGTCGAGATCGGCGAGACGGCCGCCTTCTGCCAGGCGCCGTATTTTGTGGGCAACACGGTCATTTCCAATTCGCTTGACAACCGCCTGGGCTGCGCGGTCTGCCTCAGGGCGCTGGAGCTTCTGGGCGAGACCGACAACGACATTTTCTGCACCTTCACCGTGCAGGAGGAGGTCGGCTGCCGCGGCGCCGGCCCCGTGGCGTTTACCGTCACGCCGGATCTGGCCATCGCAGTGGACATCACCGGCGTATTCGACTATCCCGGCGGGAAGAAGACGCCGCTGACGCTCTCCGGCGGCCCGGTGGTCAAGTATATGGACCACCGCACCATCAGCAGCCGCAAGATCTCCCAGCTGCTGGAGGACACGGCGAAGGAGCTGGACATCCCGGTGCAGCGCTACGTCACCAAGCAGGGCGGCACTGACGCCGGCATGATCTTCAACACCCGCGGCGGCGTGCCCACGGGCAACCTGGCCATTCCGATCCGCTACACGCACACTCCGAACGAGGTCGCAGACCTCAGCGTCGCCGAGCAGTGCGCAAAGCTGCTGGCTGCGGTGATTGCGAAGTAACGCAGCCGTAGTGGCGTGTAACACCCAAAAGTACGTGTAACACCAAAAAGTATATATTGTAGCGCGGGCAATCTGCCCGCATCCAATTAGGAGGTACATCATGGCAGTTTCCGACGTACTCAGAAAGGTCTCCGGGCGCGGGGCCAAGTGCAGCGCGGTCATTGTCGCTGCCGGCAGCGCCAAACGTATGAAGGGCACCGACAAGATCATGGCAGAGCTGGCAGGTGACCCTCTGATCATCCACACGATCCGCGCGTTCGAGGCGGTGGACGAGGTGACCGAGATCATCCTGGTCACCCGCGACGAGCTGCGTGAGCAGCTGAGCGAGCTGTGCGTCAAAAAACAGCTTGGCAAGGTCAAAACCATCTGCAAGGGCGGCGAGACCCGGGCGCTGTCGGTGCAGGCGGGCCTGGACTGCGTGTCGAAAAAGTGCAACCTCGTGGCGATCCACGACGGCGCGCGCCCGCTCGTGACCGAAAAGGTCATCCGCGACGCGATCCGCAAGGCGGCCAAGTTCGGCGCAGCCGCGCCGGCCATCCCGGTCAAGGACACGATCAAGGTCGTCGGCGGCGGGATCATCGAGGAAACCCCCGACCGCAGCAAACTCTACGCCGTGCAGACGCCGCAGGTCTTCGACGTGCCGACCTACAAGGCTGCGCTGGAAAAGGCCATCGGCTCGAAGAAGGAGGTCACGGACGACTGCTCGGCCGCCGAGGACTTTGGCCTGAACATCATCATCACCGAGGGCAGCGATGAGAACTTCAAGGTAACCACACCGACCGATCTCATCCTGGCTGAGGCGATCCTGCAGGCGAGGGCGGCCAAATGATGCGCGTGGGCCACGGCTACGACGTGCACCGGCTGACCGAAGGCCGGCCGCTGATCCTCGGCGGGGTCCGGGTGCCCTATGACCGGGGTCTGGACGGCCACTCCGACGCGGACGTGCTGACCCATGCGGTCATTGACGCGCTGCTGGGTGCGGCCGGCCTGGGCGACATCGGCCAGCATTTTCCGGACACGGACGATCGCTATCTCGGCATCTCGAGCATGCTGCTGCTCTCCGAGACCGCGAAGCTCCTCAAAAAAGCGGGCTGGCGCGTGGGCAACATCGACGTGACGTTGATCGCCCAGGCGCCGAAGCTGGCGCGCTTTCTGCCGCAGATGCGCGATTGTCTTGCCGCCGCGCTCTCGATTGCGCCCGGCGCGATCAACCTCAAGGCGACCACCGAGGAGCACCTCGGCTTCACCGGCCGCGGCGAAGGCATCGCCTGCCACAGTGTGTGTTTGTTAATTGACAATTGAGAATTGACAGTGGACAATGGATGAGAAAAGGACGTCTTTCCGACGTCCTTTTCATTTTGTCAAAAAGAATTTCGATGAACCGGGCAGCCGGATGAAGCGTCAAGAACCTCCAGGCCTGTCATTGCGAACCAGTGACCGCGTCACTGGTGTGGCAATCCGAGCTTTTTCGCACAAAAACCGTCCTGAAAAAAAATTTGGAAAATCTGAAAAAAAGACTTGCATTTTCCGGAAGGTTGTGCTATTATATCCCTGCTCACGGGGGTATAGCTCAGCTGGGAGAGCGCTTGAATGGCATTCAAGAGGTCAGCGGTTCGATCCCGCTTATCTCCACCAACAAAAGAGACCTGAAACCGAAAGGTTTTGGGTCTTTTTGTTTTGTTATCAACACTTTTTATAAGTAAAAGTGATGAACAAATCATGTCGGTGAATTTGCTCCAGAACAATTTCCAGAACAAAATACGGATGTTTTCAGAATACTGTCGAGCAGCTTTGAGGTTTCGATTCTCTCTTTATCAAGCAAGTGGGTATACACATTCATTGTTGTTGAGATGTCTTCATGTCCCAAAAATTCCTGAACCTGCTTTGGAGAAGCGACCGTTGCAAGGATTGTTGCTGCAGTATGCCGTAAATCATGCAAACGGATTGGCGGCAAACCAGCCTTTTTCATCAAGGCCGGAACCTTGTGTGTTAGGAAGTCCGGCCTGACTTCACGACCGTCAGGCCACACACATACCTTATCCAACCGCAACCCGCTTTTAATCTGCTGTGATTTCAAGCTTTTCAAGTATGGGATGGTTGAACCAATCAGTGAAATCACACGATGGCTCTTTGCCGTCTTCGTTTGCTCCGCTTCAATCTTTACCAGCCCGTTCTGTACGACCGTGTTCTGTACCGTCAGAGTGTTCGCATCGAAATCAATATCATTCCATCTGAGACCGACAATCTCACTTCGTCTCAATCCATAACATACGGCGAGCATTGCCGCCGCATGCAAAGGTTCTCCTGCATTCTCTGCACTTGTGAGTAGAACAGCTACTTGCTCCGGACTGTAAGTAGACCCTTGGAATTTCTTTCCGCGTGGAAACTCGACATACTGCGCAAAATTTACTGGAATTACACCATCCCTCACAGCATCCAGTAATGCGCCGCTGACAACTACGTGCAGTTTCCGCACACTGGATACAGACAAATCCTCTAAGAGTACCTGATAAAACCTCTGTAAATGCTGTAAATTCATCTCGCGAACTCTGAGATGTCCGAGCTTTGGCAGAATATGGCAGTGAACATAATCCTCGTAGCTCTTAACGCTGGTCGCTTTCAGTGTCATACGTTTCTTCTCGATCCAGTGATGGACATACTCTGAGAACAGAGGATCTTCCCGGATAACCTCGGCATTTGCTTCCCGAGTCCATATCTCTATAATTCGCTTCATTTCTTTTTCGGCCTTGCGTTTTGTATTATCTTTCACGAGCAGGCCGGTGCTCTTTGACCGCTGTTTCGTCTTTCGAGTCAGAGGGTCATATACCCGCCCTCGTATCACATAAACGCCACGGTCTATCTGTAATGATGCACTAACAGTTTTTGGCTCTGCCATTCGACGTACCTCCTTTATTTGGCAAGCCAAACCACCACCCAAATTATACCATCCGATTCCGTTTTCATCAAGGGGCATCTCTCGTACTTTTGATATATCAATCAATATTTCTTTCGTGTTCATAATCCTTTTCCTTCCTGTAGGGCTGGCAAAATGCCAGCCCTAATTCTATTCTAATTCATACTATTCTTTAATCCGAAACAGAGAACGGATGCATTGCCGCAGCGTAAAGTGTCGTTGCAAGCTCCAACACACCCTCCAGAGTGTGAACCCGCTCCGGGTCGTGTATAATGAAAGCCTCGTCAGGGAGCAACAGCAGCTCGTCCCGATGCTCCAGCCATTCCAAAAATTGTAGCTCACCCTTGGATACAGTTTTATCTTTAACGCCATCGGCAAGGGTGGGGATTTGGTGCCAGTTGGAGCTGATCTTTAGATTCTGGGTCATTTGATCTCGTCCGAGATATGTATTTTGCCAACTAAGGTAATCTTCCGGTGTGTTACACCTGAAATACTTCCCGGCATACTCAATCAGTATCGCCCCATCCTTGACCGCAGTAAAGGCCGCATGTCGGCCAGTAAAGTATCTGGCATAATCCCGCATTTTATGGTTTGTGCTTCTGGCCATCCATATCAGATTCTCCCATGTCCCGTTCTGTTTGCATGCGTTTACATGACCAACTTCCATGTCTTGATGCAGTTCGGCCAGCTTTAGATAATCCTTGAGAAAGCGCGTAATTGCTCCCCTCCGCTTCCGGTACTTGTCGAAATGCTCTTTGTAAATCATTGCAAATCGAGCCAGGTTAATTGTCCTAGGCTTCCGGTCTGCACCGCTAATTATCCACACCATTAGTCTATTACTAATAGCGTTAAAACTAATATTGCATCTACTTGGAGAGGAAAGAATTTGAAACAATTCCGGCTCATAGCTCAATAGCTCCGTTGCCTCGCCATGATCGGTTGAACAGGAAACAGAAATATATTTTTCTTCGGGGGCTCCCGGACGCTCTATCATTTTAACTGAAACCAGTTTACTCGTTTGTATACTTATTCCGGCTTCGTACAAATTAGCGCTTCGAAAATCATAAATGTCTTTCGTCTCAGCCGTCCGGTCATGAAGCATAATTCTCTTCCCGTGCACCTTATCCAGAGACAATTTTTGATACCTAGAGAATAAAAATGCCCGCAGTTGGACGCTACCGCCGCGCCTTGCGTGTGCTATCTTGAAATGTTTGTGACCATCTTTATTCTGATAGCACGAAAATCCACCGTCCGTTCTGATTTTCCGTTTCACTGATTCAAGAACCTTTTCGTCATGGTCAAACAGTACCTTGCAATCGGTTGAGGTATGCACCAGGGCATAGCACGCTTCGCCATGATATACCGCATCGAAGATTTTGTTTGACCCGCTCTTACTCTGGAACAGTTCTGTTTGTAATGATAATGACTTTTCAGACTTCATATTATTTCCTCCATTTTTTGATTCTATTGTTCTTTTTTTGCTGTTTTCCCCTTAACGGAAAAACCCGCAAACCCGCATGAATGCTAGACTTTTTTCAGAAAAAAGGAAGTTGTGCTTCCTTACGGCCTAAAGCAGCGTCGCAAAATGCGTCAGCTTTCCAGCCATCCAATCAGGAGCTCACGCATACGGGTCGAGGGTATATATACATTGATCGGCTTCCCGTCTCTGATTTGAGACCGCCAAAGCCATTGGAGCAGACTCGACAAGGAAAAGGAATCTTCGTCAACGTGAATATTCCTGCCGTCTATGTCATTCTTGTTTTGGAAATAGCGTACCATATAGGGGTTAGGGAGAAGATTCACTGCATATACGCACACGCTCCTGTCCCTGTACTCGTTAGATGCTCGTGCATTACACGGCACGAAACAATCCGTGGCCCGCTCCAGTTTCGCATTCCTCTCCGGCTCCGTCAGCTTTGCATCTTGGAGAATTGCCCGTTTCTCTGCATCGGATAAACTGCGACGTGTGTATCCCTTGCCTTTTAGAATCTTGCGCATTTTACAATCTGGAGAATTATAAGCCGTCCACATAACGTCAGCAGATTTGCACCCAATGACATTATTGATATAATTGACAATGTGGCCCTTTAACTCTAGCCTTGTCTTACTGTCTGACTCTTTGCACCACTTCTTTGACAAGCTCTTTCCCCTGTACTTGTTTCTGCGCTTTTCAGTATCCAGGATAATCAGCGACTTGATTATAGCTTTGGCCTCCTTGCTAACCGGCTCATATGGGATAAGCTCGGCATTGTGCAGGGAGGCCATCGTGTAACCAATATCGTGATATTCAAAATATGGCTTCATATACGAACCATTAAACATGAACGTTAATACGTAAACCTCCGACAGCATATCAAAAATCTGTGGGGGAAATTGCCAGACAAGCATAGAACCGTCAAGAAAGAACAAGTTGCCGGCGTTCGCAAGGCGCTGGACGTCGGTATAACACGATTCATTATAAGTCTCTGCTATCCATGACACCTTGCCGAATTGATCGACTTCTATCATTTTGTTATCAAGTAGAATTTTGATATCGTCTTTCTTGATCTTATTTTGGGCAACGTCGTTAAACGGCACCAGAATATCGAGGACTTCATCCAGAATTAGGACATACTGATTTTCCTTCAAAAACTGTAATGTCTCCGCGTTGCTGTTTGAAAACGTGCTGTGTGTCACGGCGATATTCTGTCCCCCTTGGAGAAGAAAATTGAAGCCTTCGATTTTTCTTCCGTTGATCGGTTGAGGGTCGTGAAATTCAGGGCACGAATCCTTGATTCTCCGAATTTCTGATAGAAACGGCGTGACAAAGATAAACGACTTTTCTGGATTGCTGTTGATGTAGTTGATCGCCCATGTAGTCTTTCCACTGCCCATGAGAGAGTCAACGACTGTGATTTTGTTGATTGCTGAATCTGAAATAATGATCGCTCCTTTGTATGAAAATAATATTTGTGTGTGGCCTTGTGGCGTGTCCGAAGCATCCGGCCCGTACTGCTTCACGCATTGTTTTTTTGCGCCCCATATTCCCTACAATATAGATACGCACATCAAGCGGCCCGCAAACCCTTGTGAATAAAGGGTTTGCGGACTTGAGTTGTTGCAACAGAGTTTATTTTTTTATATATCCGTACATATCAACGATTGTATCACGCGGCCCGCAAACCCTTATGGATCAAGGGTTTGCGGGCCTTATTTTTGTCAACAGCTTTGCCCCATACATTTGAAGCTTCGCACCGGAAAAGCTCCAGAGAACAAAAAAAGACGGGCTTGCCACAAACCGTGACAGCCCGTCTATCAGAGTTATTATTAAATCTGCAAGTATTAAAGTGTACACATAAAAGATCGCCTTGAGGTGGGAAAGGGAACGACTATCAGGAAACATACCAATGCCGGACGAAAAAAACCAAAACCACCGGCCTGTCACTGGAGAGGTTCCAGAGGATAGCACACAGCTTACCTTGTCGTTCTTCTATGGCTCCCGATCCATCTTTTCCCGTATCGCCGCGCGGATAAAACCCGCCTTTTTCAGATTATGCCTTGCACAGTATTCTTCAAGCGCCTGAGCTTCTTCGTTTGGCATAGAGAGCTTTACTTGCGAATAGTGCGCCTGTATATATTTTTCATTTGCTTTTCTCTGTGCTGCAGATAGTGCCACAAGAATCCCTCCCTTTGTCTATATATTAGTACCTATAAATTAACACAAAAGATTTGACTTGTCAATATGCATTGGTACTAATGTGCATGTTGCATATATTGGAACCAATATATTTGTGCAATATCCCATCTTGATATATTGGTACCAATATGATATCATGAAGACAGTCAAGGACACCAAACAGCATGAAGCAAGCCAAAGCGGATTCAAAGAACGCAAGGTAAGAGCGGGAACGGATAAGAGAGATTGAGAGGGCAAGAGCCTAGATGTTTAAAGGCACCCACCGCTTGCTTCACAAACTAAAGAACGAAAGGATAAAACTATGAGCACTTTTGACCTGATCGCCACCATTGAGCGCCTGAAAGAGTGGGAGGCGCTCGCAGCCGAAGCTGCCGCCGAAGTGGAAGCCGCTAAGGACCTTATCAAACGCGAAATGGAAACGCGCGGTGTAGAGGAATTAGAGGCCGGACGCTACGTCGCAAGATTCACCACGGTTCTGTCTAACCGGCTGGACACCACCGCATTCAAGAGGGAACACGGAGAGCTGTACAAGATGTACACCAGACAGACCACAAGCCGCCGATTCAGCGTATCATGAAAAAAGCCCTTGCGAATACGCCGACCAAAGCAAACCGCAAGGGCTGACCGCAAACCATCAACGGGAGCGGGTATAGAAAGTATACCTTGCCCGCTCCCAAAAATCAACTACAAATTGAGATAAGGGAGCAAGCTACAATGAAGGAAGTAACGAAAATGTCACGTTTGACCGGCCAGCTTGAAAAGGCGTTCCGGCTACTGAATGAACACTTTTTTGACGGGGCGCTCCCCGCCCCTGTTATCACGGTCACACCGACACCCAGGGCATACGCGCATTACACAACATACGACGCATGGAAAACCCAGGGCGAGGGCCGGCGCGAAATCAACATTGCCTCCGGTACATTGGACAGGCCAATTGAAAACGTGCTTGCCTCTATGCTTCATGAAATGGTACACATGTATGATGACGTGATTCTCCAGACCAAGGACACGAGCAACGGCGGCCAGTACCACAACAAAACATTTCGACGTGAGGCCGAGGCACACGGCTTGACCGTTACCCGCTCCGATCGCTACGGTTGGAGCCGGACAGAGCCGGGCGACGAGCTCTTAGAGTTCGTTCTACTGCACGACGAGTTGCGGGAGATTGAAATGTGTCGGGTTGATTATTCGTCGTTCACGCCGGGCATAGGAGCTCACACGGGCAACAGTAGCGATTTCCCGCCAGTCACAGCCACGAAAACCCACCACCGAAAGTATACTTGCCCGTGTTGCGGAAACTCCGTGCGTGCAACGAAAGCAGTCAATATCCTGTGTCTAGATTGTATGCAGCCAATGGTCACACTGTGAGCAAGCGCCCAGGCTCGGCGGGGATTGCTCCCCGCCGAGCCGCCGGACAAACGTAAAAACAGAGTATACCCCATACTCACAAAGCGAAGGAGCTTAAGCCATGTAAAAAGAGAATTATTTTCAGATCCTTTTGACACTCTGTAAATCAACACACCCTGATTTTACAAGGAGGATAAACTATGAAATACCCAGCAGACACCGTAGCAAAAACTTACATTGCGTGTTGCTTGCTCCGACATAGTATCACAAGCACAGCAATCGCATTGCATATCCCGGTTACATCAGCCCGCAGATGTATGCCGTTCACCAGAGCACAGCCGGAACAGA
Organism: Oscillospiraceae bacterium; assembly: GCA_902795195.1. Classification (GTDB taxonomy): domain Bacteria; phylum Bacillota; class Clostridia; order Oscillospirales; family Oscillospiraceae; genus JAFRPC01. The sequence continues at coordinate 126,276 of CADBKF010000002.1, forward strand.
TCGACGAGGCGGTTATCCGTTTTCTGGACACCACAAGGAGGGGAACGGCGTGAGACTGGCTTATATCAGAGTTAGCACCGCTGAACAGAACGAGGCACGTCAGCTCGAAGCTATGAAGCAGTACGAAATTGAGAAATTCTTTACCGAAAAACTATCAGGAAAAAACGCGAACCGTCCGAAGCTACAGGAGCTTCTGGAGTTCGCCAGGGAGGGCGACGTGGTACATGTCCATGATTTCAGCCGCTTGGCTCGCTCCACTTCGGACTTACTTAGCATCGTGGAATTACTCACTTCCAAGGGCGTTACACTGATTTCCAACAAGGAAAGCATCGACACCGGAACCCCGACCGGTAAACTTATGCTGACCATGTTGGGCGCGATTGCAGAATTTGAGCGGGCTTGTATTCTCGACCGACAGCGAGAGGGAATCGCCGTCGCCAAGCGTGAGGGGAAATACACGGGAGGCAAGCGGAAACAGGTCAGGGGTTTTGAGGCGGGGTATCAAAGATACAAGGCCAGAGAAATCACAAAATCAGCACTTGCGGCAGAGCTCCATATCAGCCGCCCGACACTGGACAAGCTGATTCGAGAATACGAAAACAAAAGCAATCATGGGGGGATGGTCAAAGGTAATAAGCAACGGAAAGAATACGACTGAAAGCACGGGAGTTTGAAGCATACTTGGAAAAGAATCGGTTTCGGCTGATCTCTTGTGAATCCTACATGCGCCGTGGCATTATGTTGCGCGCACTGTCTGCCTGCACATGTAAAGAGCCATGTAATAATATTATCGTCATTTCTATCAGATGCCCAGGTGCAGACGCAAAGGTAGATTTCCAAGATAAGAACGAAATAGAGATACACAAAAAAGAGGCAGGGAGCTTGTCCCTGCCTCTTTTGAATAGACTGATTTCATGAAATACTGACAAATCGTTGTACGTGCATACCGGTATTCTTCGACCTTATAGTATGTATAACTCTCTTCAATAAGCGTTGAGGTGAAACATTATTTCCAGTTTCTGAAACACGACATTGCCCAACACTCGCTTTTAATCTGTTGCTTTGCTCTTTGAACCCTCTGGCATTATAGAAAGAATTACTCCATCCTTGGTGTAGACAAGTGAGTATTCAATCCCGTTCTTGTCAAAATGACCAGTGCCTACGGCCCCGTTTTTAATGCTGTTTTGGACTTCTGATAATAATCCAATAGCTACATCAATTGCATCGTCTTTTGAAAGTGACTGATCGCAAGCCCAGATAATAGGGATGAGTGCAAGAACGTTGTTGTCTTCTATCGATACAAGAGAAGCGAAAACCACGTCAATATCCGTTGCATTTTCATCATTGACTGTTCTCGAATTATAACCAAAAACGATACCAGCTAGGTTGTTATTATTCTTATCTTTAATTGTAATCGATGGCGTTCCATCATCTCCAATCTGCATCATGATTAGAAATTCTGTATTAAGTTCTTCATCTGACTGTTTCAATGTGTTTAGGTAATCTGTAACAGTAAACGGAAATACCCCATCATTTTTTTCGCGTTCAGTTGTATGAGAAGACTCTTTTATTGACTCTATTGCCGAATTAAGCACGAAATCACCATCAGACAACAGCCTGTTGTTCGGGTCACAGAGTATCCGAACCGAGAAGTAAGCATCTGTATCGTTAATTGGGATGATAATATACCGCCCGATAGAATAATCTGCCGTACTATTTCTGGTCTTTGCATTCATGGTGAAATTTTGGTTGCAATACTCCAAACCTCCTTGCTCCATCCACTTTTCATCCGTAATTGAAGCAATTCCGATGTTTACAAACACTTCTGCACCATACTGTTTTACAACATCTTCTTTTGAACAAATCGAACTATCGCCACCGGTATCTAGTTTCATGATAGGAGCAATTGTTTCGCACGTAATCTGCATTACACCGTTGTTTCCATTACTTTCGTTGTAAAAAGATATACTAGTCCCATCACTATCCATTAAAAGCCAATCTGATGGAACAACAAATGAAATGCCATTTATAACGTGCTCAGACGGTGCTTCAAACGGGGCATCTTCTGACATAGTTTCTTCCGGCTCTGTTTCTGTCTCGCTAATATCAAAGATTTCTGTTTCGGCCAGCTCGATGGTTGTACTTGGGCCCACATTGGTAGTATCTATGATTTCTATTTGCTCCTGTTTATCATTTGCGCACGCTGTCAAAATTAGAAATAAACCTACAAGGATTATGCAAACTGTTTTCTTCATGTTATCCTCCCCATGACGTGATTAACCTACTAACAAAGTATCATAGTTGCAGTTTTTTGTCAACACATTAAGCGCTTTTAATTAACACCTATTGTTATGCTGCGTTCGGTATAATTAATTTGAGGTGAGGCACAATGATAGAGGGCATGGCTGATAGGCTGAAAGCATTACGAATGAAGTACGGGTATTCACAAAAACAAGTTGCAGACAGAATAGATATATCCCCGTCTATTGTTTCCGGTTACGAAACGGGGGAAAGGACACCCAGCACTGAAGTCTTGCTCTCTCTCGCTTATCTCTACAATGTGTCAACTGACTATCTTTTGGGGAAGCAGCCAATATCTCCAGGAACAGTAGTGAGTCTAGACGGGCTTACTAATCAACAAGTGGCGGCAATTGCAGCGCTAGTTGAGTCTATGAAGAACGCCTCAGAATAAATCGATATTATAATTAATCGGAGTCAGGCAAACCAGCCGACTCCGGTTTTCGTTTATTTGCAAAAGCATGGCACAAAGAGGGGAGAATATGAGCGAGCGATCAAATCCTCTCAACAAGGCCATTTTTGACAGAAAAGCCCATAATAATACGACATTCAAACTAATTACATGTATACAATTAATTATCTTCTATTGGTGATAACCCCATAACCACGGACTGAAAAAAGCAATAAAAAATAATATTTAATATGAACGAAGAATTATTCAGTTGTGATCAGAGAACTCATAGATTGCTTTCATTGTTCCCACGAGAGCAATCAAAGAAATCTATGAACATCGACAAACTAATTTTTCCGCGTTGTAATAATCACTGATTTATACTTATTCGTGTAGTAACTTCGGTGGTTTGGCTTGCAATATTCCAGACCATATTCAGAACATTTTCAGAACAAAATCTTTTCTTGCGCCGATTCGGCGGTTATGGTCTTTTTGCAAAATATATAAAATCCATGCAGCTTTGCGGGTTCTCACACCCTTTATATATCAAGGCTTTCAAGCCTCCAGGAGCCCTATGGCATTCAAGAGGTCAGCGGTTCGATCCCGCTTATCTCCACCAAAGAAAACAGCCATCCGAAAGGATGGCTGTTTTTCTTTGGTGCAGGTATATATACATATGAAACGGGCACGGCTTTTCGAGAAGCCATGCCCGTTTTTGAGTTTTGTTAAGGTTTTGATTATTTCTTGAATTCTTTTCCGTTCGTGCTGCCGCCGTCTACGAGGACGTCAACACCGGCGAGGTAGCCGTTACGCTCGTCGGCCACAGTAGCGATCGCGTAGCCCAGCTCCTCCGGCCTTCCCATGCGCTCCTCGGCGGAAAGCGGGATAAGATAGCCGCCCTCTTTTTCCTCAAGCTTGCCCATATCGGTGGCGATAAGTCCGGGCGAGAGAGATACGACACGGATGCCGCGTTTGCCATATTCAAAGGCGCACTTACGGGCGTACCAGCAGACGAAATTTTTGCTGAGCGCGTAGGCGAAGCCTGCCTTCTGATAGTCGGTTTTGGCGAGCTTTGCGAATTTCAGAAGTCCCGCAAGGAACTTTGCCTCATCCGTCTCGGCGTATTTATAGTTCTTGCCGGCCAGCTTTGTGAGAAAGCCGGGCAGAGAATAAGCGGAATTTGAACTTATGTCGCAGATAACGCTGCCCGCGCTCATGACCTTGGAAAACTCCTGATTGACGTACACGGTGCCAAGGGCGTTGACCCTGAGGAGCTTCTCGCCGCCCGCCATGTTGGGGCTCATTCCCGCGGCGTTGATGACGTTCTTGACCGTTCCGAGACTTGCGGCATACTCGGCCAGTGCGCGGACAGAGGCGCGGTCCGAGGTGTCGCAGGCGTGGGCGTACGCGGTAAAGCCCAGCTCGGTGAGGATGTTCACTGCGTTTTCGAGCTTCGATACAGTCCTGCCGGAGAGGACGATGATCTTGTCCTTCGGCATGAATTTAGCGGTTTCAAATCCCATTCCGGAGCCGCCGCCGGTTATCACAACTACATTTGCCATTCATTTACCTTCTTTCTGCGTTTTAAGGTGTTCGTATGTGAATAATATACCATAATTTTGTTCAATTTTCAAGCCTTTGCGGATGCTTCAATCACGATATTACTTTGGAAGGAAACTTTCTATGTCTCTCTCGAACACTGCCACGCCGATTTATTACGGGCGGTTTCGGGAAACAGTGATGCGATTCAAAATCCAATTATTTGGGTTTACTCGCGCAATGGGCGAGTTGATTCGCAATCCGGGTGATGGACTTTTCTGTGAGTCGGGGCTATAATGAGGCTGTCAGAAAACAAAAGCGCACTTCCCAAACGTAGTGGCCGATGCCCACATCGGCCATGATGCCCGGCAGCACGTTGCGCTTCTATGGCCGATGCCCACATCGGCCATGATGCCCGGCAGCACGCTGCGCCTTTATGGCCGATGTGGGCATCGGCCACTACGAAGGGCGAGAGCAAAGGAATCGCTGCAGCGCTTTTGAGAACAGACGAGATACATCATTGGAGGAAAATAAAATGGAACTTGGAAAGAAAATCAAACAGCTGCGACTGCGGTCCGGCTTGACCCAGGAGCAGCTGGCCGCAAAGGTCGGTATCGGCGCGCAGTCGGTATCCAAATGGGAAACCGCCGTGGCCATGCCCGACATCTCGACCCTGCCGCTGCTGGCGGAGACCTTCGGCGTCACGATCGACGAGCTGTTCGATCTGAGCACCGAGCAGCGCATGAACCGCATCGAGAACCGCATGGACGTAGAGGAGGAGCTGCCGCCGGACGTATTCCGCGAGTACGAAGACTTCCTCAAGGCACTGCTGACTGAGGAGCAGTACAAAAAGCGTGCCCAGGAGCTGATTGCCTATCTCTACTGGCACCGGATGAACTCCTACGCGCAGAAGGTCCGCCGCTATGCAAAGGAGGCGATCCGCACAGCGCCCAACGAAAAGAGCTGCCAGTGGATGCTGAATATGGCCGAGGGTCACGCCGTGTGGGACTGGAACGTGAGCAATCACAAGCAGGCGATTGACTTCTACAGTGAGCTCGTGCAGAAGAACCCCGACCAGCGGCTGCCGTACCTATATCTGCTGGACAATCTGCTGGCTGACCACCGCGCGGACGAGGCGGAGCAGGTCCTGGGCCGTCTCTGCAGGCTCCCGGATCTCAAGCCGGTCTTTGAGCCGTCCTACCGGGCGCACATCGCACTGGCCCGCTTCGACGCGGCTGCCGCGGACGCGATCATCGAACAGATGCTCCGCGAGGCACCGGAGGACAGCGATTGCCTGTTTGAGGGCGCCCAGTATTACGCGCTCAAGTGCGACTACGACAAAGCCGTGGACTGCTATGAACGCGCCTTCGCCTGCGACACGATGCGCCCGCGCTATCAGGACGCGCTGATGGGCATCGCGGACATCTCCGAGATCCGGGGCGACTATGCGCGGGCTGCCGACGCCTGCCGCCGGATCGTGGCGCTGCTCAAAAACGAGTGGGGCATGACCGAGGACCTGGCGCTGCAGCAGGCCGAGGACCGCCTGCGCCGCATGGAAGAGCTGAGCAGGGGGAAGTAAAAGATTCTTCGTTGCAGGCTCCTCATAAAGACAGAAAGGGACGGATTGCCACACCAGTGACGTCGGTCACTGGTTCGCAATGACGAATCCCGAGACCCTGATCCCTGCCCACTGATCCCTGATCCCTAACTCACCACATTCTTCGGCGTGCCTGCCAGGTAGTTTGCGATGTTGTCCGCCACGATGTGCATCAGGCGCTGGCGGGTTTCGACCGGGGCCCAGGCCACGTGGGGCGTGATGATACAGTTTTTCGCGTGGAGCAGGACGCAGTCATCCGCCATGGGCTCGGTGCTGAGCACATCGATGCAGGCACCGCCCAGGCGGCCGGACTCAAGTGCATCAAACAGGTCCTGCTCCACCATCACGCCGCCGCGGGCCGTGTTGACAAACAGCGCGCCCGGCTTCATCATGGCAAAGCGCTCACGGTTGAACAGCCCGGCGGAATCGGAGTTCAGGGGACAGTGGACGGTCACGATGTCGCTGTTTTGCAGCAGCGTCTCCAGCGGGACCTGCTCCACCCCCGGAACCGCCCGAGGGCTGCGGTTATAGGCGAGAACGCGCATGTCGAATGCATTTGCAATCCGCGCCACGGCCTGGCCGATGGCGCCCAGGCCCACGATGCCGAGCGTTTTGCCGGAGAGCTCGTTGAGGCGATAGACGAAGGGAGAAAAGGTGTCGCTGCGCGTCCAGCGGCCGTCATGGACAAAGCGGTCGTATTTTGCCACCTGGTTGAAGTGCTCGAGGATCAGGGCAAAGGTCTGCTGCGCGACCGCGGCGGTGGAGTACGAGCCTGCGTTGCAGACCGTGATCCCGCGGCTTTGGCAGTAGGGGATATCGACGTTGTTGTAACCCGTGGCGAACAGGCCAATGTAGCGCAGATGCTCCGCCAGGCGCAGGGTCTCGGCGTTCAGGACCGTCTTGTTGCTGAGCACCATGTCCGCGTCTCGGATTGCCTCAGCCACCTCGTCGTAGCGCAGCATGCCGTATTCGGTCAGCTCGCCGAACTGCCGCAGCTCGTCTGAGCGCACCTGGTCGCAGAGCACGGTCTGCACGTCGGTCAATACAATTTTCATATGATCCACCTCGTTTGGATGTTTTCTTTTGAGATCGTACCACAAAAACGCGGCGAGCGCAACGCGAAAAACAAAAATATGTAGGTTTGTCAATCATACTTTACAGGTTGGAAAAGAACAAAGGACGTCCTTAGGGGAACGCCATTTCAAGGGTCGCATCGGGAAGTTGTTATATAC